>NZ_CP146022.1:2447476-2753410 GCF_036967205.1 Streptomyces sp. Q6
GCGGGATGCGCGGGGCCCGAAGAGAATTCGGGGAGCCGTTTGAACACGGGGGCCCCGCGGTGCGTACGTAATCCCATGGGACGCACCTCACGGAAACGGCGCTCATCGCTGACGACGCGGATGACCGTCGCGTCGGCCGCACTGCTGCTGGGCGGAGGAGGGCTGGTCGCGGTCAACGTGTACGCGTCGGCCCATGAAGAGAACTCCTCCGGCACCGGGCAGGACGCGGGCAGCGACGCCGCACAGCAGCAACAACAGATCGCCACGATCGACTGTCCGGACGTCGGCACCTCGCTGCCCGACGTGCCGGACAGAGCACGGGGCGAGGTCGACGGTGAACTGGCCACGCTGGACACGCAGATCACGGAGGCGTACCAGCGCCTCGCCTCGACCCGGGACGCGGCCGCGCAGGATCCGGCCTTCGTGCAGAACGCGATCCTGGGCCCGCTGAAGGACAAGCGGGGCGCGGTGCTCGAACGGATCCGCCTGGAGATCAACCGGGCCGGCGGACGGGCACCGGACGGCCTCGGCGGCATGGCGCAGTGCGCCGGGCAGCCGAGCGGCGGCGGCACCGGCGACGGCTCGTCGCCCGACCCAGGCAACTCCGCCCAGCCGTCCGCCGGTTCGCCGGAGGGGTCCGCGCAGCCGTCGGACGGCGCCTCCCAGCCGGGCGACGACGGCGGCGGGGGCGGCGGCCAGAACCAGGGCAACGGCCCCGAGGCGAGCGACTTCGTCGACATCCGGTCCGTCCAGCCCAACGTCACCACGGCACGCAACCGCAGCGGAGCGTCGCGCGGCACCTTCACCACCAAGTGCGGGCGCAACGCGAACGGCAAGTTCAACCCGGACAACGTGATCGTCGCGCCCGGCGTGAGCAACGGCGCCCACCACATGCACGACTACGTGGGCAACCAGGCCAACGACGCCTTCGCGAGCGACGACGACCTCGCCGACGGCGACACCACCTGCCGCAACCAGGGCGACAAGTCCACCTACTACTGGCCGGTGCTGCGCCTGCAGAACGGCAACGACGAGAACGACGTCGACGCGGACGGCGGCGGCAAGGACCAGAACGTCGGCGAGATCCAGACGCCGTCGTCCGTCACCCTGAAGTTCGACGGCAACCCGACGAGCAAGGTCGTCGCGATGCCGCGCTTCCTGCGGATCATCACCGGCGACGCGAAGTCCTTCACCAACGGCCCGACGAACGCCAACGCCTCCTGGAGCTGCACCGGCTTCGAGAACCGGCAGCTGAAGGACAAGTACCCGATCTGCCCGGACGGTTCGAAGGTCGTGCGCTCCTTCCGCTTCCAGAGCTGCTGGGACGGCACGAACACCGACAGCGCCAACCACCGGACGCACGTGGCCTTCGAGGACCCGAGGACGGGCGCCTGCCCGCAGGGCTTCAAGGCGATCCCGCAGCTGGTGCAGCGGATCGTGTACGACGTGCCGCCGGGCCCCGGCTTCGCGGTGGACTCGTTCCCCGAGCAGCTGCACAAGCCGGTCACGGACCACGGTGACTTCATCAACGTCTTCGACGACCGGTTGATGCGGCGCGTGGCGAGCTGCATCAACCGGGGGGACCGCTGCACCTGAGCGGCCCCCGCCCCGGCCGCTGCGCGGCCGGCTCAGTGGTGACCCGAATGCCCGGAGCCAGCGCCCTCCTCGTGACCCCCACCACCACTACTCCCCGAGTGGTGCGAGGAGGACCGCTCCACGGTCCCGCCGAGCCGGCCGCGCAGCCGTGTCACGACCTTGTCGGCGCCGACGGCGATCCACTTGCGGCCGATGAGGTAGGTGCCGCCGTAGTCGTCGGCGGCGTCCAGCCACTCGGCCTGGCCGCGGTCGGTGGCGAAGGTGGCGAGGACGTAGCGGGCCTCTCCCGAACCGCAGTTGGCCTGGCGCAGCTCCTCGGCGTCGGTCTGCACGTCGGGGTCGCAGCCGGCCTTGCGGGCGAGCTGTTCCAGGGTGCCGGACGCCGTTCGGGGGATCTTCGGCGCGCCGTCGCCGGAGTCCCCGGAGCCGCATCCGGCCGCCGTCGAGACCGCGAGGGCCACGGCCCCCGCCACCAGCAGTTTCCTCATCGCACTCTCCTGTTTCCCTGGGTCATGTGAGTAGGTCGTGTGAGTAGGTCGTGTGGGCTCGGGTGGACGCCGACACGTTCCCGCCAGACCCGTGCGCACCGTTGAGCACGGACGTGCACCCGGTTAGCGTGCGCCGCACCATCCGACGCAGGGGGGTTCCACGTATGTCCGCGCCATCGCGACGCACGGTTCTCGGCACGGCAGGTGCCATCGGACTCGGTACGACCCTGGGAGGCCTGGGCGTCGCCCCGGCCGCACACGCCGCACCGGCCCTTGATACGTCCGCGGCGCTCGCCGTGCTCAAGCGGCGGCTGCCGCACCACGCGGACCAGTTCAGACTCAGACTTCTCGCCCCGCAGGACGGCACGGACCGTTTCCGGGTCTCCGGGACAGCGGGCCGCGTCGAGGTGTACGGGACGACCCCGGCCGTGATCCTGGCCGGGGTCCACTGGTATCTGAAGTACGTGTGCGGCGCGCACATCGCCTGGAACGGCAGCCAGCTGGACCTGCCCGGCCGGCTCCCCGCCCCGGCGAAGCCGCTGGCGCGGTCGACACCGCTCCCCCACCGGTTCGCGCTCAACGACACGAACGACGGCTACACGGCGCCCTTCGCCGGCTGGGCGTACTGGGAGCGCGAGCTCGACATCCTCGCGCTGCACGGCTGCAACGAGGTGCTGGTCATCGCCGGTATGGAGGCGGTCTACCACCGCGTCCTCAAGGACTTCGGCTACAGCGACGAGGAGTCGCGGGCCTGGCTCCCCGCGCCCTCGCACCAGCCGTGGTGGCTGTTGCAGAACCTGTCCGGGTACGGGGGTCCGCTCTCGCCCGAGCTGATCGCGGAACGCGCCGAGCTGGGCCGCAGGATCACGGACCGGCTGCGCGAGCTGGGCATGAAGCCGGTGATGCCCGGCTACTACGGGCACGTGCCGGAGGGCTTCGTGGAGCGCAACGGCGGCGACGCGCACGTCGTGCCGCAGGGCGTGTGGCACGGCTTCGAGCGGCCCGACTGGCTCGACCCGCGCACCACGTCCTTCGCCCAGGTCGCCGAGTCGTTCTACGGGCACCAGCGCGACCTCTTCGGGGAGATCGACGCGTTCAAGATGGACCTGCTGCACGAGGGCGGTACGGCGGGGGACGTGCCGGTGCCGGACGCGGCGCGCGGCGTGGAGGCGGCGCTCCAGAAGAACCGCCCCGGCGCCACCTGGGTGATCCTCGGCTGGGAGGCGAACCCGCTGCCCGAGCTGATCGACGCGATCGACAAGAAGAAGATGCTGATCGTGGACGGGGTCTCGGACCGGTTCACGTCCGTCACGGACCGCGAGAAGGACTGGGGCGGCACCCCGTACGCGTTCGGCACGATCCCCAACTTCGGCGGCCGGACGACGATCGGGGCCCGCGCGCACATCTGGGAGGAGAAGTTCTTCGCGTGGCGCGACAAGCCGGGCAGCGCGCTCGCGGGCACGGCGTATCTGCCGGAGGGCACGGACCGCGACCCGGCCGCCTTCGAGCTCTGGTCCGAACTGGCCTGGCTGGACCGGGACCTGGACCGGGCCGCCTGGTTCGCGGGGTACGCCGACTTCCGTTACGGACGCCGCGACAAGGACGCCCGCGCCGCGTGGCAGGCGCTGCACGAGACGGCGTACCAGCAGAGGGCGGTGGAGCGCTCCGACCCGCACGACTCGCTGTTCGCGGCGCGCCCGGACCTCTCCGCCGACCGTGCCGCCTACTACGCGCCGCGCGCGCTCACCTACGACCCGGCCCGCTTCGACGCGGCGCTGACCGGGCTCCTCGGGGTGGCCGGGGATCTGCGGCGCAGCGCGGCCTACAGGTACGACCTGGTGGACGTGGCGCGGCAGGCCCTCGCGCACCGCAGCCGGCAGCTCCTGCCGCAGCTGAAGGCGGCGTACGCGGCGAAGGACCGGGCCGGTTTCGCGGCGCTGTCGACGCTGTGGCTGAAGCTGATGCGCCTGTCGGACGAGGTGACGGGCACGCACCCGGCGTTCCTGCTGGGCCCGTGGGTGCAGGACGCCCGCGCTCTCGCCACGAGCGACGCCGAGCGCGCCGAGTTCGAGCGGTGCGCGAAGGTGCTCATCACGGTGTGGGGCGACCGGGCCACGTCCGATCCGGGCAATCTGCACGAGTACGGCAACCGCGAGTGGAACGGTCTGATGGCCGACTTCTACCTGCCGCGCTGGCAGAAGTGGCTCGACGAGCTGGGCGACGCGCTGGCGGCGGGCCGGGAGCCGGTGGCGGTCAACTGGTTCGCGTTCGAGGAGCCGTGGACGCGCGAGCGGAAGGACTATCCGCTGCGCCCGTACGGGGACGCGTACCGGACGGCCGCCCGGGTGCGGGACGTGCTCGCGCGGGCCCCGTACCAGGGCGCCGTCACGGTCTCGGCCGAGCCGCCCGCGTTCCCGCCAGGCGGGCACGCGCGGGTGGCGGCCGTCTTCCACAACGTCAACGGGCTGCGCGCGACGGGCCGTGTCGACTTCGAGCTGAAGGGCATCGACGCGCAGCCGCAGGGCCCGACGTTCCTCGCGAGCGTGCCGCCCGCCGGTGAGGGCACGGTGGCGTGGCGGGCGAGCGCGCCGGGCACACCGCTCGACCGGCCGCTGCGCCCGCTGCCGTACACGATCGACGTGCGGTACGGGCCGGCGGGCGAGGACCGGGTCACGTACGAGCACAGGGGCACCCTCTTCGAGGCCGGGCCGCTCGCGGCGGGGTGGAAGACCTACAGCGACAACGCGGCGGTCTTCGGGCAGTCGGGCGACCGCTTCGCGATCGACGGCGGCGGCGCCGACCTGTGGAAGGGCACGACGGAGTTCGGGACGGCGTACCGCGAGGGCGGGTTCGTGGACGGGTCGGTGGCGGTGCTGCGCGTCGACGCGCAGGCGGTCACGGGCGCGTGGGCGCGGGCGGGCATCATCGTCCGCGACTCCCTCGCCACACCCGGGTCGCGGGGCTTCGTGAACCTGTCGGTGACCCCGTCCCAGGGGGTGGTCCTCTCGTACGACACGAACGGCGACGGCACCCTCGACACGTACAAGCGGATCACCGGGATCAAGGCGCCCGTGCTGCTGCGGCTGACCCGCTCCGGCGGTACGTACACGGGCGCGTGCTCGACGGACGGCGGGACGACCTGGCGGACGGTGGCCACCGTGCCGGTGCCGGGAGCCGCGGCGACGCAGGACGTGGGCCTGTTCATGACGGCGACGAACGGGGGGAACGGGACGCGCGGCACGGTCGAGTTCAGCGGGTGGCAGCTGACGTAGCCGTCGGCGTCGCCGGCGGGGCGGGTGGGACACTGGGTGGAACAAACCACCACATATCCGACCGTACGGGAGTCCCGTCCATGGCCGAGCCCCTCCCCGCCAGCACCGTCACCAACCTCCGTGACCTGGGCGGCACCCCGCTGGCCGACGGCGGCAGGGTGCGCCCGGGGCTCGCCTTCCGCTCCGGGCAGCTCGACCTGCTCGACCCGACGGCCGACCCGGCCGTCGCGGCGCTCGGGCTGCGCACGATCATCGACTTCCGCACGGACGCCGAGCGGGCCGCGCACCCCGACCGCACACCGGACGGGGTGCGCCACCTGGTCGCCGACGTGCTCGCCGACCAGCTGGCGCGGGCGGGGGTCGCCCCGGCCGCGGCCCAGTTGAAGGAGGTGCTCGCCGATCCGGTGGCGGCCGAGCGGGTGCTGGGCGGCGGCCGGGCCGAGGCGCTGTTCGCCGACACCTACCGGGCGCTGGTGTCGACGGCGTCGGCGCGGGCCGCGTACCGCACGCTGCTCCTCGAACTCGCCGCGCCCGACGCGGGCCCCCTCCTGTTCCACTGCACGGCCGGCAAGGACCGTACGGGGTGGGGCGCGACGGTGATCCTCTCCCTGCTCGGCGCCGACGACGCCACCGTCGAGGCCGAGTACCTGTCGGTGAACGCGGCGGTGCGGGCCGCCTTCGCGCCGCTCGTCGAGGGCTTCACCGCTCAGGGCGGCGACCCGGAGACCGCGCTCTCGGTGATCGGCGTGACACCGGGCTACCTGCGGGCGGCGCAGGACGAGGTGGCGGTGCGGTACGGCAGCGTCGAGCGGTACGTACGGGAGGGGCTCGGCGTGCCGGACGAGGCGGTGGCGGTGATCCGGGAACGGTTGACGGATCGCGGCCGATCTTCGACTGTTGCCCCATGAGCACCGAGAGCAGTGACTGGGAGCGGCGTGTCGCCGCCCTGTGGGCGGAGTTCGAGGCGTCGTCCGACGAGAGCGAGGAGTACGCGCAGCGGTTTCGCGCGCGCGTCGCCGAACTGGCCGCGGAGCTGCCCGCCGACAGCCCCGTCGGCCCCTTCGAGCGCGGCTGCGCCTTCGACTCGACCGGCCACTCCGACCTCGCGGTCCCGCAGTACGAGGAGGCGCTGCGCCTCGGCCTGACCGGCTACCGCGCCCGCCGCACCAAGATCCAACTGGCCAGCTCCCTGCGGAACACGGGCCGCGCGGCGGAGGGCGTAGCACTTCTGGAGCCCGAACTGACCGCGCCGAGCGACGAGTTGGACGACGCGGTCCGCGGCTGCCTGGCCCTGTGCCTGTCGAGCCTGGGCCGGGACCGGGAGGGCCTGGGCCTGGTCCTCGAAGCCCTCGCGCCGCACCTGCCGCGCTACCGGCGCTCGATGGCGAACTACGCCCGGGAGCTGACCGGGTCACGGTAGGGCGCGGGGTGACCATCCCACGATTCGCTCGTTCTGCTGAACGTGCAGTCAAAGGTGCAGCAACCCAAGTCCCCGTCCCCCGGCGGAGCCGCCCGCGCCGACGTGATCGACGTAGAGCAGGCAGAAGCGGCCCTGGTCGAGCACTACCCCCGCCTGGTCCGCCTCGCGTACCTCGTGCTGCCGCCGGGCCTCGGCCGCAACCGCCGCGTGCTGACCGCCCACTCCGTGACCCAGCGGGCGCTCCCCCGCGGCCGGACCGCGACCGCGCCCCTGGTGCCCGCCCAGCGCGGCGCCCAGGGCCGCACGGGCGACCCCGGCTACGCGTACGTACGGCTGCGGGTGCTGTGCAGCGCCCTGGAGGCGGGGTTGCCGCTGCGCCGCGCGGCCTGGCCGAAGCGGGCCCAGCTGCCGCCGCTGCTGCCGCAGGTGTGGGGCCTGCGCCTGTTCCCGAAGTCGGGCGGCGCCGACGAACTCGCCCTGGACCAGCTGCTGTCCACCCTGAGCGGACCGGCCCGCGCCGCGTACGTGCTGCGCGGACTGGAGCGTCTCGACGACGACGCGCTGCGCGCGATCCTCACCGACGCGGGCCGTACCGACGAGGAGGCGGCCGCCGCGCTGGCCGAGGCCGACGGCGTCCAGGCTCCGGCCGTGTCGCTCCTGGAGTCGCCCGAGTTCGACCCCTGCTCCCTGCACGCCCGCCCCACCGACCTGATGCGCCGCCGCCAGCACGGGAAGGCGGTGATCGCGGCGGCCGCCGCGGTCCTCGTGTGCGGCGCGCTGCTCGGCCTGCCCGGCGAGGGCTGGGGCCCGAACGGCGCGGCGGCCCCGCCGTACGCCCGCAACCCGGCGGGTCAAGCCGCCCTGGATCCGGGCAAGTTGACGAAGGTGGCGCCCACCGCGTGGCGGACGTCGGCCCGCACCGACTTCTCCGTGTGGCCCGCGCGCGGCTCCCTCACCGGCGACAGGGACCTGCTGCGCCGCGCCCTCGCGGTGTGGGCGCGGCCCGGCGAGTCCGTCCAGGTCTCGGCCACCCCGGCACCCCGGCCGGGGCCCCGCCCGGCCCGCCGCAGCTCCTGTACGCGGGCGAGGTCGGCCGGGCGCGTGTCGTGCTGCTCTACGACGGTCTGCGCATCGTCCGCTACGCCGAACCGGAGAGCGGCACGAGCGGCGCGGCCCTCGACTTCGCGCGCACCGACGGGGCGGCGGGTCCGCAGTCGGGCGCGGTGGTCGTCGCCCGCTCGGACGGCAACGTCCGCTATCTGACGGCCCCCTGGGTCACCGGCGCGGCCGTCCGCGACCTGTTGAAGCCGGACGCCGCGCCGCTGAAGCTGTCCCGTACGAAGGACGGTCTGACCGCGCCGTTCCCGAGCCCGGCCGTCTCCTCGACCTGTACGTCGTGGAACGCGCTGGCGCTGACCGACTCCGCCGCCACCCGGCTCTCCACCGACCTCGGCGAACTCGTGCCCGCGCAGCTGACGTCCGGCCGCCCGGACGCGCCCCGCGAGGCCCGGCCCGCCGACTGGGCCACGACCGCCTGCTCGCTCGCCTCGGCGCGCTCGCACGGGGTGCGCTCCGTCAACTCCTGGGCGTACGCGCGTCAGGAGCTGCCCGAGGGGAACGGGACGGCGGAGTGGGTGTGCACCCGCGCCGAGACATGGCGCGGCGGCGGGCCCCGGACGCTCGCCCTGTTCCGGGCGCCCGGGGCGGGCTCGGCGGTCGTGGCGGCGAAGGCGCAGGACGCGCCCGCGTGCGGCTCCCGCGACCCGCTGGTCCTGGCCGGGGTCCGCTGGAAGTCGCGGGGCGGGACCTGGTACCTGGTCGCCGCGGGCAGCAAGCAGGTCGGCTCGGTCACGGCCGCGGGGACGACGGGGCAGGGGAACGTCCTGGCCGTGCCGACGGCGCGGGGTGCGCAGGTGACGCTCACCGGCCGCACGACGGACGGCGCGAAGGTGTCCACCCTGCGCTGACGCCTCCCGGCCGCCTTGCCCGACGCCTTGCCGACCGCTTCGTCGGATCCCTCCGCGTCGGCTTGTTGACAGGTATGTAAAGAAAGTGGGTTCCCAGGGGTGTACCCCTGGGGCTACCCGTCAGTACATTGACGCCATGTCTAATAGCCGCGTCCCGCTGAAGGCACGCCCGGTGTCCTTCGCCTGGGACAAGACACCGCTGCACTGGCTCCCGGACGACCCGTTCACGACGCACACCATCAACGTGCTGCACCTGCTGCTCCCGGCAGGGGAACGCTGGTTCGTGCACGTCTACCAGCAGGTCCTGCCGCTCATCCGGGACGACCGGCTGCGCGAGGACGTGATCGGGTTCATCGGCCAGGAGGCCATGCACTCCCAGGCGCACGACGAGGTGCTGCCGCACCTGCGTGAGCAGGGCCTCGACCCGACGCCGTACACCGCACAAGTGGACTGGTTCTTCGAGAAGTTGCTCGGCGACCGGACCCTGCCGCCGGGCAAGGCGCGCACGTGGTGGCTGCTCGAACGCGTCGCGCTGATCGCGGCGATCGAGCACTACACGGCGTTCCTCGGCAACTGGGTCCTGAACGCCGACGAACTGGACCGGCGCGGCGCCGACCCGACGATGCTCGACCTGCTGCGCTGGCACGGCGCCGAGGAGGTCGAGCACCGGTCGGTGGCCTTCGAGCTGTTCCAGCACATCGACGGCAGCTACCGGCGGCGGGCCCGCACCTGGGCCACCGCGTTCACGGCGCTGGTCTTCCTGTGGCAGCGGGGCACGCGGTTCTTCATGGAGAACGACCCGACGCTCCCCGACGACGAGGCCCGCAAGGTCGGCTGGAGGGACTTCCACCGGAGCGGCCGGCAGGGCGTGCTGCCGTCGACCGGGGCGATGGTGCGGTCCATACCCCGCTATCTGAGCCGGAGTTACCACCCCGAGCAGGAGGGCGACACGGACCAGGCCGTCGCCTACCTCGCCACCTCGCCCGCAGCGACCGCCGCCGAAGCCCGCACCGGAGCCGCCCGATGAAAGCCCGCACCCTCCGCAAGGCCGTCCTCGTCGCCGGTGCCGCGCTCGTCGTGCGCCGGGCGCTGCGCCGCCGCGTCAGGAACTCCCCGCTGTGGCCGCTGCCCGCCCTGGAGGAGCCGACCTCGGGGCGGCCGCGGGCCCGCGCGCTCACCCTGCTCGTCACGCGGCACGAGCAGATAGCCGACGGCGTCGTACAACTCCGCCTGGAGGGGCACGAGTTGCCCGCCTGGCGGCCCGGGGCCCACCTCGACCTGGTACTGCCCTCCGGTCTCGTACGGCAGTACTCGCTGTGCGGCGACCCGGAGGACACGTCGTCGTACACCGTCGCCGCCCGGCTGATCCCGGCCGACGAGGGCGGGCGCGGCGGATCGCGGGAGGTGCACGAGCAGGTGCAGGAGGGCGCGGAGGTCGAGGTGCGCGGACCGCGCAACCGCTTCCCGCTCGACACGGACGCGCCCGCCCACCTCTTCGTCGCGGGCGGCATCGGCATCACGCCGGTCCTGCCGATGCTCCGTGAGGTCGCGGCGCGCGGCGGCGACTGGGCGCTGCTGTACGGGGGCCGCAGCCGGGCCTCGATGCCGTTCCTGGAGGATCTCGCGAAACTCGACGCCGACGGCGGCCGGGTGACGGTCGTCGCCGAGGACACCGACGGGCGGCCCGACCTGGCGGGCGCGCTCGCGGCCACCGCGCCGGGCACCGCCGTGTACTGCTGCGGGCCCGAGGGCCTGATGGCGGCCGTCGAGGCGGCTCTGCCCGAGGGACGCACCCTGCACCTCGAACGATTCACGCCACGCAACGCGGGCGACGGCAACGGCCCGTTCGAGGTCGAGCTGCGGCGCAGCGGCAGGGTCGTGGAGGTGGCCGCCGACTCGACGGTCCTCGCGGCGGTCCGCGCCGAGGTGCCGAACGTCTCGTACTCCTGCGAGCAGGGTTTCTGCGGTACGTGCCAACAGCGCGTCCTGGAAGGGGAGATCGACCACCGCGACGAGCTGCTCACCGACTCGGAGCGCGGCGACTCGATGCTGATCTGCGTCTCGCGGGCGCGCGGTGAACGCCTGGTGCTCGACCTGTAGGCCGCACGGCCTGCTGTACGGCCTGATCCGCTCGGTAGAGTGTTCGGTATGACTACCGGGGTACGGCGCAGAATGGGAGTCGAGGAGCGGCGGCAGCAGTTGATCGGGGTCGCCCTCGACCTGTTCAGCAGGCGCTCCCCCGACGAGGTCTCCATCGACGAGATAGCGGCGGCCGCGGGTATCTCGCGGCCGCTCGTCTACCACTACTTCCCGGGCAAACTCAGCCTGTACGAGGCCGCGTTGAAGCGTGCGGCGGAGGATCTGGCGGGGCGGTTCGTGGAGCCGCAGGACGGTCCGCTGGGCGCGCGGCTGCTGCGGGTGATGGGCCGGTTCTTCGACTTCGTGGACGAGCACGGGCCGGGCTTCTCGGCGCTGATGCGCGGCGGCCCCGCGGTCTCCGCCGGCGGCGCCTGCTCCATGAGCTCCGCCTCCACGACGAACGCCCTCATCGACTCCGTGCGGCAGGCCGCGTACGTCCAGATCCTCGCGCACCTCGGTGTCGTCACGCCGTCCCCGCGCCTCGAACTGGTGGTGCGCTCCTGGATCTCGCTGGCCGAGTCGACGGCCCTGATCTGGCTGGACGGGCGGCGCATCCCGCGCGAGGAGCTCCAGCTCCAGCTGGTCCACGACTTCGCGGCGCTCGCCGCCGTGAGCGCCGCCTACGACGAGGAGATGGCGGAGCTGCTGCGCCACCTCCTCGCGGACGAGCCGGCCGACGGCCCCTTCGCGGAGCTGGTGACGCGGCTCGTCCGGCTGGCGCCCCTCCAGGGCCCGCCCGGCGGATCAGGTCACGCCGGTACGGCGGAGCGGTAGGCGGGCTCCAGGTTCCGTACCTCCACCGACAGGTGCACGCCCCCCGGCTCCTTGATGTGCGCGGGCAGCAGGGCGAGGACGGCCTCCGTGAGCGCCGTCCTGGCCTCTTCGGTGCGCCCGGCCAGCAGGGCGATCTCCACGTGCACGACGGCCTCGTCCGCCGAGCCGTCACCGACGACGGTCTCCTCGACGCGCCGGAACCGGGTCTTGCAGGCCGGGATCCGCGCGGCGACCTCGTCCACACAGGCCTGGTGCACGGCCCCGGCGAGACCGGCCCGGTCGAGGCGGTCGTCGAGGGACGCGGAGTGGTCGACGGTGATCTGCGGCATGCGGGGCTCCGGGTGCGTGGGCGGCGTTGTCAGGGCTCACCTTGACGGTGATCGCCGCGACGGCACAACTCGCGTCCCGCAGTGCGGACACGCGGCCTCGGCACGCCGGCCGCGCCGGACGGCCCTCAGGCGGAAGCGGGCGCGGGCGTCGAGGCCGAGGGGGCCAGGCGCAGGGCGATGAGGGCGATGTCGTCGCCGCGGGCGCGCCCGAAGCGGGACAGGAGCATGTCGCAGAGCGCGTCGGGGGCCGGTGGAGCCGCGCTCGCCGCGTCGCGCAGTTGCTCCATCGACACGGACAGGTCGACGCCCCGGGTCTCGATGAGCCCGTCGGTGACCATGAGGATCCGGTCCCCGGGAGCGAGGTCGACCGCGGTGGGCGTGGGATGCGGCAGTCCGAGGCCGAGGAGCGGACCCGACGCCACGGCATAGCGCGCCTCGCCCCGGGCGGGGACGACGAGCGGCGGGATGTGACCGGCGTTGGCGATGTGGGTGCGGCCGGTGACCGGGTCGACGAGGGCCAGGCACAGGGTGGCCGTGAACTCGGGGTGGTAGAGCTGGAGCATCCGGTCGAGCCGGCCCACGAGCCGCGCCGGGCAGGGGTCCTCGATGCTGTAGGCGCGCAGCGCGTGCCGGATCTCGACCATCACGGTCGCCGCGTCGAGGGAGTGCCCGACGACATCGCCGATGCCCATCAGGAATCCGGCGCTGGTGTGCAGGCCCATGTAGAAGTCGCCGCCGATCTCGGCCTGTTGGGACGCCGGTACGTAGCGGAAGGCGATCTCGGTGCCCGGCACGTGCGGCAACTCGGCGGGCAGGAAGTTGCGTTGGAGCGTGAGGGCGACATGGCGCTCGCGCTCGTACATGACGAGGGGTTCGGCGGCGAGCGCGACGGCGCGGGCGAGCTGCTCCACGAGCGGGCCGACCCGCCCGGCCACGTCCTCGTAGACCGGCGTGGCCAGGCACACGGGCAGGTGCCCCTCGCCGGTGCGGGCGAGCACGAGCCGGGCGGCGCCGGGCCCGAAGTACGCCGTGGGCCACAGCGATCCGGGCACCAGGGCGGTGCGCACCCCGCCGGCGGCGCACATCAGGCGCCGCACCAGCGCCGCGGCCGCCTCGCGCTCGACGGCGCCGGGGGCCGGGGCGGGCGCGCCGCGCCGGGACAGACCGGCGTGCGTCTCGTCGCCGCCGAGCACGAACGCGGCGGCGCTGTGCCCGGTGAGCCGGGCCGCCGCGTCGGCCGCGGTGCCGGCCAGCTCGGAGAGGCAGCGGGCGCCCTGGACGTTGACGACGGTCTCGGAGAGCAGCACGAGCCGTCCGGACTGGGCCTGGATGTCGGTGAGCTCACGGGCGCCGCGCAGCGCGGCCCGCACCACGGCGCGGATCTCCTCCGGTTCGGCGGGCACGGACAGATAGGCCTCGCCGCCCGCGTCGAGGGCGCGGCAGCGGGCGTCGGTGCCGGACGGCTGGGCGGAGAAGTGCACGACGGGGATGCCGGCGAGGGACGGCAACGCCTTGACGCGGCGGCACAGTTCGTACCCGCTGAGGTCGGGCAGGCCCACGTCGACGAGCGCCACGTCGGGCAGGGCGCCGGCCCGCATCCGCAGGTCGAGTTCGACGAGGGCCTCGCCCGCGGAGGCGACGGGGACGACGCGGTGCCCGGCGCGACTGAGGACGGCGCCCATGGCGTACCGGTTGGCGGGGGTGTCGTCGACGACCAGGACCGTACTGCTGCGGTCGGCCGGGGAACCCGTAGCGATGGCGTTCACGAGGCGGCCTCGGGGCATGCGGGGCGGGCCCCCTCGGCCCGCGGCTTCCCCAAGTTACCGCCGACACGGGGCGGTACGGCATCGGTTGGACGAGCTTCACTTCTCCAGGTGATGCGCGCGGCGCCGCGCGCGCCCGCGGAACCCGTCCCTCGGCGCTCGACAGTGGGCAATACGGCACGTGACCGGTACAGTCGCGTCCCGTGACCGCGCGCCTGGCCGACATAGCAGCACAAGCGGGGGTCAGCGAAGCGACGGTCAGCCGCGTGCTCAACGGCAAGCCCGGTGTCGCCGCGGCCACCCGACAGTCCGTACTCGCCGCACTCGACGTGCTCGGCTACGAGCGCCCCGTGCGGCTGCGCCAACGCAGCGCGGGCCTGGTCGGGCTGATCACCCCCGAGCTGGAGAACCCCATCTTCCCGGCGCTCGCCCAGGTCGTCGTACAGGCCCTGACCAGGCAGGGGTACACACCGGTCCTGGCCACGCAGACGCCCGGCGGGTCCACGGAGGACGAGCTCACCGAGATGCTCGTCGACCGCGGGGTCAGCGGCATCATCTACGTCTCCGGGCTGCACGCCGACACCACGGCCGACACCCGGCGCTACGAGCGGCTGCGCGGCCAGGGGGTCCCCTTCGTCCTCGTGGACGGGTTCTCGCCGTCGATAGCGGCGCCGTTCATCTCCCCCGACGACCGGGCCGCCGCGCGGCTCGCGGTCACGCACCTCGTCTCGCTCGGCCACACCCGGATCGGTCTGGCGCTGGGGCCGCGCCGCTTCGTTCCCGTACAGCGCAAGATCGAGGGGTTCGTACGCGCGACGAAGGAGCTGCTGGACCTGCCGTCCGACGAGGTGGAGCACGACCTCGTCCAGCATTCGCTGTACACGCTGGAGGGCGGCCAGGCCGCGGCGTCCACGCTGCTCGACCGGGGCTGCACGGCGGTCGTCTGCGCCAGCGACATGATGGCACTGGGTGCCGTCCGGGCGGTGCGCGAGCGCGGCCTCGACGTCCCGAAGGACGTCTCGGTCGTCGGTTTCGACGACTCGCCGCTGATCGCGTTCACCGATCCACCGCTGACCACGATCCGCAAGCCGGTGCACGCGATGGGTCAGGCGGCCGTCCACACCCTCCTCGAGGAAATGGGTGGGACACCCGCTCCCCAGAGTGAATTCGTGTTCATGCCGGAGCTCGTGGTCCGGGGTTCCACGGCCTCGTCCCCTGGGGTCCGGCCTCGTCCTTAGGGTGTAGCGGATGCGGCTCCAACCCGCCCGAGGGATGATCGGACGAAGAGCCGATATCTGGCAGACTCTGTGCCTATGGGTGAAACGACCGTGACGACACTGGAAGGCCGACAGGGGCCCACCACCTCACCCATCGCGGAGGACCGTGTCGGGCACCGCTTTCGTACACCGCGGCGTCCCCGGCTCTGGTTCGAGATCCTTCTGATCGCGGTGAGTTACTGGACGTACTCCCTGATCCGCAACGCGGTCCCGGAGCAGAAGACCCAGGCGCTGAACAACGCCGACTGGATCTGGAAGCTCGAGCACCACCTCGGGATCGCCGTCGAACAGAGCGTCAACCATGCCGTGGACTCGGTGACTTGGCTCATCGTCGGCATGAACTACTACTACGCGACCCTGCACTTCGTGGTCACGCTCGGTGTGCTGGTGTGGCTGTTCCGCTGCCATCCGGGCCGTTACGCGGCGACGCGTCTCGTCCTCTTCGCGACGACGGCGGTCGCCCTCGTCGGCTACTACTTCTACCCGTTGGCGCCGCCCCGTCTGATGGACCCGGCGTCGGGGACGCGCTTCATCGACACGGTCGCCGTGCACCAGACCTGGGGGTCGATGGCGTCCGGCAACCTGAAGAACATGTCGAACCAGTACGCGGCGATGCCGTCGATGCACATCGGCTGGTCGCTGTGGTGCGGACTGACGATCTTCGCGCTGGCCTCGGTGCCGTGGGTGCGGGTCCTCGGGCTCCTCTACCCGGTGGCGACGCTGGTGGTCATCGTGGCGACGGCGAACCACTTCTGGCTGGACGCGGTGGGCGGGATGCTCTGCCTGGCGTTCGGCTTCACCGTGGCGCGGCTCTGGTACGGCGCGCTGCCGTACCGGCTGCCGCGCACGGTGGCGCAGGGTCCGCCCCTGGAGCTCACTCCCCTCGACAGGTGACGCGTCCGTCGGTCACCGTCAGCCGCACCGGCGCCTCGGCGACCTCGTCGGGGCCGGCGGTGACCGGGTCGAGGCCGAGCACGGTGAGGTCGGCGCGCAGGCCGACCGCGATGCGGCCGCCCCGGTCGGACTCCCCGCCGCGAGCGCCGCGTGCGAGGTCACTCCTTCGAGTGCTTCGAGCCCGGTCAGTCCCTGCGCCGGTCCGGCCGCGCCCCGCGGCACCCGGGCCGTCGCGAGCACCTTCCGTACGTCGTAGGGGGCGATCGGCCAGTCCGAGCCGAGGGCGAGCACGGCTCCGGCGTCGCGCAGGTCGCGGGTGCGCCAGGCGCGGGCGGCCCGCTCGTCGCCGAGCCGTTTCGACCACTCGTCGCTGCGGTCGTCCTTGGTGTACGCGGTGTGCGGCGGCTGCATCGACGCGGCGACGCCGAGCGCGGCGAACCGCGGGAGCGTGTCGTCCGGGACGGTCTCGATGTGCTCGACGCGGTGCGCGCCGCGGCCGCTCGGGCCGAGCGCCTCGATCGTGTCGAGGACGTGCCGTACGGCGGCGTCCCCGATGGCGTGGGTCGCGGTGCGCACCCCGGCGGTGTGCAGGTGGCGCACGGCGTCGCTGTACGCGGCCGGGTCGGGCCAGAACGCGTCGGTGCCCTGCCCGTGGCAGTCCGCGTGCTCCAGCCAGGCGGTGCCGCCCTCGACGGTGCCGTCCATGAAGAACTTGACGCCGCCGACGCGCCAGGCGCGGCCGTGGCGCCGCTGGAGCGCGACGAGCTCGTCGAGTCCCTCGCGGTCGACGCCGGGCATGCACCAGGGCGAGATCGTGAGCCGCAGCGGCAGGTCGCCGTCCGCCTCGACGGCGGCGAGCAGCTCCAGGTCGGCGCCGTCCATGACGTGGGCGGCGGTGAGGCCGGTGGCGGCCATGCCGTTCAGGAGCTCGACGAGGCCGGTGCGGCGTTCCTCGTACGACAGCCGGGGCACGGCCTGCTCGACGAGCTCCATGGCGGCGTGCTCGACGAGGTGCCCGGTGGGGCGGCCTTCGGCGTCGCAGACGATCTCGGAGCGCTGGGCGAACGTGCGCGGCCCGGTGATCCTCGCGGCGTCCAGGGCGGCCCCGCTGACCAGGGCGGAGTGGCCGTCGTACAGGCGCAGGAAGGCCGGGGCGCCGCCCAGGACGTCCTCGATCAGGTCGCGGTGGACGGGCCGCCCGCCGAACGCGTTGTGGTCGAGCCCCCAGCCGACGACCCAGCCGTCGATCCGCGCGGCGCCGCGCAGGGCCGCCCGCAGCGCGTCGAGGTCCCGTACGGCGGTGAGGTCGGCGCCGGTCGCCATGTGCAGACCCCACACGGGGTGGCTGTGGGAGTCGACGAGTCCGGGCGTGACGGTCGCTCCGCGGAGGTCGAGCCGTTCGGTGCGCGGGCCGGTCCACTCGCGTACGAGGTCGTCCGTCTCGCCGACCGCGACGACGCGCCCGTCGGCGACGGCGACGGCGGTCGCCTCCGGCCGGGCGGGGTCGAGGGTGCGGACGTGGGTGTGGGTGAGGAGGAGGTCGGCGGGGGGTGTCATGGTCGGGCGGCTCCGTTCCGGATGGCTCGTCTGTGGGGTGATCGCTCGGGGGCGGGCGCGGCTTCGTGGCGGTCGCGCGCGGCTTCGCGCGCTACTGGCCGAACTTCTCGTACACCTCGGGGCGTGAGCGCTTCAGGCGCTGGGCCAGTGCGAGGCCCAGGACGAAGACCGCGGGGGACACGGCGATCAGGAGGGTGTTGACCAGGGGGGACGCTCCGGTGAAGAGGTCGATGTGGGTGACCACCAGCCAGATCGCCGCCGCCAGGAGCAGGGTCGCCGCGACCGGCGCGACGACGGTGCGCACGACCCCCTCCGTGTGCGTGATCCGCCGGAAGAAGAACGGCACGGCCAGCGCCGCGAGGAGTTGCAGCGCCATCAGGCCCACCATTCCCGGCGTGTTCACCCACAGGAGCAGCTGGTTGTACGGGTCCGCGCCCGCCGCCCAGAAGCCGATCACGACGGCCGCGCCGAGCACGGTCTGCGCGGCCCCGGCGACGTACGGGGAGCGGTGCCTGGGGTGGACGCGTCCCCAGGCGCGGGGCAGGACTCCCTCGTCGGCGAGTGCCAGGCCGTACCGGTTGATGGCGTTGTGGAAGGCGAGCAGGGAGGCGATGACGCTGGTGACGATCAGGACGTGCATCAGGTCGGCCGCCCAGCCGCCGACGAAGGTCGTGATCGCCGTGAAGAAGAGTCCGGCCGGGTCGGAGCCCGCCGCCTTCACGACGGCCGCGTCGCCGAAGGACTGGATGGCGATCCAGACGGTGAAGGCGTAGAAGAGGCCGAGGAAGGCGACGGCGATGTACGTGGCGCGCGGCACCGTGCGGTCCGGGTCGCGGGCCTCGCGCCGGTAGATGACGGTCGACTCGAACCCGGTGAACGCGGCGAACGCGAAGGCGAGGACGGCCGCCGTACCGGGCACGAGCACGTTGTCCGGCGCGAAGGACGCCGCCGACAGGCCGTGCGCGCCGCCCTTGAGCAGGACCCCGCCGGCGAGGAGGACGAGGATGCCGGTCTCGGCGACGAGCAGTACGCCGAGGACCTTCGCGCCGAAGTCGATGGAGCGGAAGCCGCCGTACCAGATGAGCAGCAGCCCGGCGAGGGAGACCGGCAGCCAGGGGATGTCGGCGCCGAACAGGGCGTGGACCGTGTCCTGGGTGGCGGAGCCGAGCAGCCCGTAGACGCCGATCTCCATGCCGTTGTAGCCGATCATCGCGAGCAGCGCGGCGCCGATGCCGGCGGGGCGGCCGAGTCCCTGCGTGATGTACGCGTAGAACGCGCCGCCGCCGGTGACGTGGCGGCTCATCGTGGTGAAGCCGACGGCGAAGACGGCGAGCGTGAGACCGGCGAGGAGGTAGCCGGCGGGGGCGCCTATGCCGCCGAGGGCGATGGCGATCGGCGCGACGCCCGCCATGACGGTGAGCGGGGCGGCGGCGGAGACGACGAAGAACGAGATGTCGGCGGTGCCGAGCGAACCGGTGCGCAGGCCGGGCGCGGCGCTCGGCGCGGTGGTCTTCGGGGAGGTCACGGACATGCGGCGGTGAGCCCTTCTGGCGACAGGCGGAAGCGGCAGAGGACGTGCGGGGACGGACAGAGGACGTGCGGGGACGGACAGAGGTCGGGCAGGGGTGCGGGGGACGTGCGAGGCGTAAACCTAAAGGCTTTCGGTTTCCGCAATGTAACCTCCCGTTGGGCGGACGGGAAGACCCGTCTCGCGGACGCGCACGGGCGGGACGGGAGAACACAGGGGATGGGAAGGCCGAGCAAGCCGCTCCTCGACCGGGAGCGCATCGCCGCGACGGCGCTCGAACTCGTCGACGAGGCGGGCGAGTTCAGCGTGCCGCGGATCGCCAGGCGGCTCGGCGTGCAGACGGGCTCGGTGTACCACCACGTGGACGGCCGGGACGGGATCGTGGAACTGCTGCGCGAGCGGGTGGCCTCGGCGATCGACCCGGGCCCGCTCGCCGCCGGGCTGCCCTGGGACGAGGCGCTGGCGGCGTGGGCCCGCTCCTACCGCGCCGCGTTCGCCGCGCACCCGAAGGCGATCCCGCTCCTGACGACCAACCCGGTGCGGGCGCCGCGGGTCCTCGCGCAGTACGAGCTCGCGGTGGCGCTGCTCCTGGACGCGGGGTTCGCGCTCGCGGACACGATGCCGGTGATCATCGCCCTGGAGAACACGGTGCTCGGCTCGGCCCTCGACATGGCGGCGCCGGAGACCATGTGGGAGCTCACGGAGGAGGTCGCGACGCCGCTGCTCGAACAGGCGCTGGCGGCGGTTCCCGAGGGCCGCGCGGACGCGGCGTTCGAGCTGGCGCTGACGGCGTTCATCGCGCACTGCCGCACGCTGCGGGACGCGTAGCGGCCGCGGGCGCGCGGCCGGGCGGCCCTACGCCCCGTAGAACCGCTCCTCCACGACCGCCCTCGCGCGCCGGGTGGTCCGCCGGTAGTCGTCCAGCATGTCGCCGACGTGCCCGGGGTCGTAGCCCAAGTACCGTCCCACGGCGCCGAGTTCGCGCCCGTCGGAGGGGAACGTGTCCCCCGCGCGGCCGCGCACCAGCATCACCGCGTTACGGACCCGGGCGGCGAGCACCCACGCCTCGTCCAGTATCGCGGCGTCCTCCGCGGGCAGCAGACCGGCCGCGCAGGCCGCCGCGAGGGCCTCGCGGGTGCGGGTGGTGCGCAGGCCCGATTCGGCCCAGCCGTGCTGGAGCTGGAGGAGCTGCACGGTCCACTCGACGTCGGACAGGCCGCCGCGGCCGAGCTTCGTGTGGAGCGTGGGGTCGGCGCCGCGCGGCATCCGCTCCGACTCCATGCGGGCCTTGAGGCGGCGGATCTCCCGCACGGCGTCGTCGCCGAGGCCCTCGGCCGGGTAGCGCAGCGGGGCGATCAGATCGATGAAGGCGCTGCCCAACTCCTCGTCCCCGGCGACGTGCTGGGCACGCAGGAGCGCCTGGGACTCCCACACGAGGGACCAGCGGCGGTAGTACGCCTCGTAGGACTTGAGGGTGCGCACCATCGGCCCCGACTTGCCCTCGGGGCGCAGGTCGGCGTCGATCAGGAGCGGCGGGTCGGCGCTCGGCAGGGCGAGCAGCCGGCGCATCTCGGCGACGACCTTGTTCGCGGCCTGCGCCGCCTCGTGGTCGCCGACACCCTCGCGGGGTTCGTGCACGAACAGGACGTCGGCGTCGGAGCCGTAGCTGAGTTCGTGTCCGCCGAAGCGGCCCATGGCGATGATCGCGAAGCGGGTGGGCAGGGTGTCGCCCCAGCCCTCGCGGACGACCGCGCGCAGCGTGCCCGCCAGGGTCGCCGCCGTCAGATCGGACACGGCGCCGCCGACCCGGTCGACGAGGGCTCCCTGGTCGGCGACGACGGGATGCTCCTCGGTGCCGTACGAGGCGACGATGTCGGCGGCCGTCGTACGGAACAGCTCCCTGCGGCGCACCCCGCGCGCCGCGGCCACGGCCTGCTCGGCGTCGGCGGCCCGGCCGACCGCGGCGAGCACCTCCTGCTCCAACTGGGCATGGTCGCGCGGCTCCAGGCCCTGCGGCGCGCCGAGCAGGGCGACCGCTTCCGGGGCGCGCATGAGGAGGTCGGGGGCGAGGCGGCCGGCGGACAGGACGCGGGCGAGGTTCTCGGCGGCGGCGCCCTCGTCGCGCAGCAGCCGCAGGTACCAGGGGGTCTTGCCCAGCGCGTCGGAGACCTTGCGGAAGTTGAGCAGGCCCGCGTCCGGGTCCGCCGAGTCCGCGAACCAGCCGAGCAGCACCGGGAGCAGCGTGCGCTGGATGGCGGCCTTGCGGCTGACGCCGGACGCCAGTGCCTCCAGGTGGCGCAGGGCCGCGCTGGGGTCCGCGTAGCCGAGGGCGACCAGCCGCTCGCGGGCGGCTTCGGTGCTCAACCGGATCTCGCCGGGCGCCAGTTGGGCGACGGCGTCGAGCAGCGGGCGGTAGAACAGCTTCTCGTGCAGGCGGCGGACGACCGAGGTGTGGCGCTTCCAGGCGCGGTTGAGGTCGGTGATCGGCTCCGTGCGCATGCCCATCGAGCGGCCGATGCGCCGCAGGTCGGCCTCGTCCTCGGGGACCAGGTGGGTGCGCCTCAACTTGTAGAGCTGGATGCGGTGTTCGAGCGTCCGCAGGAAGCGGTACGCGTCGTCGAGCTGGACGGCGTCGACCCGGCCCACGTAGCCGCCGTCGGCGAGCGCGGCGAGCGCGTCCAGGGTGGTGCCGCTGCGCAGTGACGCGTCCGAGCGTCCGTGCACCAACTGGAGGAGCTGGACGGCGAATTCGACGTCGCGCAGGCCGCCGGGGCCGAGCTTCAGCTCGCGCTCGACCTCGCCCACCGGGATGTTCTCGACGACCCGCTTGCGCATCTTCTGCACGTCGGGGACGAAGTTGTCGCGCTCGGCGACCTGCCAGACGAGCGGCGAGACGGCGGCCAGGTACTCCTCGCCGAGCTCCGGGTCGCCGGCCACCGGGCGGGCCTTGAGCAGCGCCTGGAACTCCCAGGTCTTGGCCCAGCGCTGGTAGTAGGCGAGGTGGGAGGAGAGGGTGCGCACAAGCGGGCCGTTGCGCCCCTCGGGCCGCAGGTTCGCGTCCACCGGCCAGATCGTGCCCTCGACGGTCGTCTCGGAGCAGATCCGCATCATGTGCGAGGCGAGCCGGGTCGCGGCCTGGACCGCCTTGCCCTCGTCGGCGCCCTCGACGGCCTCGCCGACGAAGATGACGTCGACGTCGGAGACGTAGTTCAGCTCGTGGCCGCCGCACTTGCCCATCGCGATCACCGCGAGCCGGCAGAGCGCGTCGTCGGCGGGCGCGGCGGCGCGGGCGATGGCCAGGGCCGCGCGCAGGGTCGCCGTCGCCAGGTCGGCGAGTTCGGCGGCGGTCTGCACGATGTCGGTCGTGCCGCACACGTCGCGCGCGGCGATGGACAGCAGGCAGCGCCGGTACGAGACGCGCAGCGACACCGGGTCGGTGGCGTCGGCGAGCCCGCGCTCGAACTCCTCCACCCCCGGGTGCAGATCGCTCGGCTCGTACGTGACGAGGGCCTGCCAGTCGCTGGGGTGGCGGGCGAGGTGGTCGGCGAGGGCCTCGGAGGCGCCGAGCACGCCGAGCAGCCGGTCGCGCAGCGGCTTCGCCGTGATGAGCGTGTCGAGGAGTTCGCGGCGGCCCGTGTCGCCCGCGGCCGTCCGCTCCTGGGCCTCGACGAGCCGGACCAGGCCGAGCAGCGCGAGATCGGGGTCGGCGGTGGCGCCGAGCGCGTCCAGGAGCAGCGGGTCGGAACGCACGGTGGACAGGGCGGGGGCGTCGAGCAGCCGCTCGGCCGCGGACGGATCGGTGAACCCGTGTCGCAGCAGGCGCGTGAACGTACTGCTCCGTCTCCCCTGCGGCACCGACATCGACCGGCCTCCTGTTCGATCACCCACCGGCCTTGAGCCTACTGCCGTTCACCTGGTGCCGATGAGTCGCGCACGGGTGCAGAGTCGTTCCTACGCACCGGGCGGGACGCCGGCAGGGTCCGGCCCGGAATCCGGATACGCACCAGGAGGGCGCGCCATGGAATGGACCCTGGAAGTCGTCACGGTTCCCGTCGTCGACGTGGACCGCGCGAAGGAGTTCTACGCCGACCGGGTGGGCTTCAAGGTCGACCTGGACAGCCAGGTCGCACCCGGCATCCGCATCGTGCAGCTGACCCCGCCCGGCTCGCGCTGCTCCATCGCCCTGACGGAGGGCCTGCCCGGCGCTCCCGGCCAGCCGCCGATGGAGCCGGGTTCGCTGACCGGGCTCCAGGTGTGTGTCACCGACATCGCGGCGGCGCGCGAGGAACTGGTGCGGCGGGGTGTCGACGTGAGCCCGGTGCAGCACGCGGGCGCGGGCGGCTGGGAGGAGGGGCCGGGCGGTGACGTCTGGAACTCGTTCATGTTCTTCAAGGACCCGGACGGCAACGGCTGGACGGTGCAGGAGGCGCCGTCGCCGCTGGCGGAGAGGTAGCGGAGGGGCGCGGCGGGCGGCGGACGTCAACTTCTGGGGTGTCACGTTCCGTTCGGACGACCGGCACTTCTACGCGACGCTCGCCACCGGCGGCAGGACGTACCTCGTCCGCGGCGATCTGCGCACCCGCACGGTCACCACGCTGCACGCGAACGTCGAGTGCCCGTCCCTCTCCCCCGACGGCACCCGGATCGCGTACAAGAAGCGCGTGCCGGGACTGCCCGCGGACGCGCCCTGGCGCCTGTACGTACTGGACCTGACCACGCTGCGGGAGACCCCGCTGGCCGAGACGCGCAGCGTCGACGATCAGGCGGTGTGGAGCGACGGCCGTCACCTCACGTACGCGCTGCCCGGCGACTACGGCGCCGACCTGTACACGGTCCCGGCGGACGGCACCGGCTCCCCGCGCCTCCTCCTGACGGCGGCGGTCTCCCCGGCCTACCTTTGACTCATGGACATGACCCTCGAGGTGATCCCGCTGCCCGTCTCCGACATCGACCGGGCCAAGGCCTTCTACGTCGACCAGGTCGGCTTCCGCTGCGACGTGGACCGTGAGCTGATGCCCGGCTCCCGCATCGTCCAGCTCACCCCGCCCGGATCGGGCTGCTCCATCGTCCTCTCCCAGGGCGTCCCGATCCCGACGGGCACCCCCGCCCCCGGCACGTACCACGGCCTCCAGCTCGTCGTGACGGACATCAAGGCCGCCCGCGACGAACTGACCGGCCGCGGCCTGGACGTCTCGGAGCCGGTGTCCTTCGGCCCGGACGACGGCGGCACGTTCATGCACTTCACGGACCCGGACGGGAACGGGTGGGCGGTGCAGGAGTACCGCAGGCGGGCGACGGTTCCGCTGCGGGACGCGCTCTAACGAGCTCGTGCACGGTAGGCGGTGAGACGTCGAGCCTGGATGGTTGATCATGGTCGGGTGGTGGGGAACTCGACGCGCGCGGTGATCATCGGCAATCGGCGGATCACGGGGCTGACTGCCGGAGTGATTGCTGAACTCGTCGAGGAGATCGGACCGTTGTGGCATGAGCGTCATCAGGCGAGGCTTGCCGCTCGCCCGCGGCAGAGGGCTGTGGGCGCAGGCGCGAAGTACCGGCTGGTGTTCGTCGACCGGCTGCTGGCCACGCTGGTCCATCTTCGTCACGGGGTCACCCATGATGTGCTGGCCTGCTGGTTCGGAGCGGACCGTTCCACCGTCACCCGGGCCATCGGTGAGGTGCGGCCCCTGCTCGCCGAGCGGGGCTGCACCGTCAGCCCCGACGTGCGGCTGCGGTCTCTCGCTGAGGTTGTCGACCATCTCGGCGCGAGCGGGGCGACCGGCATCGTCGACGGCACCGAGATCCGGGTCCGCCGGCCCGCTGCCGGACGCAAGGACCGCGACAAGTTCATCTCCGGCAAGAACAAGCAGAACGCCGTCAAGTCCATGGTGGTCACGGACGGCGAAGGCCGCGTGCTGTGGTGCAGCCCGGCCCGTCCCGCAAGCTGCGCGGACATCACCCATGCCCGCCAGTTAGGGCTGGTCAACCTCTTGGCCGACGGGCCTGCAGTCGAGATCCTGGCTGATGCCGGCTACCAGGGACTGGGCGCCCAGACCGGTGGCCGGGTGGTGACACCACCGCACCGCAAGTTCAAGAAGAACGCCCCGGACTGGTACGAAGAGATGCACGAGCGCCAGCGCAAGGCGCACTCATCACGACGTATCCGTGTCGAGCACGGCATCGCCCATCTGAAGAACTGGCGGGCCCTGGCCCGCCACCTCGGCCGCCGCGAGCACATGAGCGACACCGTCCAAGCCATCGCCGGCCTGCTGTCCCACCAGCAGACCGCGGACCTGAACCCGACATGGCAGATGTGAAGCTGGGTCGCACCGAAGTTCGCGACGTCTCACCGCCTACCGTGCACGAGCTCGTAAAGCGTGTTGCACAAGGCGGTGTTCGGGCAGGTCAGGGTTAGTGAGGGCAGTCCTCTGGTCATGAGGCGAGGGCGAGGTTGTGCATCTGGGCGACGGCTTGGACGGCGTGGTGAAGGCCGTCGCCGTGCTGCCGGCAGTCGCGGAGGATCTTGTAGTTCTTCATCCGGCCGATCACATGCTCCACCCGGGCCCGCACCGTGCGATGGGCGGCGTTGTCGGCCTCCTCGCCCGCCAGCAGCTCGCGTCGGGGGCGTTTGCGGTGCGGGGTGACCATCCCGCAGTTGAGGTAGGCGCCGTCGGCCAGCATGGTCACGCCCTGGCAGTGCTGGGCCAGGCCGGAGGCCCGCCAGGCGTGCGCGTCCGCGGTGGTGCCCGGCACCGGCCGGGCCGCGGCGATCACGAGACGGGTGTCGGCATCCACAATGACCTGCACGTTTGCGGAGAACCGGTAGTTGCGTGAGGAGGAGCCGACGTGCCGGTCGCGGACCGGGATGAGGGTGCCGTCCACGATCCACAACCGGTCCGCCGCGTCGGCCGGACGGGCCACCGGCTCCAGCGCGAGCAGCGGGCCGAGCTTCTGGATCACCCGGCACACGGTCGAGGAAGAGGTCCCGAACAGCGGCCCGAGCTGCCGCATGGTCAGGTTGGTGCGGTAGTACACGGCCACGATCAAGACCCGTTCGGCCAGCGGCAGACACCACGGACGGCCCCGCAGCGTGCCGTTGCCGCCTCGGTCACGGACCACCCTCAGCAGCCGCCCGAACTGCTCCATCGACAGCCCCGTGAACGTCTCCACCCACACCCGTTCAGCCCTCAACACCCCAGCCATACACCGGATATGCCCAGTTCACGGCCTTGTGCAACACGCTTTAGGACCGCGCCCGGCCACGAAACAGCCGCAGCCGCGCCCGCTCGGTCATGAGCGGACGCGGCTGCGGCTTTCCGGCGGGGCTTACAGCACCGGCAGGTTCTTGCGGAGCTCGAAGGCGGTGACCTCGCTGCGGTACTCCTCCCACTCCTGCTTCTTGTTGCGCAGGAAGAAGTCGTACACGTGTTCGCCGAGCGTCTCCGCGACCAGTTCCGAGCGCTCCATCAGGGCGATGGCCTCGCCGAGGTTCTGCGGCAGGGGCTCGATGCCCATCGCGCGGCGCTCGGCGTCGGAGAGGGCCCAGACGTCGTCGTCGGCGCCCGGCGGGAGCTCGTAGCCCTCTTCGATGCCCTTGAGGCCGGCGGCGAGGAGGACCGCGTAGGTGAGGTACGGGTTGGCGCCGGAGTCGATGGAGCGGACCTCGACCCGGGCCGAGCCGGTCTTGCCGGGCTTGTACATCGGGACACGGATGAGCGCCGAGCGGTTGTTGTGGCCCCAGCAGATGTACGAGGGCGCCTCGCCGCCGGCGCCGGCCGTGCGCTCCGAGCCGCCCCAGATGCGCTTGTAGGAGTTGACCCACTGGTTCGTGACGGCCGAGATCTCCGCCGCGTGCTTCAGCAGACCCGCGATGAACGAGCGGCCCACCTTGGAGAGTTGGTACTCCGAGCCCGACTCGTAGAACGCGTTGCGGTCGCCCTCGAAGAGCGAGAGGTGCGTGTGCATGCCGCTGCCCGGGTGCTCCGAGAACGGCTTCGGCATGAAGGTCGCCTGGACGCCCTGCTCCAGCGCCACCTGCTTCATGACCAGGCGGAACGTCATGATGTTGTCCGCCGTGGAGAGCGCGTCGGCGTAGCGCAGATCGATCTCCTGCTGGCCGGGGGCGCCCTCGTGGTGGCTGAACTCGACCGAGATGCCCATCGATTCGAGCATGGTGATCGCCTGGCGGCGGAAGTCCATGCCCACGTTCTGCGGGGTGTGGTCGAAGTAGCCGGAGTTGTCGGCGGGCGTGGGGCGCGAGCCGTCGAGCGGCTTGTCCTTGAGGAGGAAGAACTCGATCTCGGGGTGGGTGTAGAAGGTGAAGCCGAGGTCGGAGGTCTTGGCCAGGGCGCGCTTGAGGACGTAGCGCGGGTCGGCGAAGGACGGGGATCCGTCGGGCATCAGGATGTCGCAGAACATGCGCGCCGTGCCGGGGGCCTCCGCACGCCACGGCAGGACCTGGAACGTGGCCGGGTCCGGCTTGGCGATCATGTCGGACTCGTAGACCCGGGCGAAGCCCTCGATCGCCGAGCCGTCAAAGCCGATGCCCTCGTCGAAGGCCTGCTCCAGCTCCGCCGGGGCCACGGCCACCGACTTCAGGAAGCCCAGCACGTCCGTGAACCACAGACGTACGAACCGGATGTCGCGCTCCTCCAGGGTCCGGAGCACGAATTCCTGCTGCTTGTCCATCTTCCGCTTCCACCCATCCTTGCTGGTCAGGCCGCCTGCTCCTACGCCGCCGATCAGGCCTGGTCACATCCCACCACACGCCGGTTTCGTGCGCGTTGCCGACCTTGATCGTCCTTGACCGGCCGGTGTTGTGTTCATAGTGCCTGGTGTACCCGTCCTGGCCATAGTGCCTGCCGTGCGGAGCGGCCGGGACACCACCTCCCCCCGCCCCGTTTTCCGCACTACGATCAGCGGGCCCGCACGCCCCATCCGTTGCCAGCCGTCGCCAGAAGGACATCCCATGGGTTCCGCGAAGAACACGTCCGCCGCGTCCCGCCGTGACCGTATAGAGGAGATGCGCCGCGCCGACCGGTCCCGGGAGCGGCGCGGCCGGATCGCGATAGTGGCCGTGAGCGCCGTGGTCGTGGCGGCCCTGGTCGGCGTCGGCGCGTGGGCCGTGACCAAGGGGGACGACGGGTCCTCGGACAAGGCCGAGTCCAAGGCCGCCGGCTCGGCGTCCGGGCACTTCACGTACGACAAGGACGGCGTCGGCACCTGGAGCGGCAAGCTCGCCCGCAACCACGTCGCGAAGAAGGTCTCCTACCCGATGACGCCCCCGGTCGGCGGCGACCACAACCAGGTGTGGATGAACTGCAACGGCGACGTCTACGAGAAGGCGCTCGCGAACGAGAACGCCGTGCACGCCCTTGAGCACGGCGCGGTCTGGGTGACGTACAACGACAAGGCCGCCGACGCCGACGTGAAGGCGCTGGCGGCCAAGGTGAAGCAGACGCCGTACACGCTGATGAGCCCGGTCGAGGACCAGAAGGACCCGATCATGCTCAGCGCGTGGGGCCACCAGCGGACCGTGAAGAGCGCCTCGGACCCCGCGGTCGCCTCCTTCCTCGCCACGTTCGTGCAGGGCAAGCAGACGCCCGAGCCGGGGGCGGCCTGCACGGGCGGTCTGTCGCAGTGAGGCGTCGTACGACCGGTTGGCTGATGTCGGCCGCGGCGGCGGCGCTCCTCGCGGGCGGCGCCGTCACCTACGCCGTCGCCGACGGGGACGGCGGCCCGAAGGACCTCCGGGTGCCCGCGGCGGAGTCGGCGGACGCCGGGTTCGCCCGCGACATGGCCGTCCATCACCAGCAGGCCGTCGAGATGGCGTATCTCGTGCGTGACCGCACGAAGGACGAGGAGGTGCGCCGGCTCGCGTACGACATCGCGCAGACCCAGGCCAACCAGCGCGGGATGCTGCTCGGCTGGCTCGATCTGTGGGAGCTGCCGAAGGTGTCGGCGAAGCCGCCGATGGCGTGGATGGGGATGGCGGACGCGCCGGTCGGCGAGGACGGCGCGCTGATGCCGGGGATGGCGACCGACACACAGTTGGAGCGGTTGCGGTCGGCGAGCGGGCAGCGGGCCGAGGTGATGTTCCTGCGGCTGATGATCGCGCACCACAAGGGTGGGGTGCACATGGCCGAGGGATGTGTGCGGCGGTGCGAGGTGGGGGCCGAACGGCGGCTCGCGCGCGGGATGGTGGCGTCGCAGCGGTCGGAGATCGATCTGATGACGGGGATGCTGACGGAGCGCGGCGCCAAGCCGTAGCCGTAGTCGCGGTCGTAGTCGTAGTCGCAGCGGCAGCCGTAGTCGTAGCGGCAGCCGTAGCCATAGGGGCAGCGGTGGCGGTAGCGGTCACCAGCGCCGCCGTCCCTGGGCCAGGTGACTCATGGAGTATCAAATCGGCTGATCCCGGCCGTACTTGATTCGACTTGACGGCTTCTTGATCGTTCCATTCCCCCGGCGTGAACGGTTCGTGGCGAGAGTGGGCCATCTGCGTGTGCATTACACGTGCACCTCACCCAAGGGGTTCCACTCATGAGATCCATCCGCATCGCAGCAACACTCCCGCTGCTGGCCGGTGCCCTCGTCCTCGCCGCTCCGGGCGCCCAGGCCGACGCCGGTGCGGCGCGCGACACCCTGTCCGGCACCAAGCCGCTGTGGGCCACCGGCACCGCCGACCAGGGCTCCACCGCGAACGGCAGCACGGTCCGGGCCCGCGTCTACCTCGCGGGGCGCGACGCCAAGGGGCTCGCCGCCTACGCCAAGGCCGTCTCCGACCCGTCGTCCGCCTCGTACGGGAAGTACCTGAGCGCCCAGGAGACGCAGGACCGCTTCGGCGCGTCGAAGGAGCAGATAGCCGAGGTCACGGCCTGGCTGACGTCCTCCGGCCTGACCGTGACCGGCACCAGCGCCCACTACATCGCCGTGTCGGGTGATGTGGCGGCGACCGAGAAGGCGTTCGGTACGCAGCTGCACAACTACGCCAAGGGCAGCCACACGTACCGCGCCCCGTCCGCCGCGGCCTCCGTCCCCGCCTCCCTCGACGGCGCCGTGCTCACCGTCACCGGCCTGGACAGCGCCCCGCACAAGGCGACGAAGCAGGACCAACTCCCGCCGCCGGACGCGGTGTTCCGCAACTCCGGCCCGTTCTCGTCGTACTACGGCTCGAACGTCGCGACGACGCTGCCCGACGCGTACGGCACCAAGGTCCCGTACGCCGTGAAGGGGTACACCGGCAAGCAGTTGCGCGCCGCCTACGGTGCGGGCAAGGCCACCGGCAAGGGGGTGCGGGTCGCGATCACCGACGCGTACGCCTCGCCGACCATCGCGAAGGACGCGGCGACGTACGCGGCCAAGAACGGTGACGCGGCCTACGCGAAGGGGCAGTTGAAGCAGGTCCTGCCGAAGAAGTACGCGCGGACCGAGGAGTGCGGCGCGGCCGGCTGGTACGGCGAGGAGACCCTCGACGTCGAGGCCGTGCACGCGGTGTCGCCGCAGGCGGACATCACGTACGTGGGCGCGGCGTCCTGCTACGACGACGATCTGCTCGACTCGCTGAACAAGGTCGTCGACAAGCACCTCGCCGACATCGTCTCCAACTCGTGGGGCGACGTCGAGGCGAACCAGACGCCCGAACTGGCGGCCGCCTACGACCAGGTGTTCCAGCTCGGCGCCGTCGAGGGCATCGGCTTCTACTTCTCCTCCGGCGACAACGGCGACAACGTCGCCTCCACCGGCACGAAGCAGGTCGACACCCCGGCCGACTCGGCGTGGGTGACCGCGGTCGGCGGTACGTCGCTGGCCGTCGGCAAGAACGACACGTACAAGTGGGAGACCGGCTGGGGCACGCTGAAGTCCACCCTGTCGGCGGACGGCACCAGCTGGACCGACTTCCCGGGCGCGTACAACTCCGGCGCGGGCGGCGGCACCAGCAAGTCCGTCGCGCAGCCCTCCTACCAGAAGGGCGTCGTGCCGGACGCGCTGGCCACGGCGAACGGCTCCGTGAACCGCGTCGTGCCCGACATCGCGGCCATCGCCGACCCCAACACCGGCTTCCTGGTGGGCCAGACGCAGACCCTGCCCGACGGTTCGCAGGCCTACGACGAGTACCGCATCGGCGGTACGTCGCTGGCGGCGCCGGTGATCGCGGGTGTGCAGGCCCTCGCCCAGCAGACGCGGGGCGGCGCGCCGCTCGGCTTCGCGAACCCGTCGATCTACGCCCGCTACGGCTCGCCGCTGTACCACGACGTGACCGACAAGCCCACGGGCAAGGACCTCGCGGTGGCCCGGGTCGACTTCGCGAACTCCTACGACGCGTCGGAGGGCCTGCTCACGTCGGTGCGCAGCCTCGGCAAGGACGCCTCGCTGAAGGCCGTGCGCGGGTACGACGACGTCACCGGGGTCGGTTCGCCGGCGCCGGGCTACGTGTCGTCGTACCGCGGTCGGTGATCCGAGCGGAACCGTAGCGTTCCCCGCGCCCTCGGGGCGCGGGGAACCGCCTGACGGGGAGGGCGGGTCGGCGCGCGCTCACGCGACCCGCCGCAGGTCCCCCGGTCGACCCGGCCGGCCGGCTCCCGACCGGACACGTACCGCTCGACCTCCTCGACCGCGTACACGCCGAGGCGCCGCACCTCGCTCCCCTGCGCCCCGGCGACGTGCGGGGTCACCAGCACGTTCGGCAAGGTCAGCAGGGGGTGCCCGGCGGGCAGCGGCTCCGGGGTCGTGACGTCCAGGTAGGCCGACAGGCGCCCCGTGCCGCACTCGGCGGCCAGCGCCTGCGTGTCGACGAGCGCGCCCCGCGCCGTGTTGATCACCGTGCCGCCGTCCGGGATCAGCCGCAGCATCTCCGCGCTCACCATGCCCCGCGTCGTGGGCAGTTCGGGTGCGTGCACGCTCACCACCGAGCTGCGCCGGCACAGCTCCGCGAGGCCCACGAGTTCCACGCCGAGCCGCGCCGCGCCGTCCGCGTCGACGTACGGGTCGCACAGCAGCACCCGGTACCCCGCGGGGTCGGCCCGCAGCGCCTCGATCACCCGGCGCCCGATGCGGGACGCCCCGATCACCCCGACGACCCGCCCGTCCGCGCCGGTCCGCTCCGTGAAGCCGGGCCACGCCCGCGCGTACCCGGCGGCCGCCGCGAGCGCGCCCTTCGCGGCGAAGGTGACGGCGGCGAGCGTGAACGCGACGACCGGCCCGGCGTTCGCGTCGGCCGCCGAGGAGACGGTCAGGCCGCGCTCCCACACCGCGTCCGTGACGATCGGCCTGACCGATCCCGCGGCGTGGATCACCGCCCGCAGCCGGGGCGCCAGGTCGAGGACCTCGGCGGTCAGCGGCGGGCAGTCCCAGCCCGTGACGAGAACCTCCGCCGCGCCCAGCGCCCGCGCGGCGGCCGGGCCGTGGAGCGGTCCCGTCAGCGGCGGACCCGCCAACTCCACACTGCGGGCCAGCCGTTCGCGCACGTCGGGCGGGAAGACCCGCTCGACCACCTGCGCACCCATGGCCAGTACCGCCGTCGGCCGGTCTGCCGTCACTCGCCGCCACCCCCGCGTCTCTTTCGCTGCCCTGTCACTGCCCGGTCACTGCTCTGCCGCCGCGCCGACTCGCGCCGCCGCTGGGTCTCACCTGAGTGAAACCGGTTACACCGAACCTTCAGGAGGCTAGGCATCCGCCCACCCTAGGGTCAAGAGAACGCTGAACCAAGGGGGTTGACCCGCCGTAGTAACCGTTTTAGATTCCGCTCACCTTGTTCCAACGACGGAGGGGTTTCCGTGCCCACGGTGGCGAAGGAAAGGCCCGATACCGGGGCGGTGAAGACCTCCGGTGGGCCACAAAACGGGTCAATTGACCGCACAGTACGTCGAGATACGAAGTGGAAACGGTTTCGGAGCAGCCGGACCCTGCTGCTGCTCATGCTGCCGGGACTCGTGTACTTCCTGGTCTTCCACTACGGCGCCTTCCTCGGCAACGCGGTGGCGTTCAAGGAGTACGACCCGTTCGCCGGTCTGTGGGGCAGTCCCTGGGTCGGGGGCGGCAACTTCAGCCGGATGTTCGGCGACCCGGACTTCTGGCACGCGACGTGGAACACGCTCTACATCGCCGTGCTCCAGCTGGTGTTCTACTTCCCGGTGCCGCTCGCGATCGCGCTGCTGCTGCACAGCCTGACGTCCGACCTGCTGCGCCGCTTCGTGCAGTCCGTGGTCTACCTGCCGCACTTCCTGTCATGGGTGATCGTCGTCGCCCTGTTCCAGCAAGTCCTTTCCGACACGGGCCTGTTGAACAGCTTCCTGGGCGACAGCGGCCTGCACACCGTCGACATCATCGGCAATCCGGACGCGTACCGGCCGCTCGTCGTCGCCGAGGTGATCTGGAAGGACGCCGGCTGGGGCACGATCATCTTCCTGGCCGCGCTGATGCAGGTCGACGAGCAGCAGTACGAGGCCGCGGCGATCGACGGGGCAGGGCCCTGGCGCCGCTTCTGGCACGTGACGCTCCCCTCGATCCGGCCGATCGTCGTGCTGCTCCTGATCATGCGGCTCGGCGACATCCTCTCCGTCGGCTTCGAACAGATGCTGCTGCAACGGCAGTCGGTGGGCCCGGAGGTCGGCGAGGTCCTCGACACCTTCGTCTTCTGGCAGGGCATCGTCGCCGGCGACACCGGCTACGCCGCCGCGGCCGGACTCTTCAAGGGCCTGGTGGGCGCGCTCCTCGTGTTCGTCGCCAACCGGGTCGCACATCGGCTCGGCGAGCAGGGGGTCTACAAGTGAACAGGTCCGCGCAGGCTCCCTCCCGTCCCGCGTGGCAGGAGAAGCCGAAGCCCGTCACCCAGGCCGCCAAGGGCCTGGCCGTCCTCGCGCTCCTCGCGCTCGTCCTCGTACCGTTCCTGGTGATCGTCTCCACCTCGCTGGCCTCCAACAAGGAGGTCGTCGCGAACGGCGGCTGGGTGCTGTGGCCCACCGAGCCGACGCTGCGCGCGTACGAGAACATCCTCAGCGGCGGCATCGTGACGAAGGCGCTCGGCGTGAGCATCGGCATCACCGCCCTCGGCACGCTCCTGTCGCTCGCGTGCACCGCGTTCCTCGCGTACGCGCTCAGCCGGCCCGGCGTCTTCGGCGGCAGGCCCGTGCTGCTCCTCGTGCTGTTCACGTTCCTCTTCCCACCCGGCATGATCCCGGCGTTCCTGCTGGTGAAGGGGCTCGGCCTGCAGAACATGTACGCGGCGCTCGTCGCGCCCGTGCTCATCAACGTCTTCAACCTGGTGGTCCTGCGCGGCTTCTTCCAGGGCATCCCCGAGGAGCTGTACGAGGCGGCACGCCTGGACGGTGCCGGGGACTGGGCGACGTTCTGGCGGATCGCGCTGCCGCTGTCGAAGGCCGCGCTCGCCGTCGTCGGCCTCTTCTACGCGGTCAGCTACTGGAACTCGTGGTTCACCGCGTCGATCTACCTGGAGTCCGACCACTGGCCGCTGTCGCAGGTGCTGCGGACGTACGTCATCGGGGGCGCGCAGATCGCCGACACGGGCCTGAGCGAGGCCGGCATGGTGTCGGCGCCGCAGACGACGCAGATGGCGGTCCTGGTGATCGCGGTCGTACCGATCCTGCTCGTCTACCCCTTCCTCCAGAAGTACTTCACCAAGGGCGTGCTCACCGGCGCCATCAAGAGCTGAGCCACCACCCCCCTCCGCGTGTCCGCTCGACTTCCTTTATCCGAAGGGTCCTTCACGATGTCCGCGAACCTCTCGCGCCGCACCCTGCTGCGCTCCATCGCCGTCGGCGGCGCCGCGATCGCCGCCCCGTCCCTGCTCACCGCCTGCTCGTCCGACGGCTCCACCGGCGGTTCCGTCTCCAACGCCGGCAAGAAGGCGGCGGCCTGGCCCGCGTACACCCCGGCCAAGGGCGCGACCCCGGACCTGGCCGGCACCGCCGAGGGCGTGCAGGCCGGCTTCACGAAGTACCCGGGCGAGCTGATCAAGGCGGTCGCGGAGAAGCCGGGCAGCGGCAAGGAGAAGATCCGGGTCCTCACGATCACGTACGGCACCCCGCCGAAGGCCGCCGCGCAGAACAAGTACTGGGCGGCGGTCAACGAGGCGCTGGGCGTGGACATCGAGTTCACGGTCGTGGCGGACGCGGACTACCGCTCCAAGATGGCGACGGTGTTCGCGGGCGACGACATCCCCGACGTCGTCAACCTCGGCGGCGGCTATGTCCTGCCGCGCGAGGCCCAGTTCGTGAAGACCCGCTGCGCCGACCTCACCGCGTACCTGTCGGGCGACGCGATCAAGGACTACCCGAACCTCGCGGGCATCCCCACGTACGCGTGGGAGGGCATGGGCCGGATCGCGGGCCGCGTCTACGGCGTCCCGGTGGAGCGGCCCAAGCCGCAGGACACCCTGTACTTCAACAACGGCGCCTTCACGAAGGCCGGCTACAAGGCGGGCATGTCCGCCGACGACTTCGCGGCCCTGGCGAAGGAGACGACGGGCGGCAGGAAGTGGGCGCTCGGCTCGTCGGCGACCGCGTACTTCGGGTACAAGACGCACGCCAACTGGTTCGGCGCGCCCAACGAGTTCGCGATGGAGGGCGGCAAGGCCGTCCACTGGGGCGCCACCGACGAGTTCAAGGCGATGCTGGAGTACCTGGCGAAGCTGCGGCAGCAGGGCTCGTACTACCCGGAGGCCACCTCGGTCTCCCAGGTCGACCTCAAGACGCAGTTCTGGAACGGCTCCGTGCTGTCCATGACGGACGGCTTCCTCGCCTACCCGGGCTCCGCCCTCGGCATCAAGGACGCCTTCGACCTGGACGCGCTCGTGCCGTACACGGCGCCCGGCGCGAGCCCCCACTACCAGCAGAGCCGCGGCATCTTCGGCTACACGGTCCTGAAGAAGGCGCCCAAGGCGCGCATCGAGCTGATCCTGCGCGTCCTCGACTACCTGGCCGCGCCGTTCGGCACCGAGGAGTACGAGCTGACCCACTTCGGTCTGGAGGGCACGCACTTCGAGCGCGACAAGGACAACAACCCGATCGCGACCGAGCTGGGCCTGGTCGAGTCGAAGACGAACGTGCCGTTCATGTACCTCTGCGACGCCCCGCAGGTGCTGTACGCGCCGGGCTCCCCCGACGTCGTGGAGCGGCTGCACGGCTGGCAGAAGAAGGTCGTGCCGATGATGCGGCCCAACATCCGCTTCGGCCTCCAGTCGGACACGTACAACAAGCAGGGCGCGGCCCTGGAGCAGCTGATCAACGACGGGGTCACCGCCATCGTCTCCGGCCGCAAGAAGGTCTCCGACTGGGACGCGGTCTACGCGAAGTGGAAGGCGCAGGGCGGCACGAAGGTCACGGCGGAGTTCGCCGAGGAGTACGCGGCGGCCCACTGAGCCGACGGCGCACGCGATGATGGTGCGGGGCGCCGCACCGGCGGCCCGCACCAGGGGATCTCAGGAGGAGACACAGTGGGCGAGCGGGCGACGATCCGGGACGTGGCGGCGCGCGCCGGGGTGTCGGTGGCCACCGTCTCCCGGGTCCTCGCGGGCACGTATCCGACCTCGGCGGGCTCGCGCGCCAAGGTGCTGCGCGCGGCCAAGGACCTGGACTACGTGGCGAACGCGCACGCGCGGGCGCTCGCCGGCGCGGGCCGCAAGACCATCGCCGTCCTGATGCTGGACGTCGTCAGCTCCTTCTACGCGGCCGTCGCGCAGGGCGTCGAGCGGGAGGCGGCGCAGCACGACCGGTTCACCCTCGTCGCCTCCACGGGCGCGGATCCGGCGCGCGAGCTGGCCCTCGTGCAGATGATGCGGGAGCAGGCCACGGAGGCGGTCGTCCTGGTCGGCGGCGTCGTCGAGGACGCGGAGTACCGGGAGCGGATGGCGCAGTACGCGCAGTCGCTGGCGGCGGCCGGTTCGCGGCTGGTGCTGTGCGGTCGTCCCGCGCCCGCGCCGGACGTGCCCGCGGTCGTCGTGGAGTACGACAACGAGGCGGGCGCGTACGCCGTCACCAGTCATCTGCTGGGCGCGGGCCACCGCCGGATCGCGATGATCGGCTTCCAGCCGGGCAACACGACCGGTGAGGACCGGGTCCGCGGCTATCTGCGGGCCCTGGAGGACCACGGCGTGCCGGCCTCCGACGCGCTGCTGCACGGCATCGGCTTCGGACAGCACAACGGCGACGAGGCGATCCGCGGCCTGCTCGACAAGTGCGCGGGCAAGCCGGACTTCACGGCGGTGTTCGCGGGCGACGACCGGGTGGCCGCCGCCGCGATCAAGGCGCTCGCGGAGTACGGACTGCGGGTGCCGCGGGACATCTCGGTGGTCGGCTACAACGACGACCCGGTCGCCGCCGACATCACGCCGGGCCTGACCACGGTCCACATCCCGGGCGAGGAGATGGGCCGCACGGCGGTCCGTCTGGCGCTCGGCGGCACGGACCGCACCGGGCAGCGGCGCCGGCTCCTGGGCACCCACATAGTGGTCCGCGACAGCGTGCGGCGCCTCACTCCGTGAGGGCGGGGTCCCGGTGGTCGGGGTGGATCCAGCTCGGCTTGCGGAACCTGAGGAACGCGACCGGGGCGGCCACGCCGAGCAGCAGCAGTCCGCCGCCGACGATGAGCAGGTAACGCCACAGGGGCCCGGTGTCGTACTGGTCCGGCGGTACGAACCCGATGACGAGCGCGAGCACCGAGGCCACGAACCCGACGCCCGCGACGAGGGTGACGGCGGGCACGACGAAGCCGCGCGGCACGTCCGGCCGGGTCCGCCGCAGCCGGACCACCGCCAGGAACATCAGCAGGTACGCGACCAGGTAGATCTGGATCGTGATGACGGAGAACATCCAGTACTGGCTGGAGACGTCGTCGCTGAAGGCGTACAGGACGCCGATGAGGGTGGTCAGGACGCCCTGGGCGATCATCACGTTCTGCGGGACGCCGTACTTGTTGAACCTCTGGAGGAACGGCGGCAGATAGCCCTCCTGCCGGGAGAGCAGGACGAGCCCCTTGGCGGGGCCCGCGAGCCAGGTGAGCATGCCGCCGAGCGCCGCGCAGACCAGCATGATGCCGACGATCTTCGTCATCCATCCGACGTGGAAGTGGTCGAAGAACGCCTGGAAGGCCTGCATCAGGCCGGCGGTCAGGCTGAGTTGCTCGGCCGGCATGACCCAGCTGATGGCGAGCGCCGGGAGGATGAAGATCAGCAGGACGAGGCCGGTGGCGAGGAAGACCGAGCGCGGGTACTCGCCGCGCGGGCTGCGCAGCGACGACACGTGGACGCCGTTCATCTCCATGCCCGCGTAGGACAGGAAGTTGTTGACGATGAGGACGAGGCTGGCCAGGCCCGTCCACGGCGGCAGCCAGTGGCCCGCGGTCATCGGGGCGGCCGACGGGTTGCCCTGTCCGAGGAAGACGATGCCGAGGGCGACGAGGACGACACCGGGGACGAGGGTGCCGATGATCAGCCCGAGCGAGGACAGGCCGGCGACCGTCCTCGTGCCGCGCGAGCTGACCCACACGCCGGCCCAGTAGATGACGACGATGCAGATGGCGACGTACAGGCCGTTCTCGGCGAGGCTCGGGTGGATGACGTACGCGAACGTGGACGCGACGTAGGCGAGCAGGCTCGGGTAGTAGGCGATGGTCATCGCGAACTGGCACCAGACGGCGACGAACCCGAGCGGTTTGCCGAGCGCCTCGCTGACCCAGCGGTAGATGCCGCCGGTCCAGCCGGAGGCCAGTTCGGCGCCGACGAGGGCGGTGGGCAGCAGGAAGACGAGGGCCGGGAGGAGGTACAGGAAGATCGCGGCGAGGCCGTAGATCGCCATGGTGGGCGAGGGGCGCAGACTCGCCACGGAGGCGGTGGTCATCAGGCCGAGCGTCACCCAGGAGATGAACTGGCGCCGGTTCCCGTCGTCACCGACCACCGCCTCCCCCTGCCCCGTTCTGTCCGTAGTCGTCATGAGGTCATGATCGGCAAAGGCCCCGGGGTCCGCATGTCGTCGCATACCGGGTGGGGGTAGGGTGCCGGTCATGACGACTCCCCCGGCGAAGGGCGGCACCCGCCGCGGACGGCTGCTGCTGTTCGTGGCGCTGCTCTTCGGGATCGTGGGGATGCACACGCTGGGGCACCCGACGGGGCACACGGCGCCCATGAGCCCGGCCATGGACAGAGCGTCCGTGAGTACGACCATGGACAAGGCGTCCGTGAATACGACCATGGACATGACGTCCGTGAGTACGTCCTTCGTGAGTCCGGCCTCCGTGACCACGTCTTCCGTGACCACGTCGATGAGTCATACGTCCATGAGCGCGCCGACGGACACGGGGGCCGCGCACGGGCACGAGGGGCCCGGCGACGGCGGCATGGATCCGCTGAGCGTCTGCCTGGCGGTGCTCGGCTCGTTCACGCTGCTTCTGCTGACGGCGGCGGTGCTGCGACCGCTGACGGCGGCGGGCGTGCTCCGCGCGGCGCCGCGCGGCATGACGTACGCGCGCCGGCCGCACCCTCCCCGCCCCGAACTCTGTTGTCCCGTCTGTCGGTTCTGCGAATCTAGGCCTGCGCACCGGCCGCTTCGCGCTGCGCGCGCGAGCGGCAGATGAGTTCGTCCTGCACTCCGCACGACACCGACATCGAGGTGCAACTCAGTCATGCGCGACACATCTGCTTCCCCACCCGCCGCACCGTCCTCGCGGCATCGGTCGCCGCGGCGGGCACGGGAGTTCTCGCCGCGTGCTCCGGCGACGGCTCCGGGCACGGCGGCCACGGCTCGGCGGGCGCGGCGCCCTCGGGCTATGTCGACCCGGCGGGCAAGGAGGTCGCCGCCGCCGAGCGCAAGCGCGGCTCCGGCCCGGTCCGCTCGGTCCGGCTCACGGCGGCCGCCACCCCGCTCGACCTCGGCGACCGTACGGTCCGCTCCTGGTCGTACGGCGGTGATCTGCCCGGCAAGGAGGTCCGGGTCACCGCGGGCGACACCCTCTCGCTCACTCTCGCGAACCACCTCCGCGAGGCGACGTCCCTGCACTGGCACGGCATCGCCCTGCGCAACGACATGGACGGCGTCCCCGGTCTCACCCAGAATCCGATCGCGCCCGGGGCGGACTTCACGTACCGCTTCACGGTCGCGCACCCCGGCACGTACTGGTTCCATCCGCACTCGGGCACGCAGCAGGACCGCGGCCTGTACGCGCCGCTGATCGTCGACGACCCGAAGGAGCCCCTCTCCTACGACAAGGAGTGGGTCGTCGTCCTCGACGACTGGGTCGACGGGGTGGACGGTTCGACGCCGGACGCGGTCCTGAAGGAACTGCGGTCGGGCATGGGCCACGGGAGCGGCGGGGGCAACGGCGGCCACGAGGGCCACGACATGTCGGGGATGAGCGGCATGTCGATGACGGCCGACGAGTCGCCCTCCCCCGCGGCCGCCGACGAGTCGCCCTCACCCACCGGCTCAGGGCCCTCCCGCATGATGATGGGCGCGACCAGCGATCTGCTCGGCGGCGACGCGGGCGACGTGAAGTACCCGTACTACCTCGTCAACGGCCGTACGCCGCAGGCCCCTTCGTCGTTCACGGCCCGCCCCGGCGACCGCGTCAGGATCCGGTTCGTCAACGCGGGCGGCGACACGGCGTTCCGCGTCGCGCTCGGCGGGCACACGATGACCGTGACGCACACGGACGGCTTCCCGGTGCGGCACGCGACGACGGACGCCCTGCTGCTCGGCATGGGCGAGCGCTACGACGTCCTGGTCACGGCCGACGACGGTGTTTTCCCGCTCACCGCGCTCGCGGAGGGCAAGGGGGCGTCGGCGCTCGCGGTGCTGCGCACGGGTTCCGGCGCGGCGCCGTCCGCCGCGGTCCGGCCCAGGGAGCTGGAGGGCCGGCTGCTCACGGCCGAGAAGCTCAGGGCGGCCGACCCGGTGGCCCTCGCGCCCCGGGAGCCGGACCGCACGATCCGGCTCCAGCTGACCGGTGGCATGGCCGGGTACGACTGGGCGTTCGACAAGAAGCCGTACACGAAGGACCAGCGCCACCCGGTGAAGGCGGGCGAACGCGTCCGCCTGGTCTTCGCCAACTCGACCTCGATGTGGCACCCGGTCCACCTCCACGGCCACACGTTCTCCCTGGCGAACGTGGCCGGCGGCCCCCGCAAGGACACCGCGATCGTGCTGCCGAACGGCACCCTGACGGTCGACTTCGACGCGGACAACCCGGGCCTGTGGATGGTCCACTGCCACAACGTCTACCACTCGGAGGCGGGCATGATGACGGTCCTCGGGTACCGGGCCTGAGCCACGGGCGGCCCGGGTCGCACCCGGGCCGCCCGTCCCCGCGGGTCAGCGGATCGCGGGCTCCGGCTCCGCGACGGCGTGCGTGGCGACGACACGGCCGGTCCCGCGCCGCCCCTCGCGCCGGTCCACCCCGTACGAGGCGGCGGCGACGGCCAGGCCGAGGGCGGCCAGGGCGGCGCCCGCCACCGCCGGCGACGTCACGCCGAACCCCGCGGCGAGGGCGAGGCCGCCGATCCAGGCGCCGCCCGCGTTGGCCAGGTTGAAGGCAGCCTGGTTCGCGGAGGAGGCGAGGGAAGGGGCCGCCGACGCCTTCTCCATCACCATCAGCTGGAGCGGGGAGCCCGTGACGAACGCCGTCAGGCCGAGCAGCAGGACCGCGAGCGGGGCGCTCCACTCCGCCCGCATCAGCAGCGGGAAGAGCGCGAGGACGGCGCCCAGGGAGAGCAGGCCGCCGAAGAGGGTGCCGCGCAGGGAGTCGTCGGCCAGGCGGCCGCCCAGGAGGTTGCCGATCGTGGCGCCGACGCCGAAGAGGGCGAGCAGCAGTGTCACGCTCGACTCCGCGAATCCGGCGGCGTCCGTGAGCATGGGCGTGATGTAGCTGTACGCCGCGAAGAGCGCGCCGAAGCCCGCGACGGTCGTGCCGAGCGCGAGCCAGACCGGCAGCGAGCGCAGGGCGCGCAGCTCGTCCCGTACGCCCATGGCCGTGCCGTGTCCGTGGTCGGCGGGGACGAGCGCGAACAGGGCGGCGATGGCGGCGAGGCCGATGGCGCTGACCGCGAGGAACGTGGCGCGCCAGCCGAGCTGCTGGCCCATCGCCGTGGCGACGGGGACGCCGACGATGTTGGCGACGGTCAGGCCGAGGAACATCAGCGACACCGAACGGGCCTTGCGCTCGGGCGCGACCAGCGACGTGGCGACGACCGCGCCGACGCCGAAGAACGCGCCGTGCGGCAGGCCGCTGACGAAGCGGGCGGCGAGCAGCCAGTGGTAGTCGGGGGCCGCCGCCGAGACGGCGTTGCCCACGACGAACAGGACCATGAGCCCGATCAGGACCCGGCGGCGCGGCATCCGGGCCGTGACCGCGGCGAGCAGCGGGGCGCCGACGACGACACCGAGCGCGTACGCGGAGACGAGGTGACCGGCGTCGGGGAGGGAGACCGAGAGGTCGTTCGCGACGTCGGGCAGCAGGCCCATCATGACGAATTCGGTGGTGCCGATGCCGAATGCGCCTACGGCGAGGGCGAGCAGGGCGAGGGGCATGAAAGGTCATCCAAGGAGAGTGGGTGAGCGGTTCCGTAAGTTTACGGGCGGAACAAAGTCTCACGCACCGAGTATTCCGCGAGGTCAAACCGTGGTTAAGGCCGTGTGTACGTCACACGACACACCTCGCGGGGCGTGTCACAGGTTGACGCGGGCCGCGATCGGCAGGTGGTCGCTCCCGGTCTCCGGCAGCGACCACGACGAGACCGGCTCGACGCCCCTGACCATGATCTGGTCGATCCGGGCCATCGGGAACGCGGCCGGCCAGCTGAACCCGAAGCCGCTGCCCGCCGCGCCCTGCGTGGAGCGCATCTGGGACGTGACGGCGTTCAGCGCGCGGTCGTTCATCGTGCCGTTCAGGTCGCCGAGCAGGACGACCTTGTCCAGCGGCTCGTCGGCGATCGCCTCGCCCAGCGCGTTCGCGCTCTTGTCGCGCTGGCTGGCCGTGAACCCGGAGTCGAGCTTCACGCGCACCGACGGCATGTGCGCCACGTAGACCGCGACCTCGCCCCCGGGCGTCGTGACGGTCGAGCGCATGGCCCGCGTCCAGCCCAGCTTGATGTCGACGGGCTGCGTGCCGGACAGCCGGTACTTGCTCCAGAGCCCGACCGTGCCCTGCACCGAGTGGTACGGATAGGCCGCAGCGAGCGCCTTCTCGTACGTCGGCAGCGCCTCCCCGGTCAGCTCCTCCAGGGCGAGGACCTGGGCGCCGGACGCGGCGAGGTCCTCGGCGGTGCCGGCCGGGTCGGCGTTGTCCGCGTTCACGTTGTGGGTGGCGACGGTGAGGTCGCCGCCGCTGTGCTGCTTGTCGGTGAGCAGGCCGCCGAAGAGGTTGAGCCAGACGATCGCCGGGAGCAGGACCGCGAGCACGGCGGTCGCCGACTTCCGTACGAGACCCAGGATCAGCAGGACCGGCACGAACAGGCCGAGCCACGGCAGGAACGTCTCGATCAGGGAGCCGAGGTTGCCGACCGTGTTGGGGATCTGCGCGTGCAGCAGCATGACCAGCGCGAGCAGGACCGCGAGGGCCCCGAGGACGATGCCGCGCCGCCAGTAGCCCCGGTCGTTGCGCAGGCGGCGCCCCAGGCGCCGCAGTCGCGCGCCCGGTCCGGTGGACCCGGAGTCGTGGCCGTCTGAACTGCCGTACGCCTGCGCCATACCGTCGTCGCCTCACTGCCTGCCGTGCCCGCCGTCCCCGCCCGAAAACACTAGGCGATGATCAGCGGCTTTCCGTTCCGTCACGCCCGCGGCCTGCCGGGGACGTGACGTCGTTACGGCCACGAGGACGAGCGATCCGGCGTTCGAAGTTCCGGACACGCGGGTTTCGGGGAGTCTCTGTGACGAAACCCGCACAATCGTCCCCGGTGTTCAGCCCGCCCGCAGACCGGCGAGGACGGCGTCGACGATGCGCTCGGAGAGGTCGTCGGCCAGCGGCGCGTCGGAGCGCATGACACTGCGCAGCAGCATCGGGCCGGTGAACAGGTCCCCGGCGAACTCGACGTCGGTGCCGGCCGGCAGCTCGCCCTCGGCGATGCCGCGCCGCAGCACGTCGTACAGGGCGCGACGGCGCGGGTCCACGACGACCTCGTGGTACGCGTCCCAGAGCCGCGGCAGGGTCTTCATCTGCGCGAACACGTTGTGCAGCAGGGCCGAGGCGCGCAGGTTCAGGCCGCGCCTGCGCATGTGTTCCAGGAGCCGGATCAGATCGTCGCGCATCGAGGTGCCCGGCAGTTCGGGGTCGGGTTCCTCGATGGAGGCGACCACGTCGACGAAGAGCTCCTCCTTGCCGCTCCAGCGCCGGTAGATGGTGGCCTTGCCGACGCCCGCGGTGCGGGCGATGCGCTCGATGGACAGCTCGGTGAGCGGCACGCCGTCCTCCAGGAGCTGGATGACGCCCTCGACGATGGCCTGTTCCACGGCCTCGCTGCGGGGCCGACCGCGGACCGGCGCCATGATCCCGGCGGACGGCGGCTCACCGTGCGGGGCCCCGCCGTTCCGGTGCCGCGTCTGCCGCTCGGTCCGTCCCGTGTCCACGTCCGCCTCCGCCTTCCGCCCGCGCCCCGGGACCCGGCCGTCCGGCCGCGCCCCGGGGCGATTGTCTCAGCGCCGTCGCTCCTCGTGTGCGAGCAACCGTACGAAGATCAGCGCCCGGCGCCCACCTTCTCCCGCTCGTCGCGCTGCCCGGTGGGCGCGGCCGGGATCCTGCCCGGCAGGAACAGGGCCGTCACCACGGCGCTGATCAGCGCGACGCCCGCGCCGCACAGGGCGGTGACGTGCATGGCGTGCAGGAACGCATCGTTGGCCGGTCCGATCAGCGCCTGCCCCCTCGGGCCGAGCTTCTCGGCGACGCCCAGGGTGGCCTCGATGGAGCCGCCCGCGGTGTCGCGCAGCCCGGCGGGCAGCAGGCTCAGCTTGTCCTCGATGCCGGTGCGGTACGCGGTGGAGAGCACAGAACCGAGGACGGCGATGCCGAGCGCGCCGCCGACCTGGCGGAACGTGTTGCTCAGCGCGGACGCCGAGCCGGCCTTCTCGCGCGGCAGGGCCTGCATGATGACGACGCTGGTCGGCGTCATGACGTGCGCCATGCCCGTACCCATCAGGAAGAAGATCACTTCCATGATCCAGATCGGGGTGTCGGCGTCGAGGGCGGTGAACGCGGCGAGCATGCCCGCGAGCAGCACCAGGCCGCCGGTGGTCGTGGCGCGCACGCCGAACCGGTCGACGACGAGCCGGGCGCGCGGCGCGAAGATCAGCTGGGCCGCGGCGAGCGGCAGCATCAGGGCGCCGGTCTGCAACGGCGTGTACCCGCGCACGCTCTGCGTGTAGAAGACCGAGAAGAAGGTGACGCCCATCAGCGCGAAGAAGACGAGGGCGATGGCGGCGATCGCGGCCGAGAACACCTTGTTCTTGAAGTAGTCGATGTCGATCGACGGGTGGTCGCTGCGCTTCTCGTAGACCACGAAGCCGACGAGGACGACGAGGCCCGCGGCGATGGTGGACAGCACGGCGGGGCTGCTGAAGTCGCCCTCGTCGCCGCCCTTGATGATCCCGTAGACCAGCAGGACGAGGCCGACGATCGACAGGGCGACGCCGACCAGGTCGACGCGGCCCGGCTTCGGGTCCCTGGAGTCGGGCACGAGCGCGATCATCAGGATCACGGCGAGGATCACGATCGGCACGTTCACCAGGAAGACCGAGCCCCACCAGAAGTGGTCGAGCAGCAGGCCGCCGGTGATCGGGCCGATGGCGATGGCGAGACCGACGCCGCCCGCCCAGATGCCGATGGCCTTGGGCTGCTCCTCGCGCTCGAAGACGTTCATGAGGACCGCGAGCGTGGCCGGCATGACGAAGGCGGCGCCCAGGCCCATGACGGCGCGGAACGCGATGAGCTGGACCGGGGAGCCGGACTCGGCGGCCAGCGCCGATCCGATGCCGAAGACGACGAGTCCTCCGATGAGGACCTTCTTGCGCCCGATGCGGTCACCGAGCAGACCGGCCGTGAACAGCAGACCCGCGAAGACGAGGGTGTAGGAGTTGATGGCCCACTCGAGTTCGCTCTGCGTGGCGCCGAGGCCGGTGGGCGCGGGCGTCGAGATCGTCTTGATCGCGACGTTCAGGATGGAGTTGTCGAGGACGACGATCAGCAGGCTCAGCATGAGCACCGCGAGGATCGCCCAGCGACGGCGGTGCACGGCCTCCGGTATCCGGGGGGCCGCGGGAACGGCGGGTGTGGTCATACCGTCGAGCCTAGCGGCATTTCGATACGGACCCGTCTCGTATTGAAAGTCTCGGGCAAAGCCTTACCGAGCCTTTACCGGTGTGCGCTATGTCGCCTCACCGCGCCGGGGCCTGGCGCGGAGGCGACACGCGGTGCCACCATGGAGGCGATCCGGGGACGCCGTCAGGGCGCCTCGAGACGAATTGAAGGAGCCGTTGCGATGACGCAACCCACAGAGCTTTCGGCTGCCCGCGACCACGGCACCACCGACAGCAGCACGGGGCGCGACCCCAAGGCGCTGTACGGAGGCAAGGGCACCCGGCGCATCACCGTGCGGGACATCTCCCTCGCCAAGGAGCGCGGCGAGAAGTGGCCCATGCTGACGGCCTACGACGCGATGACGGCGTCGGTCTTCGACGAGGCCGGCATCCCCGTGATGCTGGTCGGCGACTCGGCGGGCAACTGCCACCTCGGCTACGACACCACGGTCCCGGTCACCCTCGACCAGCTCACGATGCTCTCGGCGGCCGTCGTGCGGGGCACCAGCCGTGCCCTGATCGTCGGCGACCTGCCCTTCGGCTCGTACCAGGAGGGCCCGGTACAGGCGCTGCGCTCGGCGATGCGGCTGGTGAAGGAGGCGGGCGTCGGCGCGGTCAAGCTGGAGGGCGGCGAGCGCTCGCACGCCCAGATCAAGCTGCTCGTCGAGGCGGGCATCCCGGTCATGGCCCACATCGGGCTGACCCCGCAGTCGGTCAACACCCAGGGGTACCGGGTGCAGGGCCGCGGCGAGGAGGCGGCGCAGCAGCTGCTGCGCGACGCGAAGGCCGTCCAGGACGCCGGCGCGTTCGCCGTCGTCCTCGAACTGGTCCCGGCGGAACTGGCCGCGGAGGTCACCCGGGTCCTGCACATCCCGACCGTCGGGATCGGCGCCGGGGCCGAGACGGACGCGCAGGTCCTCGTCTGGACGGACGCGCTCGGCCTCACCGGAGGCAAGATGCCGCGCTTCGTGAAGCAGTACGCGGATCTGCGCGGCGTGATGTCCGACGCGGCGAAGGCGTTTGCGGAGGACGTGATCGGCGGAACGTTCCCTCTGGAGGAGCACTCCGTCCATTAGCGACCCCGGGAGCGATCCCGACAGCAGTCCCGGCAGTGGCCCCCTGAAGCCATAGCGGCACCAACGCAGCCCGTCGATCTTCCCCCGTCGACGGGCTGCGGCCGATATGTCGCCGACACAGCGCCGACAGTCGGCCTGTCGGTGGGATGTCGGTGAGTTGTCGGTGGCGGCTGACACCTTTGTCGGCATGACGCGAATCGACAACAACCCCGAGAGCGGCCGACCCGTGGCCGTGTCCGTACGGGGGCTGGTCAAGCACTACGGCGCGACCAAGGCGCTGGACGGCGTGGACCTGGACGTGCACGAGGGCACCGTCCTCGGTGTGCTCGGTCCGAACGGCGCCGGCAAGACCACCCTGGTGCGCTGCCTGTCCACCCTGATCACCCCCGACGCCGGCACCGCCATCGTCGCCGGCTACGACGCCGTGAAGCAGCCCCGTCAGCTCCGCCGCGTGATCGGCCTCACCGGCCAGTACGCCTCGGTCGACGAGAAGCTCTCCGGCCGCGAGAACCTCTACATGATCGGGCGGCTGCTCGACCTGTCGAAGAAGGAGGCGCGCACCCGGGCCGACGCCCTGCTGGAGCGCTTCTCCCTCACCGACGCCGCGACCCGCCCCGCGAAGACGTACTCCGGCGGTATGCGCCGCCGCCTCGACCTCGCCGCCTCCATGATCGGCCGCCCGCACGTCCTGTACCTGGACGAGCCGACGACCGGACTCGACCCCCGTACCCGTAACGAGGTGTGGGCCGAGGTGAAGAGCATGGTGCGCGACGGCGTCACCGTCCTGCTCACCACCCAGTACATGGAAGAGGCCGAGCAGCTCGCCCACGAGCTGACCGTCATCGACCGCGGCCGGGTCATCGCCAACGGCGGCATCGAGGAGCTCAAGGCGAAGGTCGGCGGCCGCACCCTGCGGATCCGCCCGGCCGATCCGATGGAGCTGCGCCCGCTGGCACACGCCCTCGACGACCTGGGCCTCACCGGCATCGCCACGTCCACCGTGGACGCCGAGTCGGGCACCGTCCTCGTCCCGATCCTGAGCGACGAGCAGCTCACCGCCGTGGTCGGCGCGGTCACCGCGCGCGGCATCACGATCGGCTCGATCGCCACCGAACTGCCCAGCCTGGACGAGGTGTTCCTGTCCATCACCGGCCAGAAGGCCTCCGCCCCGCAGGACGCCCGCCCCGAACTCGCGGAGGTCGCCGTATGAGTACCGCCACCCTGACCCCCACGGCGCCCACCATCAAGGTCGACGCCGACCCCAAGATCGGCCTGCGCGGCCACCTGCGCCACACCGGCGCGCTGATCCGCCGCAATCTGCTGTGGATCAAGCAGGACCCGGAGTCGATGTTCGACGCCATCCTGATGCCGATCATCTTCACCCTGCTGTTCGTCTACGTCTTCGGCGGCTCCATCGGCGCCGCCATGGGCGGCGGCCAGGACGCGTACGTCCAGTACGTGATCCCTGGCATGATCGCCATGATGTCGATGAACATCGCGCAGGGCGTCGGCACCGGCTTCAACGAGGACTTCCAGAAGGGCATCATGGACCGCTTCCGGTCCCTGCCCATCGGCCGCAGTTCCGTACTGATCGCCAAGGTCGCCGTCGAGCTGCTGCGCCTGCTGTGCGCGACCACGGTCCTGATGATCGTCGCGCTGCTCGTCGGGTTCGACATCACCAACTGGGCCGGCCTGTTCGGCGCGATCGGTCTGACCGCGCTGTTCGGCTCGTCCCTGATGTGGATCTTCCTGGTGCTCGGCGTGACCATGAAGAGCGCGCAGGCCGTGCAGGCCATGGGCTTCCTGGTGATGATGCCGCTCCAGTTCGGCTCGTCCATCTTCGCGCCGACCGAGTCGATGCCGGGCTGGTTGCAGGCCTTCACGGACTGGAACCCGATCTCGGCCCTGGCCGACACCTGCCGGAGCCTGATGACCGGCGGCCCGATCGCCCACGACCTGTGGGTGACCCTCGGCTGGACGGCGCTGCTGACCGCGATCATGGCGCCGGTCGCGATCCGGAAGTTCACGACCAAGAGCTGACGGACCACGGGATCGTCGACGGCGTCGCGTCACAGCAGGGCGGTGGCCTCCTCCACGGAGAGGCCGCCGCCCTCGGCGTACGCCCGCTCGTACGCGGCGTCGCCGAGCAGCTCGCGCGCCCCGGACTCGGCCTGCTCGCGCCAGCGGCGCTCCATCGAGTTGCGGACGTGCCGCGCGGGCAGGGCCGCGTCGGAGGCGCCGACGAGCCGGGCCGCCGCCTCCGCGTCGCCGGGCCCTGAGCGCAGGACGAGGGCGCGGGCTCCGGTGAGCAGATGCAGCGCCGACAGGTGCGGCATGATCACCAGGGACAGCGCGTCCGTGGACAGCTCCAGCGCGGTCCGCGTCCGGCGCAGCGCGTCCGCCGCCAGCCCCTCGATGACATCGACCATGGCCTCCATGCCGGTGGTCATGCCGCGGAAGAAGAGGAAGTCCATCACCTTGAACTCGTCGCGCAGCAGCGCGAGTTGCTCGCGGGCCTCGACCGTGCGGCCGGTGGCGGAGAGCCGGGCGACCAGGAACATCCGGGCGGCGGGCCAGGCCTCGTTCGTGTGCCGCGTCTCCGGCTGGAGCACCTCCCACAGGAGCGCTTCGCCGCGCTCACCTTCGCCCTCCTCGATCAGCACCTGGCCGATCCTGACCTGGAGGATCGCGGACTGGGCGTGGGCACCCATGTCCTCGGCGAGCTCCCTGGCCCGGCGGTAGTCGGCGGCCGCGTCCTGGAACCGGCCCAGCCGCTCGTACGCCTCGCCGCGCGCGGAGAGCCCTTCGGCGACGCCCCAGGCGTCCCCGAGTTCACTGAAGATCTCGATTGCCTCGTCGGCGTCGGCGAGGCCGCCCTCGGCCCATTCGCCGCGGTTGGCCGAGACGTTGGCCCGCAGCTGGAGGATGAGCCCGAGCTCCCACCGGTAGCCGAGGTCGCGGCAGGTGCGGACGGTCCGGTCGGTGAGCCCGCGCAGGTCGTCGAGGCGGCCGGACATCATCACGGCGAAGTACCAGAAGCTGCCGGGCGGGCGGCAGGCCTGTGGCAGCTCGGGGCGGTAGGCCTCGGTGATCGCGCGCAGCGTGGCCTGTCCCTCCTCGTTCTGCCACATCTCCAACTCCTGGTCCATGTAGGCGAGTCGGGAGAGCTGGACCTCGCGGCGCGCCTCGTCGAGCAGGTCCCCGGTGAGCGGCGGCGGGACATCGGTGCAGCGCTGGTGCAGCGGCGGGGCGACCCGCACCGGGCCCGCGAACGGGTCGGGGCCGAGCGCCGCGGCCTCCCGCGACCAGGTGCGGGCCTCGGTGCGCAGGTCCCGCATGTGCCAGAACCAGCACAGCGACAGGACGAGGCAGAGCGCCTCCTGCTCGTCCCGGGTGGCGATGGCGCGACGCAGGGCGGTGCGCAGGTTCTCGTAGTCCCGCTCGATGCGGGCGATACCGGCGCGCTGCTGTCCGCCGCGGAGCAACGGGTCGGTGGTGCGGGCGAGTTCGCGGTAGTACGTGAGGTGCGCGCGCTCGGCGCCGGGCCGGTCACCGGCCTCGTCGAGCCGGTCGCCCGCGTACTCGGCGACGGTCTCCAGGAGCCGGTAGCGCATCGCCCCGTCGGCACCCTCGCCGCCGTCGGGTGCGGCGACCACGAGCGACTTGTCGACGAGGGAGCCGAGCACGTCGAGCGCCTCGGGCCCGCACACCGCCTCGGCGGCGGCCAGGTCGCAGCCGCCGCTGAACACGGACAGCCGGGCGAGGGCGGCGCGCTCCGGATCGTCGAGCAGGTCCCAGGACCAGTCGACGACGGCGCGCAGGGTCTGCTGGCGGGGCAGCGCGGTGCGGGCGCCCGAGGTGAGCAGCCGGAACCGGTCGTCGAGGCGATCGGCGATCTGGCGCGGGGTGAGCATCCGCAGCCGGGCCGCGGCGAGTTCGATGGCGAGCGGCAGCCCGTCGAGGCGGCGGCAGATCTCGGCGACGGCGTCCGCGGTCGCGGGGCTCTGGTCGACGGTGAACCCGGGCCGCACGGCGGCGCCCCGCTCGCCGAACAGACGCAGCGCGTACGGCTCGGGCAGCGGCTCCACCGGGTACAGCAACTCGCCCGGTACGCCGAGGGGTTCGCGGCTGGTGGCGAGCACGGTGACGCCGGGGCAGCGCGCGAGGAGGTGATCGGCGAGTGCGGCTGCGGCGGCGATGACGTGCTCGCAGTTGTCGAGGATGACCAGCATCCGGCGGCCCGCGCAGTGCTCCACGAGCCGCACCAGCGGGTCGTCGCCCTGCCGCTCGGAGGCGACGCGCAGCTCCTCCGCGCCGGCGCCGCGCAGCACCGTCTCGCGGGCACCGAGCGCGCTGACGACGGCCTCCGCGACGGCGTCCGGGTCACCCACGGGCGCGAGTTCGGCGAGCCAGACCCCGTCCGGCAGCGTGTCGGCCATGCCCTCGGCCGCTTCCTGCGACAGCCGGGTCTTGCCGGCGCCGCCGGGGCCGAGCAGCGTCACCAGGCGGGTGCGGGCCAGCTCGGCGCGGAGCGCGTCGAGGTCGTCGACGCGGCCGACGAAGGAGGTGAGGCGGGCGCGCAGGTTGCCGGGCGGCGCCTTCGGGGGCACCGGCGCAGGGGCTGCGGGGCTCTCGGCGGGGGCGAGCAACTCGCCGTACAGGGCGCGCAGTTCGGGCCCGGGGTCGGTGCCGAGCGCCTCCGCGAGCCCGCGCCGTATCTCCTCGTACGCGGCCAGCGCCTCGGCGGCCCGGCCCGCGTCGCGCAGCGCGCGCAGGCGCAGGGTCTGGAGCGGCTCGTCCAGCGGGTGCGCGTCGCACAGCGCGGTCAGTTCGGGCAGCGCCTCCTCGGCCCGGCCGAGCGCGAGGTGCGCCGCGAGGCGGGTGCGCAGCGCGTCCAGGTGCCGGGTGTCCCAGCGGACGGCGTCGGCGGTGCGGTCGGGCAGGTCGGCGAGGGCCGGCCCGCGCCACAGGGCGAGGGCGTCGTCGAGCACGTCGACGGCCTTGCCCGGGTTGCCGTCGGCGAGGGCGCGGGCACCGTCGCCGGTGAGCCGCTCGAACCGGAAGAGGTCGATGTCGTCGGCCCCGGCCGCGAGCCGGTAGCCGCCGTCGACGGAGCCGATCGCGTCGGCCCCGAGCGCGCGCCGGAGCCGTCCCACGAGGGCTTGCAGGGCACCGGCCGCGTCGGCGGGCGGCTCGGTGCCCCACACCTCGTCGACCAGGACGCTCGCAGGGACCGTGCGGCCCGGCCTGAGCGCGAGCACCGTGAGCAGGGCACGCAGCCGGGCCCCGCCGACGGGGACGGCCGTGCCGTCGTCGCGGAGCGCTTGGGTGGTGCCGAGGATGCGGTAGCGCACGGGCCTATTCTCCCCGCTCGTGCGAGGACCCGTCCCCGGGGACGTCCAGGACGACGAGAGCCCCGTCGTCCCGGCGCGTCCGGCCCTCGGCGCCGAACCACTTCGGGCAGGCGTCCACCGTGCGCAGCCACCGCTCCCCCGGCACCGGCTGGTACGTGGTGCTGTCCGGCGACACCGGCGCGTAGCCGCGGGTCAGGATGCGGACCGACCGGACCCGGCCGGCCGCCGGGGCCACCGCCCGGAGTGCCGCTCGACGCTGAGCAGTCCGGTCACGGCGATCCGGTGCGGCGGGCGGCGGAGCGAGCCGTGCAGCGCCGCGTCGAGCCCGCCGTCGCGGACCACGGGCCAGGATCCTGCGTCGTCGTCCGCGACGGTGCGCACCGGTCCCTCGACGGAGCCGAGCCACTCCTCCCACTCCGCCGCGTCGGACAACCGCGCCCTCGGCGTGATCATCAGGGGCAGCTCCACCGCGTCGCCCACGGAGAAGGGCGTGCCGCAGCACTCCATCTGCCAACTCTCGTACCACACCGTCCACGACGTCATGGGGTCCACCCTGTCCGGAACTCCCCGGGCACCGCGACACGTTTCCCGTGCGGGGCGGGTACGTTCATTGACGCCACACGACCAGCGACCTCGGGGAGCACCACTCCATGACCACCGCCACATCCCGACGCGGCGACAGCAGGATCAGCCCCGTCTTCCTCGGCATCGCCGCGATCACGGCCGTGTCCGGCTGGGCGGTGTGGACGGACTACGCCGCGCAACCGGGCTTCGCCGTGTTCCTGTTCGTGACGGCGGCGTGGGTGGTCTCGCTGTGTCTGCACGAGTACGCGCACGCGCGCACGGCGCTGCACAGCGGCGACATCTCGATCGGCGCGAAGGGCTATCTCACCCTGAACCCGCTGAAGTACACGCACGCCCTGCTCAGCATCGTGCTCCCGGTGATCTTCGTGATCATGGGCGGGATCGGTCTTCCCGGCGGCGCCGTCTTCATCGAGCGGGGCCGCATCCAGGGCCGCTGGAAGCACAGCCTGATCTCGGCGGCGGGGCCCCTGACGAACGTGCTGTTCGCGGTGGTCTGCACGGCCCCGTTCTGGCTGCACGCGCTGGACGGCGTGCCGGACACGTTCCGCTACGCGCTGGCGTTCCTGGCGCTGCTCCAGGTGACGGCCGCGATCCTGAACTCCCTGCCGGTGCCGGGTCTCGACGGCTACGGGGTGATCGAGCCGTGGCTCTCGTACAACGTCAAGCGGCAGGTGGAGCCGTTCGCGCCGTTCGGGCTGCTCGCCGTGTTCGCGGTGCTGTGGATCCCGGAGGTGAACCAGTGGTTCTTCGACGCGATCGACGCGGTGCTGCGCTCGCTGGGCGTCACCGAGCGGGACACGTACTGGGGTCAGCGGTTCTACCGCTTCTGGGAGGGCACTCCGGAGATCCCGGTGGTCACGCAGTAGAAGCGGCCTGTCCCGCCCGCTCCTCGTCGGCCTGCGCGGCCTTGTCGAGCTTCGCCTTGCGCACGTAGAACCACGTCATGTTGGACGTGATCCCCGCGATCAGCACCCACACGATCCCGAGGAAGCTGCCCTGGACGAACGACACGACGGCCGCAGCGACGGCGAGCAGGCAGACGAGGAAGGCGAAGAGGGCGATGCGGGGCATGGGGTCGGCTCCAATGCGGGCACGTACGGCACGGCGGTGTTCGCCGACCAGTGTCCCCCATGCCCCGTCCGCGCCTGAACGCGACCCGTACGTGGCGGTATGTCCTGACTGCCCGTGCGGCTACACGTCCGTGACGCGCAGACCGGCGTGGGCCTTGTAGCGGCGGTTGACCGAGATCAGGTTGGCGACCAGGGACTCGACCTGGTGGGCGTTGCGCAGCCGGCCGGAGAAGACGCCGCGCATGCCGGGGATGCGGGCCGCGAGGGCCTGGACCAGGTCCGTGTCGGCGCGGCTCTCGCCGAGGACCATCACGTCCGTGTCGATCTCCTCGATCTCCGGGTCGGCGAGCAGCACGGCGGAGAGGTGGTGGAAGGCGGCGGTGACGCGGGAGTCGGGCAGCAGGGCGGCGGCCTGTTCGGCGGCGCTGCCCTCCTCCGGCTTCAGGGCGTAGGCGCCCTTCTTGTCGAAGCCGAGCGGGTTGACGCAGTCGACGACGAGCTTGCCCGCGAGGTCCTCGCGCAGCGCTTCCAGGGTGGCTCCGTGGCCGTCCCACGGCACGGCGACGATCACGATGTCGCTGCGCCGGGCGCACTCGGCGTTGTCGGCGCCCTCGATGCCGAGGCCGTGCTCGTTGAGTTCCTCGGCCGCGGCCTGCGCGCGCTCGGCGGCGCGGGAGCCGAGGATCACCTTCTGGCCCGCGCGGGCGAAGCGGTAGGCGAGGCCCTTGCCCTGGGGTCCGGTGCCACCGAGCACGCCGACGACGAGCCCGGAGACGTCGGGCAGGTCCCAGGGGTCCTTGGCGGGGGCCTTCGGGGCGCTCTGTGCGCTGTCACTGGTAGTCATGCAGCGACCCTACTCATGCGTACGGGACTCGTGCGTACGGGCCGGTGGGCGCGGCCACCGGGATCCGGCGGAAGGTGATCGTCTCGTACGGGGAGAAGTCCCCGGTCTCGTGGAGGAGGCCGACGGCGCCGTCGGTGGAGCGGCGCACCACGACGGCGATGTCTTGGTGGTCCTCGCGGGAGCCCCTGCGGCCCTCGCGGAAGGCGAAGAAAGTACTGCCGGGCGCGCGGACCACGGCGGGGCTACGGAAACTGGCGTAGCCCTCCTCCCCCGCGCGGAACGGCACGGACGTCTCGGGCGTCGCTCGGTGCTCCGCTGTGACGGACCTGCTCCCCATGCTTCCCGCTGAAGGTGACTGCGCGTGAACTTCGGTTGCCCTAAGGTCCGTTCGGTCCACCCGATCCGGGCAGCAGCGGGCCGCCCGTCCACCGGCGTACGGGAATCGGTACCGCCTTCTTGCGGATACGCCCTGCGCTCCGCAACCGTGGCGGCCCTACCCTGAGTCATCACGGCCGAACGGGGGTCGCGGCATGATGGACGATCAGGTCACGCTGAAGGCTGCGGAGTTGATGCGGGACGGGCCGGGGGTGCTCGTCCTGTACGGGGAGCCGGGCATCGGCAAGTTCCAGGCGGCGCGCGCCGTCGCGGCGCGGGTGCTCGCGGGACACCACGAGAACGGGCGGGCCGGACAGGACGGACAGCTGCTCGAACTGCGGATGAACTCGTGGGAGGCGGGCGGCGCCCGCTACAACCTCCTTGAGTTGTTGCGGGAGTTGGACGCGCAGCCGTCGCGGCCGTGGGATCTGAGCGACGCCGAGCTGCGGGAGCTGTACCGCCTGGCGACGGAGCACGTGCCGGTCGTGCTGCTGCTCGACGAGATCGACCGGTGGCACGGCAGCGGCACGGACTATCTGCTGCCCGCCGGGCGCGCCTCCCTCGTCATCGCCAGTTGCGCGGCCGAGCTGTCGCGGCGGGAGCTGGCGGAGAGCGGCCTCGATCCGGCCCAGGTGCACCAGGCACGGGTCACCGGGCCCGGCGCCGACTGGAGCCGGGGCGAGTTCGCGAAGGTGGCCCGGCCCGGTCCCGTGGTGCCGCAGCGTCCCGAGCGGATGGACGAGCTGGTCGAGCTGTGCCACGACCGGCCGCTCGCGGTGAAGCTCGCCGCCGGCCTGTACGCGCACCACGAGACGTGGACGGCGCGGCAGGTCGTGGACCTGGCCCGGCTGTCCCCTTCGGAGGACGTCACGGACATCACCCAGCAGCTCCTCGACCGGGTCTACGACCGGCTGCCCGGGGACGAGCGGCATCTGTTCGACCTGCTGGCGCTCTCCACCCGGGCGACCGTCGCGGGGGCGTCCGGGGTGACGGCGCAGAGTCTGCGCGAGCGGCCCGGCGAGCCGCCCCGGCTCTCCGTGGACGAGGGGCTGCGGTCGCTGGCGCGACGCGGTCTGCTGGAGCCGCTGGACACCGACAGCTACCGGCTGAGTCCGTCGGTGCAGCGCTTCGTCCTGGACCGGCGCAAGCAGCACGAGCCGGCGGACCCGGCGGAACAGAACCTGGCGGAGGCGTTCCGCCGGTTCATGGCGACCATCCCCGAACTGCCGCGGATGCCCCTGGAGAACGGCTCGATCGAACAGCTCCTCGCGCGCGCCGACCGGCTCGGCCCGCTGGACGCGCGGGAGACCTGCGCCCTGGCGGCCGACCTCTGCGACCACCTGGTGCAACAGCGCGCCTCGCTGGTCCTCGCGATGCTGCACTACGTCGTCCAGCAGTTCGCCCGCGACGTACGACGGCTGCTCGAACTGCCCGTGCACGGCGCCCTGGGCGTCCTCGACCGCAAGTCCGGGCATCTGTCGCACGCCCGGCACCGGCTGCTGTGGGTGCGCGAGCGGTACGCGGAGCTGGGGTACACCCTCCTGGAGGCCCGCACCCTGCGGCAGATCGGTGTCGCCTGCTACCACGCGGGCGAACTGCGCACGGCGGCCTGCTATCTGCGCCGGGCCGACGATCTGGCCGTCGCGCACGGCCATGAGCGCGAACGCCCCTGGGTGTTACGGGTGTTGGGCGCGGTCTACAACGACATGGGCCGCCTGGACGAGGCGAAGCGGGTTCTGGGCGAGTCGGTGGACCTGCACGAGCGCGCGGGCAACGCGCTGGGCGCCGCCTGGGCGCGCGCGTTCCTCGCCACCTCGCTGCTCCTGTCCCACCGCACCGACGAGGCGCACGTCGAACTGGCGCAGGCCCGCGGTGTCTTCGACCGCGAGCTGCCGAAGATCCATTTCGCGCACGCCTGGGCCGATCTGGTGGAGGGCCGCGAGATGTGGCAGAGCGGCAGCCACGACCAGGCCGTCGAGCTGCTGCGCGAGAGCCGCAACCGCTCGATGGAGCTGAACGAACCCCTGGGCGAGGGCTGGGCCGCGCTCGAACTGGGCCGCAGGGAGCGCGAGCGGGGCCGCCTGCTCGACGCGCGCACCGTGCTGCACGGCGCGCAGGGGAACTTCCGCGGCATGGACAACCGGCTCGGCCTCGCCTGGGTCGCGTACGAACTGGCCCTGCTGCCGACCGATATGACGTCGTGCCAGACACTCCTGGAGAAGGCGGCCGCCGAGTTCGACATGTGCGGCGAGGCGCGCGGGCTCACCCTCGCGCGGCGGCAGCTGGAGCGGCTCGTACGCGGCGAGCGGCTCGACCCGGACGACGACGGGACCCCGTTCCCCGACCCGGGGCCCACCGCGGGCTGCTATCTGACGGTGCGCCGGGTGCCGCCGGTCGTCCACCAGGGGACCACCGTGCGGGTCGGCGTCTATCTGGACCTGGCGGTGCAGGAGGCGCTGCGGGCGAGCCGGCACGGGGTGTGCCGGGTGGTGGCCGTGGCGCCGCGCGCGACGGTCGAGCCGACGGCCCGGCTGCTCGACCCGCACGACCGGCACTGGCCGGTCCGGCTGGAGTTCACGGTGCGGCGCGCGGAGCCGGGCCCGCAGGAACTGCGGTTCCTCGTACTGAACGAAGCGGCCGGGACGCTGCTTCAGGACATCGAAGCAAGGCTGGACATGCACTGACACGAAGCGAGTCGCGCCCATGAACCATGACGAGAACGAGCACGGTTACGCGTTCGAGGAGCCGGACGACGAGCCGACGGCGACCACGGGGGGCATGAGCACCCAGAGCGAGGAGCTCGCCGAATCGGTCGGCGTCTACGACCCGCGCCCCGTCACCCTCGCCTTCTCCCGCTCCGAGCTGCACAAGATCTACACCTGCACCCTGCTGTTCACGGGGCAGCGCCGGGCGTGGGCCGCGGACTGCGGCCCCGCGGGACTGATCGACGCGACGGTCGCGGATCTGCGGTCCCTGTGGGACGAGACGATCCGCAAGAACGGACTGCGCCGCGCCTGGAACCTGACCAGCCACGACCAGACCGCTCTGGCGGGCGTCTTCAACCTGCTCGCGCACGCCGGGCGCAAGGCGTTCCGGGTCATCTTCGACGAGCAGGACGACCCGGCCAGGATGCCCGCGCTGCGCGCCGCGCTGACCCGCAGGCTGCGCCGGGCGGAGGGCTGCCTCGTCGGGGTCTGGTCCGACGACCTGTACGCCCCGTGGGCCCTGCTGTGCCTGCCGCCGGGCCGCACCGGCTCCGGGGGCGGCGGCCGGCCCACCTCCGCCGCGGAGACCGCGTCGGGGCCGCCGCCCACGGCCGCCGAGTCCTGCGGGCCCCAGTTCCTCGGCTACCGGCATCTGATCGAGCACCGGGCGCTGCGGCGCGAGCCGCGCTGCCCGAGCGCCCGCATCCCGGTGCACGGCGCGCGGCCCCGGGCGCTCGCGCTGGTCACCGAGGACGCCCCCGACTCGCACGCCCTGGTGGACCGGCTGCTGCGGGACGCCACGGACGACGGCACCGGCGACGGCTTCGTGCACTGCGGCCACGACACGTCCCGGTTCCTGAACGAACTGCACGCCGACCGTTTCCGGAGGCAGATCATCTACGCGTACTGCCACGGCCAGGGCTACCGGCACGACCCGGCCCGGCTGTGGGCGTCGGCCGATCCGGAGGAGGCGATCTCGGCGGCCGACATCATCGACGCGGTCAAGGGCGCGGACGGCGAGGAGGCCGGGGCGCACGAGTGCGGCCGGGTGCATCTGGTGGGCAGCCCGCTGCTGTACCTGAGCGTGTGCCGGGCCGCGGACTTCAACGCGGCCGACGGTGCCTCGGTCGCGCGCGCCCTGGCGCGTCTCGGGACGTCCTGCACCGTCGCGCCCGAGGTGATCCTGCCGATGGAGCTGGCGGCGGAGCACGCGCAGCGGTTCTTCGGACCCTTCCTCGCCGAGGGCGTCAGCGTGGGCCGCCACCTCCTGGAGGTGACCTGGGCGCTCGCCAAGGACGCCGGGAACCTGCTGGGTCTCACGTACGCCGTGAAGGGCCGCATGGACACGCGGCTGGGCCGATGACGCGGCCGCTGCACCCGCTGCCCGTCCTCACCCTGGACCTGGACGCCGACGGGGTGCTGCTGCATCCCGTCAGCGGGCGGCGGGTGAAGGACAAGGAGCTGCCGCACGTGATCCGCACGACCCTGGACCTGCCGGCGGCAGTCACCGACGTCGTGGTGTTCGTGCACGGCTGGCTCACCTCCCGCGAGAAGGCGCTGCGCGGCACCGAGCGGCTGCTGGCCCTGGCCGAGGGCGGGTGGGCCGCCCGCGCGGGGCGCTATCCGGCGCTGCCGCGCCACACCCGGGTGCAGTGCGTCGCCCTGCGCTGGCGTTCGGTCTCGCTCTACCGGCGGGCCCGCGACCGCACCAGGGGCAACACCCTGGAGGGGCACGCGGGCCATGTCGTCGCCGCGCTCCTCGGCTACCTCGACGAGTGGCGGGAGCCGCCCCGCCCGGACACGGCGGACACACTGCCCCGGGCGGGCGGGCAGTACGTGCACGCCGTGGGGCACTCGTTCGGCTGCCGGTTCCTGTGCCAGGCGGTGCCGGAGTCGGGTCCGGCCGAGCTGAGCCGCCGCCCGGTGGACGTGCTCGCGCCGGTCCACGAGGACGAGCGCTACGCGTACACCGTCGACTCCCTGCTGCTGCTCCAGATGGCGGCGCCGCCGCGGGTCCTGGCCGCGGGCGGCGCGTACGGCCGGTTGTTCACGGACGCTCCGGTCAGCGGGCCCGTCGCCGTCACGCACACCCGCCACGACCGGGCGACGGGGCTGTGGCACCGGCTGCGCGAGGGCGAGCGCGGCATCGGCACGGTCGGGCTGCCGGGCCCGGCCGCGGTGGAGGTGCACCGGACGACCCTGCGGGCGCCGGAACGCGCGTACGCCGACGGGGAGCTGCACCACCGGCTGGTCGACGTGGACGCGACGGAGGTGTTCCGGCGCGGCCGCTGGAAGCCCACCGGAGCGCACTCCGACATCTGGTACCCGCACACCGCGCATCTGCTGCTGAGCCTGATGAACGACGCGCACGAGGCGGCCCGTACGGGCGGTCTTCCCGCGAACGGCCCGAACGGGCCCGTCAGGTGAGGCACCATGCGGCGCATGGACGCCGTACGAGTAGCGCTGCTGCGTGAGGTCCTCGCCGGGACGGAGTGGCCCGCGGCCACCCGCCGTTTCGCCGGGGGGCTGCGCTCCTCGGTGGCCGCGCACGGCGGCGGGCTGCTGCTCGTGGGGAGCGAGGGGTACGAGCCCTGGCATCTGGCGGCGCATCTGGTGGACGAGGCGGCCTGGTCCGGCACGCCGGAGCTGTCACCGACCCTCGTACGGCACGCGGCGCGGCCCGACGACCCGGCGCATCTGGCGGTGGGCCTCGGCCGTCTCGAAGCGGCGCGGCGCGGGGAGACGCTGCTCGTGGTGACGCCGGACCCGGTGGGCGCGCCGCTCCTGGAGCGGGTGCACGACGCCCGCCGGGCCGGGGCGACGGTCCTCGCGCTCGACTCGGGGACGGCGGGCAACGGGGATCTGCACGCCATGGCGCACGACGCCCTGACCGTGCCCGGGGACACGGATCTCGACCTGGACACGGTGCAGCATCTGGTCTGCGCGGCGGCGGGCGAGAACGCGACGCCGCCGCCGCGAGGACGCCGGAAGTTCCGGGACCGGCTGTCGCGGCTGGCGGATCACCTGACGGCGCCGCCGCCGCCGAGGTGGTGACGTGACCGGTCGGCCGCGCGCCGGTGGGGGCCGCGCCCGGCGGCGCGATCGAGCTCCTAGCCCGCGTCCTCGCCCCGCGCCTCCTTGTCGTGCCAGCGCGGGTCGTTCTCCCACTCCAGGTTCCGCTCGTGGGCGGTCGCCATCGCGTGCTCGGCCTCCTCGCGGCTCGCGTACGGGCCGAACCGGTCCTTGGCGGGGCACTCGGGCCCCTCCTCGACCTTCTGGTGCTCCAGGCAGTAGTACCACTCGCCCGGTTTGCCTACGGTCCGCTTCTTGAACAGGGCCACGACCGGCTCCTCTCCTCGGGGGTGCGCCTCACGGCCATGCTCCCCCACCTGCCCTCGTTACACTCGCTGCATGTCTGGCCAGTCGCAGTCGTCGCCCGCCCTCCTCGTCCCGGGCGAACAGTCCCCCATCCGTACCGTGCCCGGGAACATCCGGCGCCCCGAGTACGTCGGCAAGCCCGCTCCGACCCCGTACAAGGGTCCCGAGGTGCAGACCCCGGAGACGATCGAGGCGATGCGGATCGCCGGGCGGATCGCGGCGCAGGCCATGGCCGAGGCCGCGAAGGCCATCGCGCCGGGCGTCACGACCGACGAGCTGGACCGGATCGCGCACGCGTACATGTGCGACCACGGCGCCTACCCCTCCACGCTCGGCTACCGCGGCTTCCCCAAGTCGCTGTGCACGAGCGTCAACGAGGTCATCTGCCACGGCATCCCGGACTCCACGGTGCTGCGCGACGGCGACATCATCAACCTCGACGTGACGGCGTACATCGGCGGTGTGCACGGCGACAACAACGCCACGTACCTGGTCGGCGACGTGGACGAGGAGTCGCGACTGCTCGTCGAGCGGACCCGCGAGTCGCTCGACCGCGCCATCAAGGCCGTGAAGCCGGGCCGCCAGATCAACATCATCGGGCGGGTCATCGAGTCGTACGCCAAGCGCTTCGGCTACGGCGTCGTACGGGACTTCACCGGGCACGGCATCAACTCGTCGTTCCACAGCGGCCTGATCATCCCGCACTACGACAGCCCGCACGCGACGACGGTGATCCAGCCCGGGATGACGTTCACGATCGAGCCGATGCTGACGCTGGGCACGCACGACTACGACATGTGGGACGACGGGTGGACCGTCGTGACCAAGGACCGCAAGCGGACGGCCCAGTTCGAGCACACGCTGGTGGTCACGGAGACCGGCACGGAGATCCTCACGCTGCCGTAGCCCCGAGAAGGCCCTGTCGAAGCCCGTCCCGGACCCGGGGCGGGCTTTTACGTTCCCTTGATCGGGGATCGGGGTACTTTTTTACCGACAGGGTGTCGGGAAACCTGTTATGTTAGGTAAGCCTAACCTACTTAGAACTTGTCAGCGGAGGCTTCATGGACACCTCGTTCTCCACTCTGATCCGGACCGCTTCGCACGAGCAGCACACCGAGGCGGAGACGTCGACGTTCATGAGCGATCTGCTCGGCGGCGGCCTGGGCGTGGACGCGTACGCGCGCTACACGGAGCAACTGTGGTTCGTCTACAAGGCACTTGAGGACGGCATGGAGCGGCTGGCCGACGACCCCGTCGCCGGTCCCTTCATCCAGCCCGAGCTGGCACGCGTCCCCGAGCTGGAGCGCGACCTCGCGCATCTGCGCGGCGAGGACTGGCGCGCCAAGGTCTCCGCGCTGCCCGCCACCGCGCGGTACGCGGCCCGGGTCGAGGAGTGCGCGACGGGATGGCCCGCCGGATACGTGGCGCACCACTACACCCGTTACCTGGGCGACCTCTCGGGCGGGCAGATCATCCGCGACAAGGCGGAGAAGACCTGGGGCTTCGCGCGCAAGGGCGACGGAGTGCGGTTCTACGTGTTCGAGCAGGTGGGGAACCCGGCGGCGTTCAAGCGGCGCTACCGCGAGCTGTTGGACGGGCTGGCCGTGGACGATCTGGAGAAGCAGCGGGTCGTCGCCGAGTGCAAGGCCGCCTTCGCGCTGAACACGGGGGTCTTCCGGGCTCTGGGCGAGGAATTCCCTACGGCCGCGTAGAGCCCGGCGGACCCGGGGGAGCTCCGCGCCTCAAGCGGCGGCGAGGCGTGAGGAGCCCAGCGCCACTCGGCCGCCCACCTCGTACCAGCCGTCCGGTTGGGGGGCCGTCAGGATCTGGGAGCCCTTGCCCTGGCGGATGTTGAGGGCGCGGTCCAGGTGGGCCGTCAGGAGGAGGGCCGCCGCGCCCGTCGCCTCGTCCTCCGTGATGCCGTCGTCGCGACCAGGGAAGCCGCGGGCGCGGACCCGGCCCGCCGCCTCGTCCTCCCAGGCCCAGGCGTAGATCCACCTCCGGACCTCGTCCGGGGGGACCCCCTCCTCGCCCGGCCCGCCCACCGGCGGCACCGGCAGCGCGTCCACCTCGGCGGCGGACCCGTACTGGCGCAGCGTCCGCGGCGGGGCCCACTCGGCGCGCGCCTCGATCCAGCTGAACTCCCCGTCGAGGCGCGCCCCGACGACCCCCGCGGGCACGACCAGTTCGGGCACGTCGAGCAGCCAGGCCGAGCCGACGCAGGGGTGCCCGGCGAACGGCAGCCGCAGGGTCGGGGTGTAGATGTCGATGACGCCGCGCTCGGGGTCGTCGACGAAGACCGTCTCGCTGAAGCCCAGCTTGCCCGCGAAGGCCTGGCGTGCGTCGCGGTCGGGGATCCGGGAGCCGTCGCGTACGACGCCCAGCTCGTTGCCGTGCCGGCCGTCGGCCCCGCAGAACACGCGCAGAACGTCGTAGTCAGTCAAGTCGTCCACCGGGGCAGTGAACCATGGCGCGCTCCCGTCCGGGCCCGCCGCTTGACCTCCTCTTGACCAATCCCTGGGTCGTCCGAGGGTCGGTCGTATCCGGGTCGCGACCAGGCTGTTTCCGTGAGAGGTGAATCACGGACTGGACGGGTAGCACTGAGGTAAGCCTCATATAAGTTAGGGCCGCCTTAGCTGTAGCTGTGAATGTCCTGAGCGCCTTCTGGAGCCCGTATGCGAGCCGTCCGTCTCTCCGTCGCCACCGCCGTCGCCACGGTGGCGGCCCTGACCGCCGTCACGGGCTGCACCGAGAAGAGCGACGCCAAGACCGGTGGCTCCGGCGCCATCAAGGTGACCGCCACCGACGACAGCTGCGAGGTGTCGAAGACCGAGTTCCCGGCCGGGCACGTCGAGCTGGCCGTCGAGAACAAGGGCTCGCGCGTCACCGAGGTCGAGATCCTCTTCCCGGACGACCGGATCGTCTCCGAGCGCGAGAACATCGGCCCCGGCACCCAGCACACCCTGACCGCCGAGGTGAAGAGCGGCGACTACCGCATCGCCTGCATCCCCGGCATGAAGGGCAAGGGCCACCGCCAGGACGTGAAGGCCACCGGCGGCAAGGCCGTCAAGCGCGACCCGCGCCTGGACGAGGCCGTCGCCGCCTACCGGCAGTACGCGCAGGCCCAGGCCGACGAGACGCTGTCCAAGGTGACGACGTTCACCGACGCCGTGCGCGAGGGCGATCTGGCGGCCGCGAAGAAGGCGTACGCCCCCTCCCGCATCGGCTGGGAGCGCACCGAGCCGGTCGCCGAGTCGTTCGGCGACATCGACCCGAAGGTCGACGTGCGGGCCGACGGCCTCGAAGAGGGCCAGAAGTGGACCGGCTGGCACCGCCTGGAGAAGGCGCTGTGGGACGACAAGAAGCTGGGCAAGGCGGAGAAGACCCTCGCCGACCAGCTCGACACCGACCTGAAGGACTGGCAGCAGCGCGTCGGCAAGGCGGAGATCACGCCCACGTCCATGGCCAACGGCGCCAAGGAGCTCCTGGACGAGGTCGCCACCGGCAAGGTCACCGGCGAGGAGGAGCGCTACTCGCACACCGACCTCGTCGACTTCAAGGCCAACGTCGAGGGCGCCGAGAAGGCGTACGAGCTGCTGAAGCCGGTCGCCTCGGAGAACGACGCCGCGCTGACCAAGGAGCTCGACAAGCAGTTCGCCGCGCTCGACGCGCTGCTCGACAAGTACCGCGAGGACAAGACCTCCTACGACTTCACCTCGTACGACAAGGTCGGCAAGGCGGACCGCAAGGAGCTGTCCGACGGGGTCAACGCGCTGGCCGAGCCGCTGTCGAAGCTGGCCGCCGCGGTCGTGTCGAAGTAACCGGGAAGCAGCGGAGGAGCACTGACATGACGGACGAGACCGCCACGTCCCCCGCGCCGTCGCGGCGTTCCCTGCTCGCTGTCGGCGGCGCCGGGCTCGCGCTCGGTGCCGCGGCGGCGGGCGGCGCGGTCGCCCTGACGCGGGACGGCGGCGACGACATGCAGCCGGCCGCCGAGTCGGGCGGCGCGGTGCCGTTCCACGGCGCGCACCAGGCGGGCATCGCGACGCCCGTGCAGGACCGGCTGCACTTCGCCGCGTTCGACGTGAAGACGGACGACCGCGAGGCGTTCGTCCAGCTCCTGAAGGACTGGACGAAGGCCGCCGCCCTGATGACCGAGGGCCGCGCGGTCGGCGAGGGCGCGTACGGCGGGCTCGCCGAGGCACCGCCGGACGACACGGGCGAGGCGCTCGGCCTCAAGCCGTCGCGCCTGACGCTGACCATCGGCTTCGGCCCGTCGCTCTTCGACACGTACGGGAAGGCGTTCGGGATAGCCGACGCGCGGCCCGAGGCGCTGGTCGAGCTGCCGAAGTTCCCCGGCGACAACCTCGACAAGGCGCGCAGCGGCGGCGATCTGTGCGTGCAGGCCTGCGCCGACGACCCGCAGGTCGCGGTGCACGCCATCCGCAACCTGGCCCGGATCGGCTTCGGCAAGGTCGCCATCCGCTGGTCGCAGCTCGGCTTCGGCAAGACGTCGTCGACGACGCCGGACGCGCAGACCCCGCGTAACCTGATGGGCTTCAAGGACGGCACCCGCAACATCGCGGGGACCGAGACGGACCGCCTGGCCCAGCACGTGTGGGCCGACGGGCCGTCCTGGATGGCCGGGGGCTCGTACCTCGTCGCCCGGCGGATCCGGATGAACATCGAGACCTGGGACCGCACCTCGCTCCAGGAGCAGGAGGACGTCTTCGGCCGCGACAAGGGCGAGGGCGCCCCGGTCGGCAAGGCGAAGGAGCGCGACGAGCCGTTCCTGAAGGCAATGAAGCCGACCGCGCACGTCCGTCTCGCGCACCCGGACGCCAACCACGGCGCGACGATCCTGCGCCGCGGCTACTCGTTCACCGACGGCACCGACGGTCTCGGCCGGCTCGACGCGGGGCTGTTCTTCCTCGCGTACATGAAGGACGTCCGCAAGGGGTTCATCCCGGTGCAGCGCAACCTGGCCACGGACGCGCTCAACGAGTACATCCAGCACGTCGGTTCGGCGGTGTTCGCCGTGCCCCCGGGCGTGCGGGACGGCAAGGACTGGTGGGGCCGCGGGCTCTTCGAGCGGAAGGACGGCTGATCCGGCATGTTCGCGAACTATCTGATCGGGCTGCGCGAGGGTCTGGAGGCCAGCCTCATCGTCTGCATCCTCGTCGCCTACCTGGTGAAGACGGACCGCCGTGACGCCCTCAAGCCGGTGTGGCTGGGTGTCGGGGTCGCCGTCGCCGTGGCGCTCGCGTTCGGCGCGGGTCTCGAATTCGGCTCGCAGGAGATGACGTTCAAGGCGCAGGAGGCGCTCGGCGGTTCGCTGTCGATCGTCGCCGTGGGCCTGGTGACGTGGATGGTCTTCTGGATGCGGCGCACCGCCCGGCACCTGAAGACGGAGCTGCACGGCAAGCTGGACACGGCGCTGCGGATGGGCACGGCGGCGCTGGTCGTGACCGCCTTCCTGGCGGTGGGCCGCGAGGGCCTGGAGACGTCGCTGTTCGTGTGGACGGCGGTGCACGCCACCAGCAACGGCACGACGGAACCGGTGATCGGCGCGCTCCTCGGCCTGGCGACGGCGGTGGTCCTCGGCTGGCTGTTCTACCGGGGCGCGCTCCGCATCAACCTGGCGAAGTTCTTCACGTGGACCGGCGGCATGCTGGTCGTCGTGGCCGCGGGCGTCCTCGCGTACGGCGTCCACGACCTCCAGGAGGCGGACTTCGTCGGCGGTCTGAACAACCTGGCCTTCGACATCAGTTCGACGATCGCCCCCGACGGCTGGCTGGGCACGCTCCTGAAGGGCGTCTTCAACTTCCAGCCCGACCCGACGGTCCTCCAAGTCGTCGTCTGGTTCGTGTACTTGGTGCCGACGCTGGCCCTGTTCTTCGCTCCCGCCGGGCTGCTGTCCCGTAGGCCCGACGCGGTGCGCGCCTCCTCTTCCCGGTAGGGTTCGGGCCCGTGCAGGGGCAGGGGAAGCGGAAGGTGAAGTCAACGTCATGAGCAAGGTCGTGAACAGGCTCGGCCGGCCGGCCGCGATGGCGGCCGCGGCAGTCGTGCTGTCCCTGACGGCGAGTGGGTGCGTGACCGTGCACGGGGAGCTGGAGGTCGTCCCCACGACCACGAAGGCCTCCGCGGAGCGCGCCCTGGACACCTTCCTCACCGCGTACAACAAGGCCGACAAGACGTACGAGCGGTCCGCCGACGCGCGGTACGTGACGGGCGCGCTCGGCGCGATCGACGCGGCCAAGCTGAAGGCGGGCCGCACGGTCAGCCCGGACGGCAATCCGAAGCACACGCCGCTGACGCTGACCGACACGAACATCACGGTCCCGAAGAAGGCCGGCTGGCCGCGCTGGTTCGTCACCGACTCGGCCAACAACCGGGTCGCGAACTCCCGCTGGGTGATGGTCTTCACGCGCGACGCGGAGAGCGAGCCGTGGGCGGTGTCGTACCTGACGCTGTTCGCCGACGGGAAGCTGCCCGCGTTCAAGAAGGACGCGGACGGCTGGGGCGAGGCCGTCGACGCCGACGCGAAGGATCTGGCGACGCCGCCCGAGGACGTGAGCGAGAAGTACGCGGCGTACCTGAAGGACGGCGGCGACGGGTTCGCCGCGGGCGCGTACACCACGCGGTGGCGCGAGACCCGCAAGAAGAACGCCGCGCGCCCCGGTCTCGCCACGCAGTACATCGACGAGCCGCTGACGTCCGGCGACTACGCGCCGCTCGCGCTGCGCACCGAGGACGGCGGGGCGCTGGTGTTCTTCACGACGCGCCGCTACGAGAAGCAGACCGCGTCCACGGGCAGCGACCTGCCGACGATCAGCCCGAGCGTGAAGGCGCTGATGTCGGGCGACGCGAAGCAGTCCGCGACGTACGGGTACGTGTCGAGCCAGGCCGCGCTCGACCCGGCGAAGGGCTCCGCCGGGGACGGGGTGTCCGTCCTGGCCCGGGTCGAGGGGATCACCACCGCCGAGGGCAGCTGACCCCTGGCGGGCCTACGGCCAGGCGGTCGTGTAGTCCGGCTCGGCCCCGGCGTAGCGCGCGCACGCGTCCGTCAGGGTCTCCAGGAGGGTCAGCGGGTCGGGCAGCGGGTGCTCCGGGCCGCGGAGCCAGTCGACCGTGCGGTCGGCGGGCAGGCGGGCCGGCGGGATCAGGACGTAGGAACCGCGGCAGTGCCAGCGCAGGCCCGGGTGTTCGTCCATCGTCTCGGGGTGGCAGTCGAGCTCGCAGGGCCACCACTCGTCCTCGTCGGCGGGCGTACCGCGCGTCGCCGTGAAGAAGAGCATGCGGTCGCCGCCGGAGAGGGCGACGGGGCCGACGTCGATACCGCTCGACAGGAGCCGCTCCAGGGCCTCCTGGCCGGCGTCGAGCGGGACGTCGAGGACGTCGTGGACCATGCCGGTCGCGGTGATGAAGTTGGCCAGCGGCTGGTGCCGGGCCCAGCGCTCGATCTGGCCGCGGTCGGTCGTCGACTGGGTCTGCCAGGCGAAGGAGACCGGGTGCCTGCCGGGCGTCGGACAGCCGATGCGGTTGCAGGAACAGCGGTAGTCGGCGGGGTGGGCGGCCGGTGCCAGGGGCAGTCCGGCGCCGGCGGCGGCGAGCAGCAGGGCTTCGCGGTCGGCGTCGACCGGTGTCTCCTTGGGAGCCCGGCCCGACTTCAGCCACCGGGTGAACCTGCCCAGGGACCCCCGACCCGTCGACCCGTCGTCCCCGCCGAAGCGGCCGCCGTGCTCCGCGCCCATCTAGCCCCTCACCATCGCCGTCGTGCCGAGTGCCGGTTGAACCCCGGACCACCATGGTCCCACCATCCTGCTCCTCGGGTGGCCGGAGTCCGCATCCGGGGTCCGTGGGGACGGGTCCACGAACGGGTGACATTGCCGTATTTACCGGCATTCGCGGATCAATGTTGTCGCCATGGTCACTCTCGTCACCAGGACCGCGCCGATCGCCGGTCTCGCCGGCGTCCTCTCCCTCACGACCCTCGCCCTCGCGCCGCCGCTGGAATGGGGCAGCGGCCCGCTGACGGTCGACGCGCTGCCTCGCGTCACGTACACCGCCCATCGCGGCGGCGCCCTGGAGGTCCCGGAGAACAGCATGTCGGGGCTGGCGGCGGCGTTCTCGCGGGGCACCGCGCAGGTGCTCGACTTCGATACGCGGATGCTGCGCGACGGCACCCTCGTCGTCATGCACGACGCCACCCTGGACCGCACGACCTACTCGTCGGGCCGGGTGCGCGATCTGGACCGGCGGGAGTGGGAGGGCGTGCGGCTGCGGCCCCGGGCCTCGCTGCCGGGCAGCTGGCGCTCGGAGCGGCCGCCGACGGTGGCCGAGGTGCTCGACCGGTTCGGCGGCCGGATCGTCCTGATGCTGGAGGCCAAGGACCCGGACAGCCTGCGCCGCCTCGCCCGGCTGATCCACGCCCGCGGTCTGACCCGCTCGGTGCTGGTCAACTCCAACCACCCGGCGGTCGCCCAGCGCGCGCACCGGCTCGGTCTGATCGCCCAACTCTGGCGCTCCGCACGGCAGATGAGGACCGACCGGCCCGAGAGCTGGGCCTCGTACGTCGATGTCCTCGACATGGATCACAAGGCGCGCGACGCGGATCTCGTCCGGGCCGTCCGGTCGGGGGTGCCGCACGTGTGGGCGCACACCGTGAACACGCCGGCGGACCGGGACCGGGTGCTGCGGCTCGGCTGCGACGGCGTGATCACGAACGCGCCGGGACTGCTCGCGGCGACCCCGACCGGTGCGGCCGCGGCTACTCCTGCTTCTTCGGCCGGGCGCTGATTCCGTAGAGGGCGTACTCGACGAGCCGGTCCGCGTACGCGTGGTCGAGCGGGCCGGTGAGCTGGAGCCAGCGCTGGGCGAGCGGGGCGGAGAACAGGTCACGGGCGATCAGCGGGTCGACGTCGGCGCGGACGTCACCGGCCTCCTGGGCGGCGCGCAGCCGGGCGGCGTACAGGTCGAGCCCCGGCATGAGGAGCCGGGCGACGAAGGTCTCGGCGAACTCCTGGTTGGCGACGCCCTCGGCGGCCAGCGCGCGGGCGGGGGCGTCGAAGCGGGGGTCCTTGAGCTCGTCGACGGTGGCGCGCAGCACGAGCTTGAGGTCGGCCTCCAGGTCGCCGGTGTCGGGCAGGGAGACCGGGTTGAGGGGGACGTCGGGGTGGTGGGCGGAGGCGGCCTGCTGGTTCTGCTCGTTGAGGTCGAGGAACGCCTCCATCAGGACCTCGGCCTTGGAGCCCCACCAGCGGTAGATGGTCTGCTTTCCGACGCCCGCGCGGGCGGCGATGCCTTCGATGGTGGTCCTGGGGTAGCCGATCTCGCCGACGAGGGCGAGGGCGGCGTCGTAGATCGCGCGGCGGGAGCGTTCGCTGCGGCGGGCGGAGTCGGGGACCGGCTTCTTGGCAGACATACGTCGAATGTAGCAGCGGCGCGAGACGGTCCGTCTCACCAGGTCGGCCGTGAACCACCCGTTCGGTTCACAGCCCAAAGCGCTCCGCTGACCGCACCATGGGCGACAACAGCCCCTGCGGTCGTGAGGAGCCCTCATTGCGTAATCCGCTTCCTCGTTCTGTGGAACGGCGCGCCACACCCCGGCGCTATCTGATGTGCCCACCGGCACACTTCAAGGTCACGTACTCGATCAATCCCTGGATGGACCCGGCGAAACCCGTCGACGTCCCTCTCGCCCTCGCCCAGTGGGAGGACCTGCGGGACCGCTACCGGGCGCTCGGGCACACCGTCGAGGTGCTCGACCCGCGGCCGGGCCTGCCCGACATGGTGTTCGCGGCGAACGGGGCGACCGTCCTCGACGGGCGGGTGCTCGGGGCGCGGTTCGCCCACCCGGAGCGGGAGCTGGAGGCCGTCGCCCATCTGGAGTGGTTCCGCGCGCACGGCTACGCCGACGTGTGCGAGCCGGTGCACGTGAACGAGGGCGAGGGGGACTTCGCCGTCACCGCGTCGTACGTGCTCGCGGGGCGCGGGTTCCGGGCGTCGCCGCTCTCGCACGGGGAGGCGCAGGAGTTCTTCGGCCGCCCGGTGATCGGGCTCGATCTGGTGGACCCGCGCTTCTACCACCTGGACACGGCGCTCGCCGTCCTGGACGACACGGCGGACGAGGTCATGTACTACCCGCCGGCGTTCTCGGCGGGCAGTCGGGCGGTGCTGCGGCGGATGTTCCCCGACGCGCTGATCGCCGAGGAGGCGGACGCGGTGGCCTTCGGCCTGAACTCCGTGTCGGACGGGCTGCACGTGCTGCTGCCGCAGGCGGCGCTCGGGCTGTTCGAGCCGCTGCGGCGACGGGGGTTCGAGCCGGTCGGGATGGATCTGGGCGAGCTTCTCAAGGGAGGCGGGAGCGTCAAGTGCTGCACCCTTGAGCTGCGCTGAGCCGGCCCGCCGTCCCGCCGCGGGGCGTGGGGAGCACCGGAGGTTCCCCGCGCCCCGTCAGGACCAGCTGTCGCCCCACTGGGCGTCCCGCGCGACCTTGTACGCCTGCCCGTGCTTCTTCGTCACGGTCACCCGGGTCAGGTCCCCCTGCGCCTCGCAGAGGTCGAGGAGGACCTGGCCCTTGCGGATCTGGGGGCGGCGCACGACGCGGGCCGGCGCGGGCGCCGGCGGGAAGCGGGTCGCGGCGACGTACGCGAACTTCTCGTCCTCGTACGGGAGGGAGCCGCCCTTGACCTGGCGGTGCAGGGAGGAGCGGGCGACGCGCGCCGAGAAGTGGCACCAGTCCGTGCCGGGGACGATGGGGCAGGCGGCGCTGTGCGGGCAGGGCGCCGCGATGTGGAAGCCCGCGGCGAGGAGCCGGTCGCGGGCCTCGATGACGCGGGTGTAGCCGTCGGGGGTGCCGGGTTCGATGATCACGACGGCGCCGTGGTCCGGGTCGGCGGCCCGCACCGCCGCGTCGACGACCGTCGCCCGGTCGGCCGCGGTCAGTTCCTTCAGGACGTACGAGACGGTGACCAGGCCGGTGACGTCGGGGGCCGGTCCGGTGCCGATACGGGACCGCTCCCAGCGGACCGACTCCGCCAGCCGGGCGTCCGCCGCGGCCAGTTCGCGGCCGAGCGCGAGCGCCGCCTCCGACCAGTCGACGACGGTGGTCGGGCGCGGCCCCGGCCACACCTCGTGCGCGGCCCAGACGGCCGCGCCGGTGCCGCCGCCGATGTCGAGCTGCCCGGCCGGGCTCCAGTCGTCGGGCGCCGCGTCGGCGAGGGCGTACAGGGCCGAGCGGACCGCCTCGAACGTGGCCGGCATGCGGTAGGCCGCGTACGCCGCGACGTCGGCGCGGTCGCGCAGGATCGGCGCGTCGGTGGGGGTGGTGCCCCGGTAGTTCGCGATGAGCCGGTCCACCGCGCGGGTCGCCTGGCTCGGCGGCAGGCCGTCGAGGAGTCCGGCGAGCGCCGAGCGGAGCGTGTCGGAGGGGCCTGCGGACGGAGCGGGGCGCGGGGCGTTCACCCGGTGATTCTAGAGGGGCCGAGCGGGACGACCGCACGGGCGAGCCGGGTGGCCGCCGCGGCCCGGGGCCGCTGTCGGCCGGGCGGCGGCGCGGGTGGACCGTGTTCGCGAGCAGCACCAGGAAGGTGTCCGTCACCGGGTCCACGACCAGGGACGTGCCGGTGAAACCGGTGTGCCCGGCCGCGCCGTGGCCCGCGAGCTCCCCCATGAACCCGGGCTGGTCGACGCGGAAGCCGAGCCCCGGCGCCGTCAGCATGAGGTCGACGAAGTCGGGGCCGAGGATGCGGGCGGTGCCGTACGAGCCGCCGTTGAGCAGGGTGCGGCAGAGCACGGCGAGGTCGTGGGCCGTGGAGAACAGGCCCGCGTGTCCGGCGACGCCGCCCAGCGCCCAGGCGTTCTCGTCGTGGACCTCGCCGCGGAGCATGCCCCGGTCGGCCTTGGCCCAGGGGCGGCGCTGGTCCTCGGTGGCGGCGGCGCCGGTCCGCGGCCCGTACGACGTGGCGTTCATGCCGAGGGGGCGGGTGATGCCCTCGCGGATCAGGACGTCGAGCGGGCGGCCGGTGATCCGCTCCAGGAGGTGCTGGAGCAGCAGCATGTTCAGGTCGGAGTAGAGGTACTCGCCCGGCTCGGACGAGGGGACCTCGGTGCGCAGCAGCTCCAGGCGCGAGGCCGCGTCCGGGGCGTCGTACAGCGGGAGTTCGGGGCGCAGGCCCGAGGTGTGGGTGAGCAGCTGGCGCACGGTGATGCCGTGCCGGGCGGCGGCCGTGAACCGGGGCAGGTAGGCGCCGACCTTGGTGTCGATGCCGAGGGTGCCGCGCTCGATCTGCTGCACGGTGGCGATCGTCGTGAACAGCTTGGTGAGCGAGGCCAGGTCGAAGGGGGTGTCGAGGGTCATCGGGATGCGGGCGGCGGCCGGGAGTTCGACTCCCCGGTCGGCGGCCTCGTCGTACGCGGCGTGGCGCACCGCCCAGCCGCAGACGGCTTCGGCGGCGATCACCGGGCCGCGTCCGGCGAGCAGCACGGCGCCCGCGCACCAGGGGCGCGGCCCTTCGAGGAGCAGCCGCACGTCCCGTACGAGACCGGCGAGCTGGGCGGCGTCGAGGCCCGCCCGCTCGGGCGTGCCGTGCCGCAGTCGTGGGGAACTCAGCGGTCCGCCACCTCCCCGGTCGGTCCGGCCGTGCGCTGCCACGGGCGGCACAGTGCCATGAAGGCGGTGGCCGCCGCCAGGCCGCAGGCGAGCTGGACGACGGCCATCGGGACGGCGGTGTGCTCGCCGGCGATGCCGACGAGCGGTGAGGCGATCGCGCCGATCAGGAAGGACGAGGTGCCGAGCAGCGCGGACGCGGAGCCCGCGGCGTGCGGGGTGCGCATCAGGGCGAGGGCGTTGGTGTTCGGGGTGGCCAGGGCCATCGACGCCATGAGGACGAAGAGGCCGGTGGCGACGGGTACGAGGCCCAGCTCCCGCGGGGGGCCGAAGACGCCGGTGGCGACCAGGAGCAGGAAGGTGGCGGCGGCGATGATGAGGGTGAGGCCGAGGGCGAGCACCTTGTCGAGGTCGACCCGGCCGACGAGGACCTTGCCGTTGAGCTGGCCGGTGGCGATCAGGCCGACCGAGTTGAGCCCGAAGAGGAGGCTGAAGGTCTGCGGGGACGCCCCGTAGATCTCCTGGATGACGAAGGGGGACGCCGAGATGTACGCGAAGAGCGCGGCGAACGCGAAGCCGCCCGCGACCATGTAGCCGAGGAAGACGCGGTCGGCGAGCAGGCCGCGCATCGTGCGCAGCGCCTCGACGGTGCCGCCGCTGTGCCGGCGCCCGGGTTCCAGGGTCTCCGGCAGGCACTTCCAGACGATCGCGGTGAGCGCGACGCCGATGACGGTGAGGACGACGAAGACGCCTCGCCAGTCGGTGATCCGCAGGACCTGGCCGCCGATGAGCGGCGCGACGATCGGGGCGACGCCGGAGATCAGCATCAGGGTCGAGAAGAAGCGGGCCATCGCGACACCGTCGTAGAGGTCGCGGACGACGGCTCGGGCGATGACGATGCCTGCGGCGCCCGCGAGGCCCTGGAGCAGCCGGAAGGCGACGAGCAGGGCGACGTTCGGGGCGAAGGCGCAGATCGCGGTGGCGACGACGTACACGAGCAGGCCGATGAGCAGCGGTCGGCGGCGGCCGAACCTGTCGCTCATCGGGCCGACCGCGAGCTGTCCGAGCGCCATGCCGGCCAGGCAGGCGGTGAGGGTGAGCTGGGCGGTGGCGGCGGAGGTGTGCAGATTTCCGGTGACCTCGGGGAGCGCCGGGAGGTACATGTCCATGGACAGCGCCGGTACGGCGGTGAGGCCGCCGAGGACGAGGGTCACCAGGGCGCTGGTTCCGGCGGCAACGGCCTTGCCGCGTACGGGCGTCGGGGCTACGGCGTGCGGGCCGCCGGGGTCGGCTCCCGTCTCCTCGACCGCGCTCGGGACCCCCTCACGGGTACCGCTTCGCGTGCTCCCCGTACTTCCGCTCTCCGCCATCCCGTGAATCCCCGATCCCTTTCGTCTCTCCCGGTCGTACGTGCGATTACCTATGCTCTCAGCTCGGTGGAGTGGTCGGGAACAACATCTGGAGCGGGTGGGCATGGTGGCGGAGCGGGTGCGATGGGGGATTCTCGCGACGGGCGGGATCGCGGCGTCGTTCACGGCGGATCTGCTGGATCTGCCGGACGCCGAGGTGGTCGCGGTGGCATCGCGGTCCGAGGCGTCGGCGAAGGGGTTCGCGGAGCGGTTCGGGATCGGGCGCGCGTACGGCGACTGGGCGTCGCTGGCGGCGGACGAGGACGTCGACGTGGTGTACGTGGCGACGCCGCACATGGCGCACCGGGCGGCGGCCGGGCTCTGCCTGGAGGCGGGGCGCGCGGTGCTGTGCGAGAAAGCGTTCACGCTGAACGCGCGGGAGGCCGGAGAGCTGGTGACGCTGGCGCGCTCGCGCGGCCTGTTCCTCATGGAGGCCATGTGGATGTACTGCAATCCGCTGATCCGGCGGCTGAAGGCGCTCGTCGACGACGGGGCGATCGGTGAGGTCCGCACGGTGCAGGCCGACTTCGGGCTCGCGGGTCCGTTCCCGCCGGCGCACCGGCTGCGCGATCCCGAGCAGGGCGGCGGCGCGCTCCTCGACCTCGGGGTGTACCCGGTGTCGTTCGCGCAGCTGCTGCTCGGGGAGCCGTCGGGGGTGACGGCGAGCGCGGCGCTCTCGGAGGAGGGCGTCGATCTCCAGACGGGGATGCTGCTCTCGTGGGAGAGCGGTGCTCACGCGGTGCTGCACTGCGCGATCAACGCCGGTACGGGGGTGACGGCCTCGGTGACCGGGTCCGCGGGCCGGATCGACGTGCCCGACGGCTTCTTCTACCCGGAGCGGTTCGTGCTGCACCGGGACGGGCGGGAGCCGGAGGAGTTCGTGGCGGCGCCGGAGGACGGGCCGCGCGGTTCCATGCGGCACGAGGCGCTGGAGGTGATGAAGCGGTTGCGGGCCGGGGACACGGAGTCGCCGCTCGTGCCGCTGGAGGGGTCGTTGGCGGTGATGCGCACGCTGGACTCCGTCAGGGAGCGGGTGGGGGTGCGGTACCCGGGGGAACGCTGACGCGTTGCCTGTCCCGGGCCGGTCGCCGGGCGCGGGTCTCGTCGTGTGGCTGGTCGCGGGGTTCCCCGCGCCGTTGAGCGCGGGGAACCGCGCGACCAGCCCCCACCGAACGGTCAGACGGAGTGCAGGCCCTGGTCGCCGACCTCGGTCACGAAGGACGCCGCCGTCCTGAGCGCCGCTCCGGGGGTCGTCACCGCGGACACCGTCTTGAAGTCGGCGCGGGCCGACTCCTCGCCCAGGGCCACCGTGACGTAGCCCCGCTGCCCGTCGTAGTGCTTCATGTGCGGGTTGCGGGCCAGGTAGTTCGCCCAGTTCGACGGCCGCGCCGAACCGTCCTTGCCGCTGGTGATCGACGTCGTCACGATCTCCGTGCCGACCGTGCGCGAGTCCGCGTCGTCGAAGTCCCGCTTGATGTCCATGGCGTACGAGACGTGCACGTCGCCGGTGAGGACCATCAGGTTCCGCACGCGGGCCGCGTCCGCGCCCTTGAGGAGGCGCTCGCGGGAGGCCGGGTAGCCGTCCCAGGAGTCCATGGACAGGGTCGTGTTGCCCGCGGCCGGGTTGTTGCGGCGGGAGAACGTGACCTGCTGCGGGACGACGTTCCACAGGGCTCGCGAGTGGCGCCAGCCGTCGATCAGCCAGCGCTCCTGGGTGAATCCGGGCAGCGTCTGCGAGGCGGCCTCGGACTCGGGCGTCGGGGACTTCCAGCCGTCGCCGTTGGCCTGGTCGGTGCGGTACTGCCGGGTGTCGAGGATGTCGAACTGGGCGAGCCGTCCCCACTGGAGGCGCCGGTACAGCTGGGCGTCGGGGCCGGTGGGGAGCTGCGGGCGGCGCAGCGGCTGGTTCTCCCAGTACGCGCGGTAGGCAGAGGCGCGGCGCAGCAGGAACTCGGCGGGCGGGTTGCCGTTCTCGTCGACGTCGCCGGCGTAGTTGTTCTCGGTCTCGTGGTCGTCCCAGGTGACGACGAACGGGTGCGCGGCGTGCGCGGCGATCAGGTCCGGGTCGGTCTTGTAGAGGGCGTACCGCAGCCGGTAGTCGTCCAGCGTCACGGTCTCCTTGGCGAAGACGGCGGGCAGTACGCGGTCGGTGTAGTTGCGGGCGCCGCCGACGGAGGTGACGGCGTACTCGTAGAGGTAGTCGCCGAGGTGGAAGACGACGTCGACGTCGTCCTCGGCCAGGTGCTTGTAGGCCGTGTAGTAGCCGTCGTGGTACGCCTGGCAGGAGACGGCGGCCAGGGTCAGCGCCGAGGCGTGGCTCGCGGTGGCGGGCGCCGTGCGGGTGCGGCCCGGCGCGCTGACCCAGCCGCCCACGCGGAAGCGGTAGTAGTAGACGCGGCCGGGCGCCAGGTGGTCGACCTCGACGTGCACGGAGTGGTTGAACTCGGGGTGCGCGGTGGTCGTGCCGCGTCTGATCACCCGCCGGAACCGCTCGTCGAGCGCGAGCTCCCAGCGGACCTCGACGCGCTCGGCGGGCAGGCCGCCACCGGTCTCGTACGGGGACGGGGCGAGCCGGGTCCACAGCAGGACGGAGCCGGGCAGCGGGTCGCCGGAGGCGAGGCCGAGCGTGAACGGGTCGGCCTTGATCTTCGCCGCGTCGAGCTCGGCGGCGGCCGCGGTGCCGCCCGTCGGCAGGTTGGTCGCGAAGGCGAGCGCTGCGGCGGCGCCGGTGACGGTGAGGAACCGGCGGCGGCCCAAGTGCTGGGCCGCGGCGCGGAGTTCGGGTGCGTGCTGCGGTATGTGTGACATGGAGCCCCTCCCCTGACTGCTGGTGTCAGGGACATTGGAGTGGCCCGGGACGACGCTCGACTGTCACGTACACAACAGCCACATGGCGGATCGGTGATCATCGGATGACCGGCGCACCCGTACCCTCGCGCCCATGGACACTTCGACGAGGACCGCTGTGGTCACCGGCGCGGGTTCCGGCATCGGCCGGGCCGTCGCGCTCGAACTGCTGGGCGCGGGCTGGCGGGTGGCGCTCGCGGGGCGCCGCACGCCGACGCTGGAGGAGACGGCCGCGCTGGCCCCGGGCGCCGACGCCCTCGCCGTACGCGCGGACGTGTCGAGCCCTGCTGACGTGGCCGCGCTGTTCAGCGCCGTACGGGACCGGTTCGGGCGGCTCGACCTGCTGTTCAACAACGCGGGGACGTTCGGGCCCGGCGGGGTGCCGGTCGAGGACCTCGACTACGACGCGTGGCGGCACGTCGTCGACACGAACCTCAACGGGGCGTTCCTGTGCGCGCAGGCCGCGTTCCGGCAGATGAAGGAGCAGGACCCGCGGGGCGGCCGGATCATCAACAACGGCTCCATCTCGGCGCACACGCCCCGTCCGCACTCGATCGCGTACACGGCGACGAAGCACGCCCTGACGGGCCTGACCAAGTCCCTCTCCCTGGACGGCCGTCCGTACCGGATCGCCTGCGGGCAGATCGACATCGGCAACGCGGCGACGGACATGACCGAGCGCATGCGGTCCGGGATCCCGCAGGCGAACGGGGAGCTGGCGGTGGAGCCGGTGATGGACGTGGCGGACGTGGCGCGCACCGTCCGGCACATGGCGGAGCTGCCCCTGGAGGCCAACGTCCAGTTCGCGACGGTGCTGGCGACGAACATGCCGTACGTGGGCCGCGGCTGAACCCTCGGCCGTACGCCGCTGTCGACACGCCCCGCCGCCACCGCCCCCGGCGAAGCGCCCGCGACCGGCAGCGGCGAGAATGCGGCGCATGACGACCGACGTGCTCCGCTACAGCGCCTTCACGACCACCCCCGCCGGCGGCAACCCCGCCGGCGTCGTCCTGGACGCGTCCGCCCTCGACGCCGCCGACATGCTGAAGATCGCCGCCGACCTGGGGTACAGCGAGTCCGCGTTCCTGACGCCGCCCCCGGCGGGCAGCGGCGGCGCGCGGGCGTACACCGTGCGGTACTTCAGCCCCAAGGCCGAGGTCCCGTTCTGCGGGCACGCCACCGTCGCCACGGCGGTGGCGCTCGCGGAGCGGCACGGCACCGGCGACTTCCTGTTCCACACGGCGGCCGGTGAGGTCCCGGTCAGCGTCGCCGACGACCAGGGCACGCTCCGCGCGACCCTCACCAGCGTCGCCCCGCACGTCGAGGGCGTGGCCGACGCCGATCTCGCCGAGGCACTGGCCGCGCTCGACTGGCCGGCCGCCGACCTCGATCCGGCGCTGCCGCCCCGGATCTCCTACGCGGGCGCCCGCCACCTCGTACTGGCCGCGGCGACCCGTGAGCGCCTCGCCGACCTGTCGTACGACTTCGAGCGGCTCGCCGCGCTGATGCGCCGACTGGACCTGACGACGGTCCAACTGGTGTGGCGGGAGAGCGACGTCACGTTCCACGTGCGCGACCCGTTCCCGGTGGGCGGGGTCGTCGAGGACCCGGCGACGGGCGCGGCGGCGGCGGCGTTCGGCGCGTATCTGCGCGAGCTCGGCCTGGTTCCGGCCGCCGCCGGGCTCACGCTGCACCAGGGCGCCGACATGGGGCGTCCCGGCGAGCTGACGGTGACGCTGCGCGAGGGCGACGCACGGGTGCGGGTGAGCGGGGCGGCGGTGCCGATCCCGTAGCCGCGGCCTCGATCGGATCGGCCGGGCCGGTCAGGACCGGGCGGGCGCTCAGGCCTGGCCGGTCTCGAAGCGGATGACCTTGCCGCCCGCCACGTCGAACGTCCACCTGGTGCGCATCTCGCCCCAGGTGTCGTTGCGGTAGCGGGCGACGAGGGTGCGGCCCTCGGCGGCCTCCTTCTCGACTTCCATGTGGCCGTGCGAGTCGAAGATCTCGCGGGCGGTCCAGTCGTCGAGGTCCCGCTCGGAGCCGTCGTCCGTCATCGTCGCGCCGGGTGCGAGCACGGCGCGGAAGGCGTCCCGGTCGTGGGCGTTCAGCGCCAGGACGAAGGCGCGGACGGCCGGGTCACTGAGCTTCGCGGTCTGGATGGGCATGGGCTCACGTTCCCACCGGGGCAGGGCCGACGCCACCCGAACGGGCCCGCGCACCGGGTGCGGGGCGCGCGTCTGCCGGACGGTGGGGACATGACTTGCACACGTTCGCGCGCCCGGCGCGCCACCTGCTCCCACCGCCGCGACCTGGGCCTGCTGGCGTTGCGCCTGGGCACGGGCGGGGTCCTCGCGGCGCACGGCGCGCAGAAGCTGCTCGGCTGGTTCGGCGGGGGCGGCGTCTCCGGGACGACCGCCGCCATGGAGTCCATGGGATACACCCCGGCCAGGGCGAGCGCGCTCGCGGCCGGGCTCGGCGAGGCGGGCGGCGGCGCGCTGCTCGCGCTCGGGCTCGCGACGCCGGTGGGCGGGGCGGCCGCGGCGGGCACCATGGCGGGCGCGGCGGCCGTGCACGCCCCCAACGGGTTCTTCGCGATGGGCGGCGGCTACGAGTACCCGGCGTTCCTCGGTTTCGTCGCGGCGGGCCTCGCCGTGACGGGCGCGGGGCGCTACTCCCTCGACCACGCGCTGGGCCACGCCCTGGACCGGCACTGGATGGTGCCGGCGGCGCTCGTCGGGGCGGGGGCCGCGGCGCTCGCGGTGGTCGGCTCCCGCAACAAGCGGGTCAAGGAGTCGACGCCGGAGGAATAGGCTCACCGGTCGTGACGTACGACGACGACCTGTGGACCACCGTCGACCGGCTGCGGGCCTGGCTCGACGAGAACAACGCGAGCCCGCCCCGGGAAGCCCTCCTGCTGCGCATGCTGAAGCTGTCGGAGGAGGTGGGCGAGGTCGCCGAGGCCGTCATCGGGGCGGTCGGCCAGAACCCGCGCAAGGGCGTCAGCCACACCTGGCAGGACGTCGAGTCGGAGCTGTGCGACGTGGTCGTCACGGCCCTGGTCGCCCTGGGCACCCTGACGCCGGACGCCCGCGGCACCCTCCACGCCCATGTGGCGAGGCTCGCGGAGCGCTCGCTCGGCCCGGCCTGACCCGGCCCCGGCCGCACCGGGCCGCGTACTAGGCTGCGGAGTCCGAGTGATCAGGTGGCCTTGGGGGCAGCGCTATGGGTGGGTTCGACGGTGGTGTCGTCGCGGCGGTCAGCAGCAACGGTGAGTACTCCTTCACCAAGCCGAACCGGGACAGCATCACGCTGCTCGCGGGGCTCGGCGTCGAGGGGGACGTGCACGCCGGGGTGACCGTGCGGCACCGGTCCCGGGTCGCGCAGGACCCGACGCAGCCGAACCTGCGCCAAGTCCACCTCATCCACGAGGAGTTGTTCGACGAGGTCGCGGCCGACGGGCACCGGGTGCGCCCCGGCGACCTCGGCGAGAACGTCACGACGCGCGGCATCGACCTGCTCGCCCTGCCCACCGGGGCCCTGCTGCGGTTCGGGGACGGCGGCGCGGTCGTCGAGGTCACCGGCCTGCGCAACCCGTGCCTCCAGATCGACACCTTCCAGGACGGCCTGCTCAAGCGCGTCGTGGGGCGTGACCCGGAGACCGGCGCGATCGTCCGCAAGGCCGGGATCATGGGCGTCGTGCGGGAGGGCGGGATCGTCCACCCCGGCGACGCCCTGCACGTGGAGCTGCCGGCGCCGCCGCACAGGCCGCTGGAGCGCGTCTGATGGCCCTGGCCGAGAAGCCCGTCGTCGTCCCGCACGATCCGGCGTGGGAGGCGGGCGGGCGACGGCTGTGCGCCGAACTGACCGCGGCTCTCGGCCCGTTGGCGGTGCGCGTCGACCACATCGGGTCGACGTCCGTGCCCGGCATGGCCGCGAAGGACGTCTACGACGTGCAGGTGAGCGTCGCCGATCTGGACGCCGCCGCGGACGCCTTCGAGACGCCGCTGGCGGTCCTCGGCTTCGTGCGGTCGCCGTATCTGCGCGATCACGTCCCCGCCGAGCGGGAGGGCCGTGAGGATCCCGCCGACTGGGCCAAGCGGTACTGGTCGCGCCGCACGGCGGACGCCCCGCACGTCAACCTCCATGTGCGCAGGGTGGGTTCACCGAACGAGCGGCTCGCGCTGCTGTTCCGGGACTGGCTGCGCGCCACCCCGCAGGCCGTGCCCGCGTACGCCCGCTTCAAGTACGTGCTCGCCGGGGCGGTCGCCGACACGGGGACGTACGCGGACGTGAAGGACCCGGTCGTCGATCTGGTGGTGGTCGTCGCCGAGCAGTGGGCGGAGCGGACCGGCTGGCACCCGCACCCGTAGCCCGCGCAAGGTGAACAGATACCATCGCCGCCATGACTGACAGGCACCCGATCACCGAACTCCCGCGCCTGGGCGTGGCCATCGTCACCATGGGCAACCGCCCGAAGGACGTGGACGCGCTCCTGGAGTCGGTGGCCAAGCAGGACGTGGTGCCGACCCGGGTCGTCCTGATCGGCAACGGCACGGAGCTGCCCGCCTACCCGGGGTATCCCTTCGAGGTCACGACGGTCGAACTCGACGACAACCTGGGCTGCCCCGGCGGCCGCAACGTCGCCCTGGCCCGGCTGCGGGAGTTCGGCGACGTGGACGTGGCGGTCGAGCTGGACGACGACGGGCTCCTCGTCGACGCCGACGTGTTCTCCACCCTCCAGAACCTGTACGCGGCCGACCCGAAGCTCGGCGTCGTCGGATTCCGCATCGCCGACGAGCACGGCGAGACGCAGCGCCGCCACGTGCCGCGGCTGCGGGCGAAGGACCCGATGCGGCGCGGGCTCGTCACCGCGTTCCTCGGCGGCGGGCACGCCTTCTCGATGGACATGCTAACCGAGACCGGTGACTGGCCGGCCGACTTCTTCTTCACGCACGAGGAGACGGACCTCGCGTGGCGCGCGCTGGACGCGGGCTGGAAGGTCCTCTACGAGCCGTCGCTGCTGCTCCAGCACCCGAAGACGTCCCCGGCCCGGCACGCGGTCTACTACCGGATGACCGCCCGCAACCGGGTGTGGCTGGCCCGCCGCAGGCTCCCCGTGCTCCTGATCCCGGTGTATCTGGGGGTGTGGACGGCGATCACGCTGCTGCGCACGCGGTCGCTCGGCGGTCTGCGCGCGTGGGCGGGCGGCTTCGTGGAGGGCGTGCGCGCGCCGGCCGGTGAGCGGCGGCCGATGCGCTGGCGCACGGTGTGGCGGATGACGCGGCTCGGCCGCCCGCCGCTGATCTGAGAACGCGGCGGGCGGCCCGGGGCGCGCGGGGTCAGCTCTGTCGCGTACGGCGCCTGCGCGTCGCGAAGACCGTGCCCGCGCCCGCGGCGACGACCAGGGCGGCGGCCGCGGCGAGCGGCCCCGCGGGGACGTCGGCGCCGGTGGCGGCGAGGGAGCCGCCGGTGCCGCCGCCGGTCGTCGAACCGAGCGCGCTCGTGCCGCCCGTCCCGCCGGTCGTGCCCGCCGTCCCGCCCGTGGTACCGCCGTCGGAGCCGGACGGCAGCGTCGCGTCCTCGTCGAGGGAGACCGCGGCCGTGACCGGGTCGAGCGCGGCACCCGCCTGGTAGAACCCGCCGAAGGCCTTCGCGCCGTCGGCGGTGAGCGTGGCGGTCGCCCCGTCGAGCTCGACGATGTCGCCGGTGGCCGTGAGGTCGCCCGAGCCCACCTTCAGCGTGGCCACGGTCAGGTCGTCGTACATGGTGACCTTGCCGCTGTCCATGTCCTTGCTGGACACGTCGGCGACCAGCCTGCCGCCGGTGCCCTTCGCCGTCACGCGCAGATCGCCGAACCGGAGGTCGAGCGCGTAGGCGCCGTCCGTCGCGTGGCCGAGGAAGCGGACGGTGCCGGCGAACCTGGCGTCGAGGGACGTGGACGCGGCGTCGTAGCTGCCGCTCGCGTCGCCGAACCGGTAGACCGAGCCGTTCTTCGCGGCGCCGCCGGTGAGTTCGACCTTGCCGTGCGCGACGGGACCCGTGATGTACGTACGGAAGGACTCCTTGACGCCCCAGTCGAGGGTGCCGTCGACGATGTCGCCGGAGGCGGCGGCCGCGCCGGTCGCGGTCGGCTTCGTGGTCGCGGGGGCGGACGTGCTCGGCTTCCCGGACGGGGTGGCGCTCGCCGTGGGCGACGGGGAGGCCGGGGCCGACGTGGAGGGAGCCGGTGCGGACGGGGACGGCGAGGAGGCGGCGGGAGTTACGGTCAGCGTCGCCGCGTCGAGGGCGGTGCCCGCCTTGTACATGCCGTTGAACGCGGTGGCGCCCTCGGCGGTCAGCGTCGCCGGGATGTCCTTGAACGTCATGGCGCCGCCCGCGCCGGTGGCGGGCTTGACGGCGGACAGGTCGAGGGTGGCGAACTCGATGTCGTTCCGGACGGTGCCGTTGAGGGTGACGTCGGCGTCGATGTGGCCGGTCGTGCCGGACGTGACGACCTTCACGTCGCCGATCTCGATGTCGAAGCCGTGCGCCGTGGACGCGAACCGGACGGCGCCCTCGAAGCCGGTGTCCGTGCCGTGCGTGGTGGTGTCGTAGCTGCCGGCGCCGCCGGTGAAGGTGAACGGGCCGTTGTCGGCGGCCTGTGTCGCACCGCCGCTCGCCTCGATCTTCCCGGCCGCCATGCCGGTGACGTACGTGCGGAAGGACTGCTTCACGCCCCAGTCGAGGGTGCCGTCCTTCAGCTCGATCGTGGCCGGCTTCCCCGCGGCGGACGCGAGGGCGGGGACGGCGATCGCTCCGGCGCCGAGCGCGACGGCGGTGGCCGCGGCCAGGGCTATGGGGTGTCTGGTGAGTGCCATGATTCTTCTCCTGGTTGATGGTTCAGGGGGTGCGGCGTCGCGCGCGGGCGACGAGGGCGGCGGCCCCGGCCAGGACGGCGGCCACGGCCGCGACGATCCCGGCGACCGCTCCCCGGACAGGCCCGAACGGGGCTGCGCCGCGGTGGACTTGGCGGCCGTCGACGCCTTCGGGGCCGGGGACGGCGAGGCCGAGCTGCCGAGGTCGGGCAGCGCGGGCAGCGTCGCGTCCGCGTCCAGCGCGACGGCGAGGGAGACGGGGTCCATCGCGGCCCCGGCCCGGTACAACCCGCCGAAGGCCTTCGCTCCGGCGGCGGTGAGTTTCGCCGGTGCCTCGTCGACCCGGACGAGACCGTCCTGCGCGGCGAGGGTGGGCACGGCGAAGGTGACGAGCGCGGTGTCCTCGGCGGTCTTCGCACCGCGGGTGACGTCGGCGCGCAGCGTCCCCGTGCCGTTCTCGACGGCGACGGTGGGATCGGTGAGCAGCAGGTCGAGCCCGTGCTTGCCGGTGAAGCGGACGGAGCCGGTGAACGCGGCGTCCAGGGTCCGCTTCTTCGGGTCGTACGACCCTTCGCCCTTCGGGAAGCGGAACAGCGCGCCGCCGTCCTGCGCCCCGCCGCTGAGTGTCCACTCGCCCTGGGCGATGTCGCCGGTGACGTACTCGCGGAAGGTGCGCCGCACGCCCCAGTCGACGGCGCCGTCCCGGAGTTTCCCTGAGGTGTCGTGCTGCGGCTTCTTCCGGTCGTCGGACGCGGCCTTCTTCGTGGCGGTCGCGGACGGTTCCGTCTTCTTCGGCGCGACGTCGGCCGAGAGGCTGATCGGGTCGAGCGCGGTGCCGGCCGTGTAGTACCCGGCGAAGGACGTGGCGCCCTGTGAAGTGAGCGTCGCGGGAACGTCGTTGAGGGTGACGGTGCGCGTGCTGTCCTCGTCGCCCCGCATGTCGATCCCGCCGAGGGCCAGCGTGGCGAAGGGCACCTGGCGGGACGACGTGACCGTCCCCGTGCCCTTCGCCCTGCCGACGACATCGACGTACAGCGTCCCGCTGCCGCCGGTGATCCGGACGGTGGGACGGCTGATCGTCAGGTCGAGTTCGTACGTCCCGTCGCTCTTCCTGTGTCCGACGAAGTGCACGCCGCCGGAGAAGGAGGAGGAGAAGGCGCCGGTCGCTCCGTCGTACGAGCCGGTGGCCGAGTGGAAGCGGAACCGGCTCGCGCCGACGGTCGCCGCACCGCCGGTCAGGGAGTAACTCCCTTCGGCGATCGGCCCGGTGATGTAGCTCTGGAAGGACGACTTCACGCCCCAGTCGAGCCGGCCGCCCGCGACCGTGCGGGCGGCGGCGTGCGCTCCCGTGGCGGGGAGCAGGGCGCCGAGCAGCGCGGCGAAGAGGGCGGCGGCGAGGACGCGTGTCCGTGCGCGTCGGGGCATGGCGGTGTTCCTCCGGATGTACGTCACAGACGTGTACGCCACCAGACCTGGCGACTTAGGTAAGGCTAACCTAATCTAGAATCGCTTCTCGTCAACAGCCCCTCCCACCACGACAGGACGGTGTCCGCGTGCCGACGCCAGCCGCCCCCTCACCCACCCCTCGACGGACGGGCGCCCTGATCCCCGTACTCGCCCTGGCCCTCGCGCTGTTCGCCACCGCGTGCGCGAAGGACGGCACCACCGGGGCCGCCGCGCGGTCCGGGACCGGGGCGTCGGCGACCGCGAACCGCCTGGAGCCGCTCACCCGGACGCCCTCCCCCGACCTGCCGGTCACGATCACGTCGGCCGACGGCACGAAGGTGACGGTGAAGAAGGCCGACCGGATCGTGCCGCTCTCCGGCAGCCTCAGCGAGATCGTCTTCACCCTCGGCCTCGGCGGGCGGGTGGTCGCCCGCGACATCACCGCGACGTTCGACCAGGCGAAGAAGCTGCCGGTCGTGACCCGCAACCACGACGTGTCGGCGGAGAGCGTGCTCTCCCTCGCGCCCGACCTCGTCCTCGCCGAGACCACGTCGGGGCCCGCCGAGGCGATGCGGCAGATCCGCGACGCGGGCGTCCCGGTGGTGGTGACGGCCCCCGCCCAGGACCTCGACGACGTCGGCACCCGCATCCGGTCCGTCGCGGACACCCTCGGAGTCCCCTCGTCCGGACGGGAGTTGACGCGGCGCACCGAGGACCGGATCGCCGCCGTGCGCGAGGACATCCCGCACGGGAAGAAGAAGCCCCGCGTCGCGTTCCTCTATCTGCGCGGCTCGGCGTCCGTCTACCTCATCGGCGGTACGAAGTCGGGTGCCACGTCCCTGCTGGAGGCGGCCGGGGCGGTCGACGCGGGCGCGGACTCCGGCCTGAAGACCGACTTCCGGGCCCTCACCAGCGAGGCCCTCGCGAAGGCGGCGCCGGACGCGATCCTCGTCATGTCCCAGGGGCTGGACTCCGTCGGCGGCGTCGACGGCCTGGTCGGGATCCCTGGCGTGGCCCAGACCCCGGCGGGCGTCGACCGCCGGGTCGTGTCCGTCGAGGACGGGGCGCTGCTCGCCTACGGGCCGCGCACGGACCAGGTCCTGAAGTCGATCGTCGGGCAGCTCTACGGAACCGGAAAGGGCGGTGCGTGACATGACGGCGACCGAGACCCCGCCCGCCACCTCCCCCGCGCAGCCGCAGCCCGGACGTCAACTCCGGCGCACATCATGGCTGTTGACCGTGCTCCTGACCGCCGCGCTCGCCCTCCTGGCGCTCCTGTCGGCGGGCATCGGCGCGTACGACATCCCGCCGGGCGACGTCCTCGGCTCGGTGCTGCACCGCGTCGGCCTGGGCGGCGCGCCGCTCGACCGGGTCGGCGAGTCCGTCCTGTGGAACGTGCGGCTGCCGCGCGTCGTCCTCGCCCTCCTCGTCGGCGCCTCGCTCGGCTGCGCGGGCGCGCTCATGCAGGGCGTCTTCGGCAACCCGCTCGCCGAGCCCGGCGTCATCGGCGTCTCGTCGGGCGCGGCGGTCGGCGCCGTCGCCTGCATCGCGCTCGGCCTCGACTTCCTCGGCACGTGGACGATCACGGTCTGCGCGTTCGTGTCGGGCCTCGCGACCGTCCTGATCGTGTACGTGATGGCGCGCTCGGGCGGCCGCACCGAAGTGGTCACGCTGATCCTCACCGGCATCGCCGTGAACGCGTTCGCGGGCGCCCTCATCGGCCTGTTCCTCTCGTACGCGGACGCGGCCGCCGTCAACCAGATCACGTTCTGGCAGCTCGGCTCGCTGGCGCAGGCGACCTGGCCCAAGGTGCTCGCGGTGCTGCCGTGCGCGGCGCTCGGACTGCTCGTCGCGCCGTTCCACGCACGCCCGTTGGACCTCCTCGCGCTCGGTGAGCGTCCGGCCCGGCACCTGGGCGTGGACGTCGAGAAGCTGCGCGTCACGCTGATCCTGGTCATCGCCCTGCTGACCGCCGCGGCCGTGGCGGTCTCCGGCGTCATCGGCTTCGTCGGCCTCGTCGTCCCGCACCTGCTGCGCATGCTCGCCGGTCCCGGCCACCGCTTCCTCGTACCGGGCAGCGCGCTCGGCGGCGCGGTGGTCCTGGTGGGCGCGGACCTGGCGGCGCGCACGGTGGCGGCGCCCGCGGAACTCCCCATCGGGGTGCTCACCGCCCTGACCGGCAGCCCGTTCTTCTTCTGGCTGCTGCGCCGCACCCGACGCAAGCAAGGAGGCTGGGCATGAAGGTCCCGAGGCTCTCGGCGTTCTCCGCCCGGGGCGGCCGCCGCGTCCCCGCGCGCCGCTCCCCGGCGAGCCGGTGGCGCGGGCCCGCGCCGTGCAGGTGGAGCTGGGCGGGCGCGCGGTCCTGTCCGGGGTCGACCTCACGGTCCGGGCGGGCGAGGTCCTGGCTCTGGTCGGCCCCAACGGGGCAGGGAAATCCACGCTGTTGGCGGCGCTCGCGGCGGACCTGCCGCCGGCCTCCGGCGACCTGCGCATCGACGACCGCCCGGCCGGGTCTTGGTCGGCCAGCGAACTCGCCCTGCGTCGGGCCCTGTTGCCCCAGTCGGCGACGCTGTCGTTCGCGTTCGCGGCGGAGGAGGTCGTCCGCATGGGCCGCGCGCCCTGGGCGGGGACCCCGTACGAGGACCGGGACGACGAGGTGATCGCCCACGCCCTGCGGGTCACGGAGACGTCGGCCTTCACGGGCCGCCCGTTCTCGGCGCTGTCCGGCGGCGAACGCGCCCGGGTGGCCCTGGCCCGCGTGCTCGCCCAGTCGGCCCAGCTGCTGCTCCTCGACGAGCCGACCGCCGCCCTCGACCTGCGCCATCAGGAACTGGTGCTGCGGGTCTGCCGGGAGCGGGCCGCCGCCGGTGACGCGGTCGTGGTCGTCCTGCACGACCTCGGCCTGGCCGCGGCGCACGCGGACCGGACGGCGGTCCTGCACGAGGGCCGGATCACGGCGGACGGCCCCCCGTCGGAGATCTTCGACGGCCCCCTCCTGAGCACGGTCTACCGGCATCCGGTGGAGGTGCTGCCGCATCCGCGTACGGGGGTGCCGCTGGTGGTGCCGGTGCGGCGGTGAGCCGGCTCAGCCCGGCATGCCCGGCTCGGCGAGCCCGCTCTCGTACGCGATGATGACCAGCTGCGCGCGGTCCCGGGCACGCAGCTTCGCGAGGAGGCTGCTGACGTGCGTCTTCACGGTCGGCAGGCTGATCACCAGGCGCTCGCCGATCTCCGCGTTCGACAGGCCGTTGGCGATGAGGACGAGCACCTCCTGCTCGCGCGGGGTGAGGCCGACGAGCCGGGGCGCGGGGGTCGGCGCCGCGGGCGGGCGGGAGAAGTTCGCGATGAGGCGGCGGGTGACCGTCGGGGCGAGGACGCTCTCACCGGCGGCGATCACCCGGATCCCCTGGACGAGTTCGGTCGGTGAGGCGTCCTTGAGGAGGAAGCCGCTCGCGCCCGCCTGGAGCGCCGGGTACACGTACTCGTCCATGTCGAACATGGTGAGCGCCAGGACCCGTACGCCCGACAGGGCCCCGTCGGCGCAGATCTGCCGGGTCGCCGCGATGCCGTCCATGACGGGCATCCGCAGGTCCATCAGGACGACGTCCGGGCGCAGTTCGCGGGCGAGCCGCACCGCCGTGGCGCCGTCGCCCGCCTCGCCGACGGCGGCCATGCCGGGTGTCGAGTCGACGAGGACGCGGAAGCTTCCGCGCAGCAGCGCCTGGTCGTCGGCGATCAGCACCCGGACGGCTTCGGTCATGCGGGAGACCCTATCCGTCGCCGCGCACGTCCAGTTCGCCGATGCCGTCGGCCCCGGCCGTCACGCGCGTGCCGTACGGGGCGGCCAGTTCGGCGACGTCCGTGAGGATCTCCTTGGCCTCGGCCTCGCCGGCCAGACGCGGGCGGCCCCGGCGGTGGACCGGGGCGCCGAAGCCGAGGTCGACCGGGTGCAGCCTGGCCGCGGTCAGTTCGCCGTCGTCGAAGGTGAGGACGGGGACGAGCGAGCGCCAGTAGCGGCGGTGCGGGGCGAACAGGCGGCGGCCGTGCCCGCTGAGTTCGTCGAAGTACCGTCCCGGTGTGGGCTGTCGCAGGCCGGGCAGGTTCGCGTAGTCCTCGGCGGGCAGCCGGTCGGCGAGCTCGATCTGGCTGACGATGTTCCCCAGGCTGTAGAAGATCGGGCGGCCCCGGTACAGCTCGACGCCGCGCAGGAAGTGCGGGCCGTGTCCGGCGACGACGTCGGCGCCCGCGTCGACGGCCCGGTGCGCGAACTCGCGCAGGAACTCGCCCGGTTCCTCGGGGGTCGGACCCGGCTCGTGGGAGTGCACGCTGACCAGGACGACGTCGGCGCGGGTGCGGGCCTCGGCGATCCACCGTTCGAGGTCGGCGAGGTCCCCCGGGTCGCAGGCGGTCGTCATGCCCGGCGCGTCCGCCTGTCGGAACCGCGCCCCGTACAAGGTGTACCGGCCGGGTCCGGGCAGCGCGGGGTCGATGCCGAGCAGGCCGCGCGCCTCGGCCCGGCGCGCCCGCAGGCCCGTCTCCGCGTCGATCGCGCGCAGCACGTCGAGCTGTTCGGCGGTCACGTCGAGGGTGGCGCTGTGCCGCAGCGGGCTCACCCCGGCCTGCCGGGCAGGTCGGGCGAGGGCGGGGCGGCCTCCTGTCCGGGAAGGTACGTGGCGCTGCACGCGATCAGGGCGAGGCTGCCGCCGGGCCGGTCGACGTAGACGGGCCGCCGCGCGCCGGTCAGGTCGGCGCCGATCCCGGCGAACGGGAGGCCTCGCGCGCGCAGCAGGTCGACCGTGCCGAGCAGCCCTTCCACGCCCATGTCGAGGGCGTGGTTGTTGGCGCAGCCGAAGACCGTGAAGCCCGCGTCGCCGAGCCCGTCGAGCACGCCCTCCTCCGCGACGAGGGCGCCGCCGCCCGCCGCGTTGTGCACCGGGTGGCCGCGCCCCGCACTGGGCACGACCTCCAGATTGGTGAACGCGAAGTCGGCGCCGCGCAGCAGGGCGCGCAGGTCCCGCGCGGCAGGCTCGTCGGTGATCGGCGCACCTCTGGTGACCATGGCGTCACCGGAGAGCGCCACGGTGAGGCGGCTCATCGGCGGGCCTCGGCGACGGCGCGGGTCAGTTCGCCCGCGGCGTCCCCGCCGGTGACGTCGATCCGCTCCCCGGCGACCATGACGGTCGGGGTCAGGGACACCTTGCGGGAGGCGGCGACGTCGGACACGTACCGCACCCACTTCTTGTGGGGAGCGTCGCGGACGCAGCGCGCGAAGGAGTCGCCGGAGATCCCCGCGTCCTTCCCCGCGCCGACGAGCTGGGTGTCGCTGAGGCCGGGCCCACGCTCGGGGGGCTGCTTCTCGAAGAGCAGGGCCGTGTACTCCTCGAACCTGCCCGCGTCCGCCGCGCAGGCCGCCGCGGACGCGGCCCGCGTCGAGTAGCCGCCGGGGCTGCTGTAGTCGTCGAGGAACGCGACGGGGTGGTAGACGAGCCGGATGTCCCCGTCCGCCGTGAGGGTCTTCAGGGTGGCGGCGAGGGAGCGCTCGGTGTTGCGGCACTCGGGGCAGAGGTAGTCGAGGTAGAGGTCGACGCGGACCGGGCCCTTCGACGCCGTGATCCCCGCCTTGTCGCCGGCCACCCCGGCGGGCACCCGGTCGGGGGCCTCGCCCGGGTCGGAGTTGTTCGCCCGCACCAGGCCGGCGCCGACGAGCGCGGCCGCGGTCACGACGACGGCGGCGACGGTCGACACGACGACGGTGCGCCGGCGGCGGTACCGCTTGCGGACCATGTCCCGCACGAGCACGTCGGTGGCGTCCGGGGTGTGCGGGGCATCGGCGGGGTGCTGCGTGCGCGGGGTGTTCGTGGGGTCGGTGGGCTCCATGCGGCTAGTCACCTCTTGCGTCTCGTGCGTCGGGGAGGTCGAGGACCCAGTGGTCGAGGGCGTAGCGCGTGCGCGGGGTGCGGACGAGGAGGACGGCCGCGCCGAGCAGCAGCAGATCGCGTGCGATGTCGATGACGTAGCCGCGTTCGGCGCCGTCCGTGAGGGTGCCTCCGCCGCCGAAGCAGCCGCAGTCGATGGACAGGCCGCGGGCCCACACCGAGGCGATGGCCGCGATGTAGACGGCGAGGAGGGCGGCCGTGACGGCTGCCGCCGCCCGGGTGGCGAGCCCGGCCACGAGCAGCAGCGCCACGGCGATCTCGACGAACGGCAGCGCGCCGCCCACGAGTTGGGCCGTGTCGCCGGTGACGATCTGGTAGACGGCGACCGAGCGTTCGGCGTTCGCGAGGTCCTGGATCTTCACCAGGCCCGCGTAGCCCAGGACGGCGGCGAGGAGCAGCCGCACGGCCGTCCCCGCCCACGGGTCGCGCACCGCCCGCACCAGCCGCGTGCCGGTCCTCATGGCGTCCGGGAGAACCGGTACGTGGCCACGCCGAGCGCGAGCGCGATGATCGCGGCGAGCAGCCCGAGCTCGGCGGCGACGGGCGGCTGCCAGTCGCCGATCATCAGGCGCGTCTGGTCCGAGCTGAGCACGTCGGGCCCCGGCAGGGTCCTGCGGACCGCGTCGACCCCGTACGTCAGCGGGTTGAGCTTGACGACGACGGCGAGCCAGCCGGGCAGCCCGTTCGGCGGGAACATCGCGCCGGAGAAGAACATGAGCGGCATCAGGCTCAGGTTCACGACGACCTGGAACGTGTCGACCTGCCGGATCGTCACCGCGGCGAGCAGTCCGAGGGCCGTGAACAGCAGGGAGACCAGGAAGACCTCGACGAGGACGAGCAGGAGCACGGGTTCGTAGCGGATGCTCGCGATGCCGCCGACGGACAGCACGAGCAGGCCGTAGACGCCGCCGGTGGTGGCGCCGCCGAGAGCGAGGCCGAGGACGATGCTGGGGCGCGGGAACGGGGCGACGAGCATCTGCCGCAGCACGCCGAGTCTGCGGTCCCAGACGAGGGAGATGCCCACCGCGATCGCCGGTGCCTGCACCGACATGACCAGGACGCCGGGGAACAGGAAGGCGCGGTAGTCGTTGAGCTGGGCCTTGCCGAGGTTGCCGGACGCGGCGTCGAGTCCGGTGCCGAGCACGACGAGGAACAGCAGCGGCGTGACCAGGCCCATGGCGAGGCGTACGGGGTTGTGGCGCAGGCGGATCATCTCGCGCCGCCACAGCAGCAGGTACGGGCGCAGGGCTCCCGGCCGCCGGTCGGGGGCGACGCGGGCCCGTTCCTCGACGGGCGCCTGCGCGACGGTGTCGGTGCGGCTCATCGCAGTCCCTCCCCCAGCGTGCCGAGCGTGTGGGCGTTCGCCGTGCTCTCCCGGATCTCGGACCCGGTGTGGTGCAGGAAGACGTCGTCGAGCGTGGGCGGCGCGATGGACACCGACCGCACGGTGAGCCCGAGGTCCGTACAGAGCCGTGGGACCAGCGCGGCGCCGTTCGCGACCCTCAACAGGATTCCGTCCGGGGTGAGTTCGGCCGCGAGTCCGAAGCGTTCGGCCAGCGTGTCGACGGCGCGCACGTCGTCCTCGGTGGACAGCATCACGAGGTCGGAGCCGATGACGGACTTCAGCTCGGCGGGCGTGCCCTGCGTGATCACCTTGCCGCGGTCGACGATCGCGACCTCGTCGCAGTGCTCGGCCTCCTCCAGCTGGTGCGTGGTGAAGAACAGGGTGATGCCCTGTTCGCGCCGCAGCCGGTCGAGGTGGTCCCAGACGGCGGCGCGGGTCTGCGCGTCGAGGCCCGTCGTCGGTTCGTCGAGGAAGAGGACGCGGGGCGCGCCGAGCAGCCCGCGGGCGATCTCCAGGCGGCGGCGCAGGCCGGTGGAGAACTGGCGTACGGGGACCCGGCTGCGCTCGGAGAGTTCCATCAGGTCGAGCATCGCGGCGATCGCCGTACGGGACTCATGGCGCGGCAGCCCGCACAGGTCGGCCTGGAAGCGGAGGTTCTCGGTCGCGGTCAGCTCCTGGTCCAGGGTGGATTCCTGGAAGACGATGCCGATCCTGCGGCGCACCTCGGCGGGCTGGGTCGCGACGTCGAAGCCGGCCACCTCCGCGCGGCCCGCGGTGGGCTTGAGCAGGGTGGTGAGCATGCTGATGGTGGTCGTCTTGCCCGCGCCGTTGGGGCCGAGGAAGCCGAACGTCGAGCCTTCGGGCACGGCCAGCTCCAGACCGTTCACGGCCGGGTGGGTGCCGTAGAACGCGTAGAGGGCCTCGGCCCTGATCGCGGTGGCCGTCATGCGCGGCCTCCTTCCGGCAGGCGGACGGCGAGGACGGTGCGGAACGCGCTGAGTTCGCCGGGTTCGTCGACCGGCCGCCCGTCGACCTCGACCCAGGCGTGCGCCCCGAACGGCTGGGTGCGAAAGCCGGTGCACCAGTCGGCCCAGCGGCCCTTCGAGCGGCACAACAGGGCGGTGGCGACGGAGCGTTGGAGGCACCCGAGGCCCGCGCACCGGGTGCTGACGGAGACGACGGAGCGGCGGGCGCGGGCCACGTCGGCGTACGCGGCGGGCCGCGCGCCCCGGCTGATCACGCCGAGGACGCGGTGCAGCCGGGCCGGTGGCAGCCGGACGAGGAGGCGGGCGGCGCCGGCCGCGCAGCGGGCGCGAGCTGGCGGCGCCACGGGAGGCGGGCCGCGTGTTCGGCGACGGCGGGGGTCGTCACGGGGAGACCTCCAGGAGGTGCGCCGCGCTGAGCGAGTCGATGAGCGCCCGCACGTCCTGGCGGGCCCGGTCCTCGGCGACCGGTGCCACCTCGGACATGCTCGCGGCGACCTCGTCCGGGGCGTGTCCGTCGAGCAGCCTGCGCAGGACGGCGGTCCCCGAGGCGTTCAACTGCCAGTAGCGGCCGTGCCGTCCGTCGAGCAGGACGGCCCCCGACTCGACGTCGGTGAGGGTGACGTCGCGGGCGAGGCTCAGCTTCATCTGCGTACTCCTGTGTCCTGGACATCCGCGTCCCGCTGGGGGCTCGTGTGCGTACGGAGCCAGCTCTCGCACGCCACGGTGGTGTCGATCGGCTGGAGGTGGTGGGACATCGGGCCGGGGTTGAGGACCGCGGCCCGGAACTCGACCGGGTCGATGAGGCCGAGTCCGGCGAGGCGCGAGTCCTCGGCGAGCTCCAGGATCCGGGCCCGGTTGCGGGCGAGGCCGCGGAACGCCTCGGCGCTGAACTCGCCCTTGTCGCGGCGGTCGAGGATGCCGTCGGGCACGGCGCCGCGCACGGCGTCGGTCAGCAGCGGTTTGAACCGGCCGCTCGCCAGGCGCTCCTCGACCCGGGTGGCGAGCGCGGCCTCGATCACCCGGTCGTCGAGGAACGGCGCGTCCCAGACGATGCCGGTCTCCGCGAGGGCCGTGTTGACCTGGCGGATCGTGGAGCCCTCGAAGACGAGCGAGGCGAGCGCCTGGTGCCTGGCCCGGTCCGCGTCCAGCGGCTCGGGCTGTTCGGCGGCGGCCCTGGTGAGCAGCCGCCGGACCTCCGCCACCGCGTCCGGCGTCGCCCACGCGGGCATCCGCGGCGCGAACACCCACCCGAAGTCGGGTTCGTCGAGCGGCGGGGGCGGGTCGCCGATCCGGGCGGCGACCCGGGCGAGGCCGCGCGCGAACGTCGACCGGTCGGCGAGCGCCCGTACGGTGCCGCCCCACGACCAGCGGTTGGCGAGCCGGTAGCGGTTGACCAGGCGCAGGCCGCTGACGGGCCGGGCGCGCGCCAACGACCAGGCGGAGGTGGGCATCCGGCCGAACAGTTCGTCGCCGCCGAAGCCGCTGAGGTGCAGCGCCGAGCCTTCGCCGCGGGCGCGCCGGGCGAGGTCGCGGATGTGGGTGAGTCCGGAGGCCCAGGTGGAGGGGCCTTCGGGAGCGGCGTCCGCGTGGTCCGCGGTGTAGCCGACGTCGAAGAGGTTCTCGGCGCGGTCCGAGGTGAGCGTGTGGTGGCGGGCCCGCGGCAGCAGGGCGGCCGCCCGGTGCGCCCACACGGTGTCCTCGTTCGCGCTGTCGAGGGGCGCCACGTGGTACGTGACGAGGTCGGCGCCCGCCACGTCGGCGAGGAAGCACAGCGAGGTGGAGTCCATGCCGCCGGACAGGTCGGCGCTGATCGTCCGGCCGGACGCCACGCGGGTGGCGAGCGCGTCGGTCAGGGCCGAGCGGACGGCGCCCGCGCCCTCGGCCAGCGACAGCGTCGCCTCGGGCAGCCGCCACCAGCGCACCTGCCGGGCGCGGCCGTCCGCGTCGAGGTGCAGCCAGTGTCCGGTCCTGAGCGCTTCGATGCCGCGGCGGACGGGCCGCTGCGCGAGCGGCCAGGGTGCTCCGCCCGGTGCGAGCAGCCGCGCGGCGAGGACGCTCTCGTCGAGGCCGGCGCCGGTGAGCCGGGCGAGCGGTGCCACCCCGTCGGCCGCCACCGTGACGCCGTCGACGGTCGTCGCGTAGATCTGCCGTACGCCGACGACGGATCCCTGGACACGGGTCTGCCCGTCCATCGACACCGACAGGTGGAAGTTTCCCGCGAGCCGGGCGGCGATCCGGTCGGCGTCGTGCGGTGTGCGCAGCCGGCCGAGCCGGTCGGCCGCGGTGTTCTCGTCGAGGTCGGTGGGCCCGATGACCACCATCCGGCGCGGCCCGGCCTCGATGACGACGGCCTCGCCCTCGGGCCAGTCGCCCACGATCCAGGGCCGTCCCGACGCGTGGTCGATCCGGCGCTCGGCCGACAGCCGCGCGGCGGGCCCGGCAGCGGCCGGGCAGTCCGGCAGAACTACGAATTCCATGTCGCCTCGTTCCCCGGGCGGTGCCGGTGCGTCCGAGCGGACGCACCGGCACCGCAGGTGTTCACCAGAAGCAGACGATGGCGTAACCACAGCCGGCGAAGTCGTTGCAGCTGCCGACACCGAGGCACTTGGTGAGCTCGTCGAAGTCGCCGACTTCCTGGAGCATCGGGGGCTCGTAGATCTCAACAGACATGGTTTACCTCCCGGTTGAGCCGGTCGTCCGGGCCGACCTGTACGGCCCGGAGGCGACTGACAGGGAGGAAGCTATGGCGCGGCATGTCCCACAGGCATGGGACAGGTGCCTCACCCAGGTCCCGTCACGCGTCCCACCGCCGGTGCCGTACGTAGCCGAGGGCGAGCGCCGCGACGGTCCACACGAGCAGGACGACACCGCCGCGCACCGCGTGGTCCGCGTCGACGGTGAGCATCTGGGTACCGGCCCGGTCCGGGAAGTAGCGGGCGAGTTCCTTGGTCGCCCCGATGACGGAGAGGATCTGGGACCCGGCGAGCACCATCGGCAGCATGATCGCGAGCGGCAGCACGGCGCTGCGCGCGGCGGTGGCCACTCCGGCGGCGAACAGGCTCATCAGCGTCAGGTAGAGCACCGCTCCGGCGAGCGCGCCGGGCACGCCGTCGTCACCGATGGACGCGCCGTGCGGGCCGAGCGCGGCCTGGGTGACCAGGTAGCCGACGACGGTGACGGGGATCGCGACGAGCAGCGCGGCGGCCGCGGTGACGGTGAGTTTCGCCGCGTAGAGGCGGCCGCGCCGGGGCACGGCGAGCAGCGAGACGCGCATCATGCCGGAGCTGTACTCGGAGCTGACGACGAGCACCCCGAACACGATCAGCGCGAGCTGCCCGTACAGGATGCCGTCCAGGCCCGCCTGTTGGGCGGTGAAGCCGTCGCGCAGCATGCCGTTGTCGGACTCGATCGCGGACTTCGCGGACCAGCCGTCGAGGGCGGCGATCACGACACTGAGCGGCACGAAGAGAAGCAGCGCGAGGAAGGTGGCGCGGATCGCGCGCACCTTGATGAACTCGGCCCTGATGGCGGCGACGGTCTCAGACACGCGTGTTCCTTCCGGGCTGTCGCTGCCGCTGTCCGTGCCGCTGTCCGGGCTGCTTCGCCACCAGGTCGAGGAAGGTGTCCTCCAACGAGGCGGTGTGCGAGCTGAGTTCGTCGAGGACGAGGCCCGCGGTGGCGGCGACCTGGCTGACCTCGGCGGCGGTCAGCCCGGACACCTCCAGGCTGCCGTCGGACCCGACGGCCATGGAGGCGCCCTTGCGCTCCAATTCCCCTCCCAGAAGCCCCGGTTCGGGGGCCTTGACCCGTACGTACGAGCGTCCGTGGCGCTGGATGAAGTCCTGCATCCCGGTGTCGGCGAGGAGCCTGCCGCGGTCGATGACGACGAGGTGGTCGGCGACCATGGACATCTCCGCCATGAGATGGCTGGAGACGAGGACGGTGCGGCCCTCGGCGGCCTTCGCGCGCAGCAGTTCGCGCAGCCGGCGGATGCCTTCCGCGTCGAGGCCGTTGACGGGTTCGTCGAGCAGCAGAACGGGCGGGTCGCCGAGCAGCGCGGCGGCGAGGCCGAGCCGCTGGCCCATGCCGAGCGAGAACGTCCCCACGCGCCGTCGGGCCGCGCCGGTGAGCCCCACCGCGTCGAGGACCTCGTCGACGCGGTGGCGCGGGATGTCGTTGCTCCGGGCGAGCCAGCGCAGATGGTCGACCGCCGTCAGACTCCGGTGCGGCACCGAGGTCTCCAGGAGGGCGCCCACGTGCCGGGCGGGGTGGCGCAGGTCCTGGTAGGCGTGCCCGCCGATGCGCGCGAAGCCCTCGTCGGGGCGGGTCAGGCCGAGCATCATCCGCAGGGTCGTGGACTTGCCGGCTCCGTTGGGCCCGAGGAACCCCGTGACGGTCCCGGGCCGCACCGTGAAGGTGAGCCCGCCGACGACGGTGTGCTCTCCGTAGCGCTTGGTCAGGTTCGAGGCGTCGATCACACGGCAAGTCTGGCGGGGCGGCCCCCGGGGGCACATCGGTCCCGGGACGGGAAGGCGGGGCGGGGCGGGCGCGGCGAACCCATACTTGAGAATGAGGCCGGTTCAGGCCAGCGGTGACCGGCGAGTAAGCCTCGCGGGATACGCCAGGTCGCCGCACAGCCCGCGACAAGGTCACCTCTGCGCGCGGCAAGGTCACCTCCGCGCCGGCCAGGTACGGCTAGGTCGCCCCTCGGCACGGCAAGGTCACCCCTCACCTCAGTACGGCAAGGTCGCCGCGACCCGGAAGCCGCCGCCCTCGCACGGCCCGGCGGTGAGGGTGCCGCCGTGCGCGGCGGCCCGCTCCCGCATCCCGACCAGGCCGAGGCCGCCGCCGGGCACCGCGGGCCGGTGCGGCGCCCCGGGCACGGGCCCCTCGTCGACGACGTCGATCGCCAGCAGGCCGCCCTCCGCGGCCACTTCGACGCGACAACGGGTGGGGGCCGCGTGCTTCACCGCATTGGTCAGGGCTTCCTGCACGATCCGGTACGCGGAGGTGGCGACGCCGTCCGGGGGCTGCTGCGGGCAGTGCGCGCGCAGGTCGACACGGACGCCCGCGGCCTCGGCCGTCGCGACGAGTTCGGGCAGGTCACCGAGCCCGGGAACGGGCCGCAGGTCGTGCGGGTCGCCCGGTTCGGGGGTTTCCTCGTCCCTGCGCAACAGGGTCAGGGTGGCCCGCATGTCGCGCAGCGCCTTGCGGCTGACGTCCTCGATCACGACGAGGGCGTCCCGCGCCTCGTCGGGGTGGGTGTCGACGACGTGGTTGGCGATGCCGGCCTTGACCGCGATGAGGCCCACGCTGTGCGTGACCACGTCGTGGATGTCGCGGGCGATGCGCAGGCGTTCCTCGACCTTGGCCCGTTCGGCGGTCTGCTCGATGACGCGCCGCAGGCTCTCCCGCCGCTCCCCCACGGCCGCCCCCGCCGCCCAGGTCGCACCGAGCACCAGCACCCCGAAGACGCCCTGCACGGCGCCCGTTCCGCCCTCGTAGTGGCGGCCGCCGCTCATGGTCAGCAGGGCCGCGCCGGCCACGCAGACCCCGCCGACGACGACCGCGGAGCGGCCGGGCCCGCGCCGCGTCACGGCCACCGGGTACAGGGCGTACGCGGCGGCGAGGAAGGGGATCGGGCCGAGTCCGTACGACAGGGCCGCGCAGGCCACGACCAGCACGAACCCGAAGACCGGCAGCGGCCACAGGCGTCGGGCGACCAGGGGCAGCGCGGCGGCGAGGAGAGCGGCCAGCCGCCCGCACCGGCGGACCCGTCCTCCAGCGCGGGCCGCAGGGGCGCCAGTTGCACGAGCAGCGCGAATCCGAGCGCGGCGGGCACGTCGAGCAGGACCAGGCGCCGGGCACGGATATCGACCACGCGGCTATCGACCATGCGGCGAAAGTATTCGTTCGACCGCTCGCACGTCCAACGCCTCCGCCCTGACCGAGAATCACCCTTCGACCGCCCCATAACCGGAAGGTCACCATCCCACTTGATAGGCGAACTTGCGTTCCCGCGAATCGCATCCGCATACTCGACACGCGTAGCGCCATGCTCCCTTCCCCCACCTCTCTCACCTCCCCACGTGGACGGCTGATGACCAGAAGGAGTCTTGTGCCATTTCTCCACGCCCATGCTTCAGGCCGCACGAAGAAGAAGGGGGCGCAGGGAAAATGACATCGACCGGAGAAATAAACCTGCTGATTCGCAGCGAGGACCCCGTGGCGCTCGCCGGTCTGGAGGCGATCGTCGACAAGGACGTGGCGATGACGATCGTCTGTCCGCCCGGCGACGGCGCGGACGACCGCCGATGTCGGCCGAACACCAGGGAAGAGCCCGCGGCGCAACCCCATGTCATCATCCTCGGCGAGCCGCCGTCGAAGCGTTTCATCTGCGAGAACGTCCAGGAGATTCTGTCCACGTACGGACGCGCGACGAGCCGGCCGAAAACTCTCGTCGTGTCGCAGAACGATGACGACGACGTGATAGTGGCCGCCCTGCGGGTCGGTGTCAACGGCTATCTCTCGCGTATCGGTTCACCGGAAGAACTGCTCCACTCCATTCGCATCGTGGCCAAGGGCGGAGCCGCTTTCAGCCCGACGATCGCGGCGAGATTCAGCAGATACTTCTCGACGATGCTGAGCATTCCCGAGCTGACCGGATTCGCCGATCTCACGGCGCGTGAACTGGAAATCCTGGAACTACTGGCGGACGGCCTGGGAAACCAGCAGATAGCCCGCCGCCTCTTCCTGGCCGAAAAGACGGTCCGAAACTACGTCACCCGCATCTTCGCCAAGCTGGAGGTCCACGACCGCGCCTCGGCCGCGGTCCGAGCCCGAGACGCGGGCTTCGGCGGCCAGCCGGAGATGCTGCTCGGAGAGCACGTCTGAGCCGGGCGGCGGTGTGAGCGGCAGACGAGTCGGGCTGTACGCCGGGTTCTGTTCCGGGGGTTCCTCGCGGGGCCCCCGGCGACGGCCATCCATCTAGGGCCGGCGTTGCCACCGGCCTCGTGCGGTCTACCCGCGAACTCGGGCGGGCAGCCCTCGAACGTTCGCGCAGAAGCACCGAGGTGCTTCCTCTTGACCTTGCTCCAGGTGGGGTTTACCTAGCCGCCTGAGTCACCTCAGGCGCTGGTGGTCTCTTACACCACCGTTTCACCCTTACCCAGCAAGCTGGGCGGTCTGTTTTCTGTGGCACTGTCCCGCGGGTCACCCCGGGTGGCCGTTAGCCACCACCTTGCCCTGTGGAGCCCGGACGTTCCTCGGGAGGTCCCGTAAGGAACCCCACGCGGCCGCCCGCCCGGCTCGTCTGCCGTCCGGCCATCCTACCTGCCGGGTCAGCGGAACTCGTCCGTCTCCAGGTCGAAGCCGAACGGGGCGGGGAGCGCCAGAGCCTTGCCGAAGGGGAGCGTGCAGGACTGGCGGTGGTCGCCCTTCGCCGGGTCGCTGTGCGGGGTGACGGAGGACGTGTCGCGGAAGAGGCGAAGTTCGGTGGGCGCGAAGGTGCCGTCAGGGATCGGGGGGTTCCTCGGACGGTGTCCACCGCTGGGCAGCTTCAGGCCCTTGTTCCCGGAGAAGTCCCTATCGGTCCTATCGGTCCGGGAACGCCCGATCACCTGCTTCATGATCAAGTTGAGGGAGTCCTCGTGGTCCCCGTCCGGCGGGGGCGTCACGACGATCTTCGCGGTCATGCCCTCACGTCCCTTCTTCGGTCGCTCGCCGGACTGGGCCATGATCGATCCGCCGTCCCTCGCGTCAGGGGGTGTTCCCTCAGTCGTGGCACAGGAGCGCGGATACGCGCTTGACCCTCCCCTGGCGTCAACGTTTCTACTGAGGTCATGCGGATCGGAGAGCTGGCCGGGATCGTCGGCCTCACCACACGCGCCATCAGGCACTACCACCACCTCGGGCTGCTGCCCGAGCCCGAGCGGCTCGGCAACGGCTATCGCGCGTACGGGCTGCGGCACGCGGTCGAGCTGGCCCGGATCCGGCGCCTCACCGAGCTGGGCCTCGGCCTCCCCGAGGTGCGGGACGTGCTCGCGGACGACGCGGGGCGCGACCTCGCCGAGGTGCTTGCCGAGCTGGACGCGGACCTGGCGCGGCAGGAGGCCGCGATCCATGGACGCCGGACCCGGCTGCGCGCGCTGCTGGCCGACGCCGAGCGGGGCGGCTCCCGGCGGACGGCCCGCTCTCGCCCGAACTGGCCGCCTTCTTCGGCGAGTTGGGTGATGTCGACCGGACGTCGCCGATGGCCGTGAGGGATCGCGACGTGCTCACCCTGATCGACGTGGCCGCCCCGCCCGAGGCCCGGGAGCGGCTGATGGCGGCGCTGGTGCCCGCGCTCAGCGAGCCGGGCGCCCTCGACGCGGTCCGCGACGTGTACGCCCGGCTCGACGCCCTCGCCGACGCGGAGCCCGACGATCCGCGGGTCACCGAGGCCGCGCACGCCCTGCTCGGCTGTCTGCCCGCGGAGCTGCCCTCCGGGCCGTCCGCGGACGAGGACTCCTGGGACGGCGGCCCGCTGCTGGGGACCTTCCTCGCCGACTTCTCCCCGCCCAGGCGGCAGCCGTCCGTCTCGCCCTGCGGATGGCCGCCGACGGCGGCGCGCGATGACCGGCGCGCTGCGCCTGCTCGCCGGGCACGAACTGCGGATGCTGGGGAGTCTCGGCCGGTGGGTGGCGCGGCGGCGGCACGGTGTTCCGGCCGGGGCGAGCGCGTTCGGGTACGCGCGCGGGCAGGCCGCCATGATGTACGGCTTCGCGTTCGTCTGCGTCGTGGAGAGCGTCGGGATGGCCGTGCTGCTCCGCGACCATCCGGTACTGCACCGGGTCGTGCTCGCCCTCGACGTCTACACCGTCGTCATGGTGCTCGGGCTCCAGGCGGCGGCGGTCACCCGGCCGCACGTGGTGACCGCCGACGCGCTGCGGGTGCGGCGCGGCGCGCAGGTGGACCTGTGGATACCGGTGGACCGGATCGCCGCCGTGCGCCGCGAGAACCGGTACACGCACACGCCGTGCGACGGCGAACTGAACCTGGACGTCGGCGCGCGGACCAGCATCACGCTCGAACTCGCCGAGCCGGTGCGGCATGTGACGGTGCTCGGCCGCGCCAAGGACGTGCGCGTGGTGCGGCTGCACGCCGAGGAACCGGAGAGGCTGGCGCGCACGCTCCGGGCGCGGCTCACGCGGGCGCGAACCGCACCTTCGCCCGCCCCGGATCCGCCTGCGTGAGCCTGACCCGAAGGCGCTCGCCCAGCGGCAGCGCGGCGGCGCCGCCCTCGACGCGGGCGACGACGGCGGGTTCGGTCAACTGGACGGTGCCGACGGCCGGTTCGTGGTCCTTCACGTCCACGACGACGGCGTCGAACATCTCGCCGATCCGGTCCTTCAGGAGGGCCGCCTCGACGATGTCGACGGACTCGCGCTCCACGGTGTTCCCGCGCCGCGTCCCCTCGGCCATCTCCTTCGGGAGGCTGTCGAGGGCGGTCAACACCCATTCGGGGACGCCCTGTTGGTTGCACGCGGCCAGACACAGCTCGGACGCGTAGCGGTCGACGAGGCGGCGCAGCGGGGCCGTGCAGTGGGTGTACGGGGCGGCGACGGCGGCGTGCGTGGCGAGGTCGGGCACGTCGCCGCCGCGGAAGGCGGTGTAGCCCGCGCCGCGCAGCAGCGTCGTGCACTCCTGGAGGAACGCGGCGTGGTGCGGGTCGCGCGGGTCGAGGGACCGGACGAGCGCGGAGTACGGGACGTGGTGCGGCCAGTCGATGCGCAGCGCCTTCGCGACCCGGCGCAGCCGGCCGACCGCGCCGTCGGGGGCGGCGGGCAGGGTGCGCAGGACGCCGGTGCCCGCGGCGAGCATCAGGTCGGCGGCGGCCATGCCGGTGAGCAGGGAGATCTGGGCGTTCCAGGAGTCGGCGGGCAGCGGGGCGCGGTAGCCGAGTTCGTACGCGCCGTCGTGGACGACGATCTCCTGCTCGGGCACGTTCAGGGAGATGCCGCCGCGCTCGACCTCCAGCGCCTCGCGCAGGGTCCCGATGTCCTCGAGCAGCGCGACCGGTTCCTCGGCGGTGCCGCCGTCGATGGCCTTCTGCACGCCTTTGTAGTCGAGTTTGGCGCGGCTGCGCACGAGGGCCCGTACGACGTCGGTGGTCTCGGTGCGCCCGTCCGCGTCGAGGTCGATGGTCCACAGGACGGCCGGGCAGGTCTGGTCGGGCAGCAGGCTGGCCGCGCCCTCGCTGAGCACGGGCGGGTGCAGCGGAACCTTCTCGTCGGGGAAGTAGAGGGTCGTCACGCGGCGGTGCGCCTCCGCGTCGAGCGGGCCGCCGGGGGTGACGAAGGCGGCGACGTCCGCGATCGCGTACCGCACGCGGTATCCGCCGCCGGGGCGCCGGGACAGGTGCATCGCCTGGTCGAGGTCGGTGGAGGTGGGCGGGTCGATCGTGAAGAAGGGGATCGCCGTCTCGTCCCGGTCCGGCAGCCGGGGCCGCGCCGCGGCCTCCCGTGCCTCGGCGAGCACCTCGGCCGGGAACTCCTCGGGGACGTCCAGCGTCGTTCGCAGCTCGCGCAGCACGGCACCGAGCGGTGCCTGCGCTGCGCCGGTCGCACGAAGGTGGCGGCGGGGCATGCGTCGAGCGTAGGACGCGGGAGCCTGAGCGGCACGCCGTACGCTGGGCCTTTGATTCGACCTTGTCGTCCCGTACGTGTCTGAGGAGCGCCCGTGCTTGTGCTGTTGCCGCCGTCGGAGGGTAAGGCCGCTTCCGGACGCGGGGCACCGCTGAAGCCGGAAGGGCTCTCGCTGCCGGGGCTCGCCGCGGCGCGGGCCGCGGTCCTCGACGAGCTGGTCGAGCTGTGCGTCGGCGCCGAAGCGGACGACGCGAAGGCCCGTGACGTGCTCGGGCTGAGCGAGGGGCTGCGCGGCGAGATCGCGAAGAACGCCGAACTGCGCACGGCGGGCGCGCGTCCGGCCGGGGAGATCTACACCGGGGTGCTGTACGACGCCCTGGACCTGGCCTCGCTCGACGCGGCCGCGAAGAAGCGGGCGGCGCGTTCGCTGCTCGTGTTCTCCGGGCTGTGGGGCGCGGTCCGCGTGACCGACCGGATCCCCTCCTACCGCTGCTCGATGGGCGTGAAGCTGCCCGGCCTCGGCGCGCTCGGCGCGTACTGGCGGGCGCCGATGGCCGAGGTGATGCCGGAGGTCGCCGGGGACGGGCTCGTGCTCGATCTGCGCTCGGCGGCCTACGCGTCCGCGTGGAAGCCGAAGGCCTCCGACGGCGACGTCGCGGGGCGCACGGCGTCGGTGCGGGTGCTGCACGCGCCGACCCGCAAGGTCGTCTCCCACTTCAACAAGGCGACCAAGGGCCGGATCGTACGGTCCCTGCTGACGTCCGGGGCGGCGCCGTCGGGACCCGCCGAACTCGTCGACGTACTGCGGGGGCTCGGGTACGAGGTGGAGGTCGAGGAGCCGGCGAAGGGTGGACGGCCGTGGAGCCTGGACGTGCTGGTGGACGAGATCCACTAGCCACCACCCTCCGTTGCAGCATGCGCAACGCCCTTTGCGCATGCTGCGCGACGCGGGGCAGGATGGCCCCATGCCTCCGATGCCTGCCGCGCCTGCCGCCTCCGTGCTCGATCTCGCCCCCGTCGTCCCCGTCGTCGTCGTGGAGGACGCCGCCGACGCGGTGCCGCTCGCGCGGGCGCTCGTCGAGGGCGGACTGCCCGCGATCGAGGTGACCCTGCGCACGCCCGCCGCGCTCGACGCGATACGGGCGATCGCCGCCGAGGTCCCGGACGCGGTCGTCGGCGCGGGCACGGTCATCTCCCCCGCGAACGTCGCCGACTCGGTGGCCGCCGGGGCCCGGTTCCTGGTCAGCCCCGGCTGGACGGACGCGCTGCTCGTCGCCATGAAGGGGTCGGGCGTGCCGTTCCTGCCCGGCGTCTCCACGACGTCGGAGGTCGTGGCGCTCCTGGAGCGGGGGGTCACCGAGATGAAGTTCTTCCCCGCGGAGGCCGCCGGCGGCGCCGCCTACCTGAAGTCGCTGTCCGGACCGCTGCCGCAGGCCCGCTTCTGCCCGACCGGCGGTGTCTCGCCGGCGAACGCGCCCTCGTATCTGGCGCTGAAGAACGTCGGCTGTGTGGGCGGGAGCTGGATGCTTCCGGGCGACGCCGTCGCCGCGAAGGACTGGGACCGGGTGCGACAGCTGGCCCGCGAGGCGAGCCTCATCGCAGGTGAGCGGTCTCGTTGAGGAAGCGGACGCTGGCGTTGCCGTCGGCGTAGTACGCGATCTCCGTCAGGGACGCCGCCGCGAGTTCCATCCGGAACAGGGCCTCGGCCGGTGCGCCGAGCGCGAGCCGGACGAGCGTCTTGACGGGCGTGACATGGCTGACCAGGAGGACCGTGCGGCCGCGGTACGCGGCGGTGAGCCGGTCGCGCGTCACGGCGACGCGCTCGGCGACCGCCGCGAAGCTCTCGCCGCCCCCGGTGGGGGCGGCCTCCGGTGAGGCGAGCCAGGCGTCCATGTCGTCCGGGAAGCGCTCCCGTACGTCCTTGAAGGTCAGCCCCTCCCACGCGCCGAAGTCCGTCTCGCGCAGGCCGTCGTCGATCGTCACGTCGAGGCCGAGGCGGGCGGCGACGGTGTCCGCGGTCTGGCGGCACCGCTTGAGCGGCGACGACACGATCGCCTCGACCGTGCCGCGCTCCGCGAGGGCGGCCGCCGTGCGCTCGGCCTGGCGGCGGCCCGTTTCGGACAGCTCCGGGTCGCTGCCGCCGCTGCCGGAGAAGCGTTTCTCGGGGGTCAGCGCGGTCTCGCCGTGCCGGAGCAGTACGAAGGCGGCCGGGGCACCGAGATCCGGTGCCGCGACCGCCTTGGCAGCACGGCTCATCTAGAGGCCCGACTCCGCGGTGCGGACCAGGATGCGGCGGCAGTTCTCGCAGCGGACCACGGTTTCGGGGGCCGCGGCGCGGACCTCGTTCAGCTCCGTGATGTTGAGTTCCAGGCGGCAGCCCTCGCAGCGGCGCTGGAACAGCTTGGCCGCGCCGACGCCGCCCTCCTTCTCGCGGAGCTTGTCGTACAGCTTCAGGAGGTCGGCGGGGATGGTGCCCGCGATGACCTCGCGCTCCTTCGCGATGGAGGCGGCCTCCGCGTCCAGCTCGGCCGCGGCCCGGTCGCGGCGGGCCGTCGCGTCGTCGGCCTTGGCCTGGACCGAACCGAGGCGCTCGGACAGCTCACCGGCCCGCTCCTGCGCGGACTCGCGGCGCTCCATGACCTCCAGGACGACGTCCTCCAGGTCGCCCTGGCGCTTGGCCAGGGAGGCGATCTCCTTCTGGAGGTTCTCCAGGTCCTTGGGCGACGTCACCGCGCCCGAGTCGAGGCGCTGCTGGTCGCGGGCGGCACGCTGACGGACCTGGTCGACGTCCTGCTCGGCCTTGGTCTGCTCACGGGCGCAGTCGCTCTCCTCGGTCGTCGCGGCGACGTGCAGGTCACGCAGCTGCGTGAGGTCCTTGGTGAGCGACTCGATCTCGGCGTGCTCGGGCAGCGACTTCTTCTTGTGCGCGAGCTGCTGGAGGCGTACGTCCAGGGCCTGGACGTCGAGAAGACGGATCTGGTCGGCGGGCGCGGCGTTCAGTTGGGGGCTCCAAAGGTTGAGAGAGGTTCACGAGGGTGTGCGCGCAGCGCTCGCTGGAAGGGTGGCGGCGGGCGACGGGCGAGCGGACGCCGCGTGGGCGGTCCAGGGGTCGGTGACCGTACGCGAGACATGGACGCGAAGTCCCCATCCGTGCCGGTCGGAGATCTCGTCGAGCTGGGCTGCGGCCAGCTCGCACCAGGGCCACTCGGTGGCCCAGTGCGCCGCGTCGAGCAGCGCCAGAGACGTGTGTTCGCGGGCCTCGCTGGCCGGGTGGTGGCGCAGGTCCGCGGTGAGGAAGGCGTCCACGCCGGACGCGCGTACGTCGTCGAAGAGGCTGTCGCCCGAGCCGCCGGAGACGGCGAGCGTACGGATCGTCGCGTCCGGGTCGCCCGCGACGCGGATGCCCTGCGCGGTGGCGGGCAGCCGGTCGGCGGCGCGGTCGGCCAGTTCGCGCAGGGTCAGGGGGTGTTCGAGCTCACAGACGCGGCCGAGGCCGCGGCGCCCCGACGGGTCCGTCGGGTCCGGCACGAGGGGGCGTACGACGCGGACGTCGAGGGCGCCGGCGAGCGCGTCGCTCACGCCGGGGTCGGCCTTGTCGGCGTTCGTGTGCGCCACGTGCAGGGCGATGTCGTTCTTGACGAGGGTGTGGACGACCTTGCCCTTGAAGGTGTCCGCGGCCACCGTCGTCGTCCCGCGCAGATAGAGCGGGTGGTGCGTGACCAGCAGGTCCGCGCCGATCCTGACCGCCTCGTCGACGATCTCCTGGACCGGGTCGACCGCGAACAGGACCCGGTTCACCTCGGAGTCGGGGTCGCCCACGACGGTGCCGACCGCGTCCCATGCCTCGGCGAGCGAGGCGGGCCAGAGAGCGGCGAGCGCGGTGGTCACTTCAGACAGACGGGGCACGCAGACAGGTTACCTGCGCCGCGCGCCCCACCCCTAAGCGTGGTTACTTGACCAGGTTCGCGCGGAGGTCCTTGAGCACCTCGCCGGCGGCCGTGACACCGAGGCCCAGGTACCAGGTCTCGTCCGGGACGTCCTTCGCCCGGCCGTTCTTCACGGCGCCCAGCTTGTTCCAGAGCGGGTTGTCCTCGGCGCTCGCGCGCTGGGTCTTCTTCGCGTCGCCGTAGACGCCGGTGAAGATCCAGTCGGCGTCGGCGGAGTCGATCTTCTCCGGGCTGATCTCGGTCGCCAGGTCGTCGATCCGCTGGTTCTTCGGGCGCGGGATGCCGGCGTCGTCGAGGATCGTGCCGATGAAGGAGGCCTTGGCGTAGAGGCGGATGCGGTCCGGCATGTAGCGGAGCATGGTCACGGTCGGGGCCGTGCCGCCGTTGGCCTTCTTCACGTCGGCGCCGAGCTGCTTCACGTTCTTCTCGTACGTGGCGAGGTTCGCCTCGGCCTTGGGCTTCTCGTCGAGCGCGGAGGCGTTGAGGAGGTAGTTCTCCTTCCACGTGAAGCCCGGACGGATGGAGAAGACGGTCGGCGCGATCTTCGAGAGCTGCGGGTAGAGCTTGGCGGCGCGCAGCTCGCTGCCGAGGATCAGGTCGGGGTGGAGGTTCGCGATGGCCTCCATGTTGAGGGCGTTGATGGTGCCCACGTTCTTGGGGCTGCCCGCGTCCTTCTTCAGGTACGAGGGGATGCCCTCGTCGCCCTCGGTGGGGGCGTAGCCGACGGGCTTGATGCCGAGGGAGACGACGTTGTCGAGCTCGCCGACGTCGAGGACGACGACGCGCTGCGGCTTCTTCTTCAGCTCGGTCTTGCCCAGGGCGTGCGTGACGGTGCGCGGGAAGGTGCCGTCCGCGGCCGTCGTGCCCATCTTCGCGGTCTGCTCCGCGGCCTGGGAGAAGTCGTCGCCGCCCTGGGCGACCTTCTTGGAGCCGGCGCCGTTGTCGCTCTTGGCCGAGGCGTCGTCGTCCGATCCCGACCCGCAGGCGGTGAGGGCGAGGGCGGCGACAGCGGTGACGGCGGTCGCCGTGATCCGGGTGCGGTGACGTATCGACATCGGCGGTTCTCCAGGTGTTGCAGGGCAGCACGGAACCGGCGATCGATCACGTCGACCACGGCCACAGGGCGCCCACAGGTTGTGGTTAGGCAAACCTAACACCAGGCGTTTCGGGCGCCGCGAGCACACCAGGCACACCGCTCTCAGCCGATTACGGACATCGCCACCCTTTGGTGTGAAGCGGGAGGCCAGGAGTGCCACGGAGGTTCGTGCGAAAACTAGTTTCGGCTTCGGACAAGCGGAGGTGAAAGATCCCCATGACGGCCTTGGCCATCGAGAGCGCGACCGGGGCGCGGCCCGAGGTGCCGCCCACCCGCTGTGTGATCACGGCGGACGCCTCGTACGCGGCGCGTCTCGCGCACGACGGGGCGGACCCGGGGGCGTGGTTCCCCGAGCGCTGGACCCTGGACGGTCCCGAGCCGTACGCGGTGCCCCTGCCCGGGAACCAGCCCGAGGAGCCCGGCACCGACGTACTGCCGCTGACCGACGGCCGGGTCCTGATCCGGCGCGAGGCGGCCGGGCGCCACCTGTTCTCGCTGCTCTACCCGACGGGGCCCGGGACCGGCGAGGTGCCGCTCGGGGCCGTGGAGTGCGGCGGCCGGGCGGAGCTGACCCTGCTGCCGCCCGCGCCGGACGGGCGGAGCGCGTACGCGCTGGCCGTCGGCGAGAAGTCGACGGACGTGTGGCTGGTGGCGGGCGGCGCGTTCGGCCCCGAGCATGTGGCCGAGGTGCCGGGGCGCTGCTCGGGCGGGGTGTGGCTGGACCGTGCCGGGCGGCTGCTCGCGCTCGACCGGGAGCCGGTGGAGGGCGGCCCGGTGAAGTCGGTCGCCGTGGATCTGGACCGCGGCGGTGAGGTGTCCGCGCTGTTGCAGATCACGGAGGAGAGCGAGGACCGGCTGCTCCTCGCCGATCTCGACACGGGCCTGATCCTGGTCCGCTCGGACGCGGCGTCGCCGGGTGAACCCCGGCTCGGCTGGGGGGTGTTGGGCAGTACGCTGCCGATCCGCTTCCCGGAGTCGCTGCGGATCGCGGACTGCGCGACGACGCCGTTCGCGATCCAGCCCGGACAGACGCTGATGCCGGAGAGCTGCGCGGTGGCGCTGCGCGTGGACGGCCCCGAGGGCGGGGTGCCGTGGCTGGGGGTGTGGCGCCCCGCCGAGGGCCGTATGCACCAACTCGCCGCGCCCGCCGGGTGGTTGGCGGGGGCGGGCTTCTGGTCGCGGGACGGGGTGCTCTCCTTGCCGTACGCCACCGAGGAGGTTCGCTGCGGGCTCGCGCGGGTACCCGCGCCCGAGGCACCGGCGGCGCGTCCGGCCGCTCCGGTGGCCCCGGAGCCGCCGGCGGCGCCCCGTCCGGTGCCGCTGGGCCAGGCGCCGCTCGGTGGGCGCCGCAGCGCGTCCGAGCAGGGCGGATAGACTCGCCCGGCGGTAAGTGAAGGATCGTGTCAAGGGTGTACGGGGTGAATTTTCCGATGGCGGAATCCAACGGAACGAACGGGACGACGGACAGCCGGGAGCGCCGCGAGGCCTCGGCTTCGGGCCGGCACCGGGGGCGGTCGCCTCGGCGCCCGCCCAGGGCGAGCAGCCCGAACCGCGGGGCAGGCACCGGGGGCCGCGCGCCAAGGAGGCGTAGGTCCGCAGCGTTCGCAGGGGAGAGGAGAGGGGAAAGACCCGGTCGGGTCTTTCCCCCTCTCCCCTCTCCTCGCTTGAGCGTCAGTCGTGCTTGAGGCCGAGCACCTCCGCCGCCGCGAAGGTCTCGTTCGGCGGGCGGTCCTTGTAGTGCGGGGTGAGCAGCGCGTCGAGTTCGTCGTACGTGAAGACGTCCTTGGCGGAGTCGAACTTCGCCTGGACCTTGGGGCGTTCGACGACGGCGACCATGCCGCCGTGCACGACGAGGAGCTGTCCGTTGACGTTCGCCGCGGCGGGCGAGGCGAGGTAGCCGACGAGCGGGGCGACGTGTTCGGGGGCGAGCGGGTCGAGGCGGCCCTCGTCCGGGGTGCCGAATCCGGCGAAGACGTCCTCGGTCATCCGGGTGCGGGCGCGCGGGCAGATGACGTTGGCGGTGACGCCGTACTTGGCGAGGGCCAGGGCGGTGGAGGTGGTGAGCCCCACGATTCCGCCCTTGGCCGCCGCGTAGTTGGGCTGCCCGGCCGAGCCCGCGAGGAAGGCCTCGCTGGAGGTGTTGACGATCCGGCCGTAGACCGGGCCGCCGGCCTCCTTGGACCGTTCGCGCCAGTGGCGGGCCGCGAAGTGGGTGGTGTTGTAGTGGCCCTTGAGGTGGACGCGGATGACCGTGTCCCACTCGTCCTCCGTCATCGAGAAGATCATGCGGTCGCGGAGGATGCCGGCGTTGTTGACCAGGATGTCCAGGGCGCCGTACGTGTCGATCGCCAACCGGACGAGTTCCGCGGCCTGTTGGTGGTCGGCGACGTCGCCGGTGTGGGCGGTGGCCGTACCGCCCGCCGCCCGGATCTCCTGGGCGACCTGTTCGGCGGGGCCGGTGTCGGCCGCGCCGGAGCCGTCCCGGCCGGGCTGACCGTAGTCGTTGACGACCACGGCGGCGCCGAGCCGGGCCAGTTCGAGCGCTTCGGCCCTGCCGAGCCCGCGCCCGGCCCCGGTGACGATCGCGGTGCGCCCCTTGAGCGGCGTTGCCATAGGTGTCGGCTCCTCAGTTCGTCAGATCTCGATGCACGTCCGCAGGGCGGATCCCGTGCGCATCTGGTCGAGCGCCTCGTTGATCTCCGCCAGCGGCACCCGGTGCGTGATGAGGGACTCCAGGTCGATGCGGCCCGCCCGCCACAGGGCGATGGTCCGCTCGTACGAGGTGAGGACGTCACCGCCGCCGTACATGGACGGCAGGATCCGCTTCTCGTCGAAGAACAGCTCGAACATGTTGAGCTGGAGGTTGTCGTCCATGGCGCCCGCGCCGACGACGACCAGGGTGCCGCCCCGCCGCGTGTTCTCGTACGCGGTGCGCGCCGTCACCGACTTGCCGACGACCTCGAAGACGTAGTCGAAGCCCTCGCCCGCCGTGATCCGCTGCTTGGCGTCGGCGAGTCCGTCCGGAGCGACCGCTTCCGTCGCGCCGAACGTCAGGGCCGCCTCGCGCCGCGACGCCACCGGGTCGACGGCCACGATCTGTGCCGCGCCCTTGAGGCGGGCGCCCTGGATCGCGGAGATGCCGACGCCGCCGCAGCCGATGACGGCGACCGACGAACCGGCTGCCACGTCGGCGGTGTTGATGGCCGCGCCGAGGCCGGTCGTGACGCCGCAGCCGATGAGCGCGGCGATGTCGAAGGGCACGTCGTCCGGGATCGGTACGGCGCAGCCCGCGTCGACGACGACCTCCTCGGTGAAGGTCCCCGTCCCCGCGAAGCCGAACACGTCGCCGCCGGGGCGCTTGAAGTTGGGGGTGCCCGCGTTCATGAACCCGGCGAGACACAGTTGGGTCTGGCCGCGCTTGCAGGCGGGACAGGCGCCGCACGCCGGGAGCCAGCAGACGAGCACGCGCTGACCGACCGTCAGACCGCTGACATTGTCGCCGACTTCGATGATCTCGCCCGCGCCCTCGTGGCCGGGGATGAAGGGCGCCGGCTGCGGCAGGACCCCGTTCATCGCGGAGACGTCGGAGTGGCACAGGCCGGTCGCGCGGACCCGGATCCGGACCTTCCCCGGGCCGAAGCCGATCGCCTCGACGTCGTCGAGGACCTCGAGTTTGTCCTGGCCTATCTCGTGCAGTACGGCTGCTCGCATGGCGTGCGGCTCCTTTGCGTGGACGGATGCGGAGGCGGTTCCGTGGAGGGGCCCCTGAAGGTGTCCGGGAACATGTCCGGGAACATGTCCGGGCAGGTCACGTGTGGGTGATGACGGTGTCCGCGAGGACCGGCGCCTCGTCGCGCTCCACGGCCGCCACCGTCACCTGCACCCGCCCCGGCTCCCGCCACATCCGCACCCGCAGCGTCTCGCCGGGGAACACGATGCCCGCGAAGCGCGTGCTGTAGCGGGTGACGCGGGACACGTCACCGTCGAGGACCGTGTCGACGACTGCCTTGAGCGTCACCCCGTACGAGCACAGGCCGTGCAGGATCGGGCGGTCGAACCCGGCGAGCTTGGCGAACTCGGGGTCGGCGTGCAGCGGGTTCCAGTCGCCGGAGAGGCGGTAGAGCAGGGCCTGGTCCTCGCGAAGGGGGCGGTCGACCGTGCTGTCGGGCTCGCGCGAGGGGACCTCAAGACGCTCGGACGGTCCGCGTTCGCCGCCGAATCCGCCTTCACCGCGTACGAAGATCTGCGCGTCGGCGGTCCACAACGGGCCGTCGTCGTCGGCGACTTCGGTGCGCAGCACGAGGACGGCGGCCTTCGTCTTGTCGTAGACGGCCGCGACGCGGGAGGTGGTGGTCGCCCTGCCCTCGACCGGGATCGGGCGGTGCAGTTCGATCGTCTGGCCGCCGTGCAGGACGTGCGCCAGATCGACCTCGACGCCGGGCGCGGAGAGGCCGCCGACGACGCCCAGACCGGCGCCCGCGACGGTCGCGAAGCTGGGCAGGACGTGGAGCTTCGACTCCAGGGTGTAGCGCAGCTCGTCGGGGTCGGTGGCGGGGAGCCCCGCGCCGAGGCCCAGGTGGTAGAGCTGGATGTCCTTGTGTCCCCAGGTGATCTCGGCGGACCTGGGTTCGGCGGCCACGGCCTTCGCTGCGTCGATGGGCATAGCGGGAAACGCTCCTAAGGCTGGTCAAGACCTCGGTGCGGCCGTCCGCACCGTCGGTCGCACCGAGGTCGTCGCGGGCCGGGTAGAACCTGTTCCAATTCGCCCGGCGACCCCATGTATAGCCAAGAGCGGATGGGTTGGGAAGAGTCACGACCCGCTTTGCTGACGCTACGTCAGAAACCGTGTCCGGTACGGGGACTGTGACATTTGTACTGCCGAGGTGCGGACATGCGCATCTGCCGGGCACCCCGCCCCGCTCCGTAGCGTCGTCCCCATGACGACGAGGACATCGGACACCGCATCACCGGCCGTGCGCTTCACGGGGGCCGTCAGGACGTTCGGGGACGTACGCGCGGTCGACGGGCTCGACCTGGAGATCGCGCCCGGCGAGACGGTCGCCCTGCTCGGCCGCAACGGCGCGGGCAAGTCGACCGCGATCGCGCTGCTGCTCGGCCTGGACGAGCCGCAGGAGGGCGGCGTCGAGCTGTTCGGCACGGCGCCCGGCGACGCGGTGCGGCAGGGGCGGGTCGGCGCCATGCTCCAGGAGGGCCGGGCGGTGCCCTGGGTCACCGTCGCCGAGCTGGTCGGCTTCGTGGCCGGGCGGTACCCGGCGCCCATGGACGTGACGGAGGCGCTGCGGCTCGCGGGGATCGAGGAGCTCGCGGGCCGCAGGGTCGACAAGCTCTCCGGCGGCCAGACGCAGCGGGTGCGGTTCGCGGTGGCGCTGGCCGGCAACCCGGCGCTGATCGTGCTCGACGAGCCGACGGCCGCGCTCGACGTGGAGGCGCGGCACGCGTTCTGGGCGTCGATGCGGGCGTACGCGCGGCGCGGCCACACCGTGCTGTTCTCCACGCACTACCTGGAGGAGGCCGACGCCAACGCCGACCGGATCGTGGTGATCGACCACGGCCGGGTCGTCGCCGACGGCAGCGGCGACGAGCTGCGCCGGGCGGGCGGCGGCAGCTCCGTCTCCTTCGACCTCGCGGGGCGCGGCACCCAGGATCTCGCCCTGCTGCCCGGCGTGCTGTCCGTGGAGGTGCGCGGCGACCGGGCGCGGCTGCGCAGCGCGGACCCGGACGCGACGGTGATGGCGCTGGCCGCGCTGGACGCCGTACGGAATCTGGAGGTCAGGGCGGCCTCCCTCGACGACGCCTTCATGGCGCTGACCGCGACCCCCGAGGACCTCGACCACCTGGAGCGTGTGTGATGTGGGACTACCTGTGGCTCGAAGTGAAGCGCACACTGCGCGACGGACGGTTCGTGCTCGGCACGGTCGCGATGCCGGTCATGATGTATCTCCTGTTCACCAACATCGGCGCGGACGAAGGGAGTTGGCAGACCGCCTCGATGGTCGGGATGGCCGCGTACGGGGCGCTCGGCGCGGCTCTGAACACGGCGGGCGGGGTCGCCGAGGACCGGGCGGTCGGCTGGCTGCGGCAGTTGCGGATCACGCCGATGACTCCGCGCGAGGGTGTCATCGGGCGGGCGCTGACCGGGGCGGTGACGGTGCTGCCCGCGATCCTCGCGGTGATGCTGGCGGGCGCGCTGGTCAACGGCGTACGGATGGACGCCTGGAAGTGGCCGGTGATCGCGGTGCTGCTGTGGCTGGGCTCGCTGCCCTTCACGCTGCTGGGCCTCGGCAACGGCTACCGGCTGACCTCGCAGGCCCTCGGCGGGATGAACATGCTCTGCTACCTGGGGCTCGCGGTCCTCGGCGGCCTGTGGTTCCCGGTGCAGTTGTTCCCGGAGTGGCTGCGGCACGTCTCCGCGTTCACGCCGACCAACCGGTTCGCGCAGCTCGGTACGGCGGTCGCCGACGGGCACGCGCCGTCGGCGGTGGCGCTGGCGGTCCTCACCGGCTGGCTGCTGGTGTTCGGTTCGTACGCTGTGGTCTCGTACCGCAGGGCCGCGCGCACCAGCTGAGAACTGGTCCTTGGACAACGGGGGTTCGGACATGTCGATGCGGAACAGGGTGAGTCGCGGGGCGCGTGCGTGGCGGGACGCGCGGGCCGAGTGGAAGGCCGACCACGCGCGGGCGAAGGCGGCCCGCCGCGAGCACGGCAGGCCGGCCGAGGAACTGGGCCCGCCGCCCACCGGCTTCGCGCTGCTGCCGTGGCTCCTGATGGGCCTGGGCGCCGCCTCGAACCTGGTCCAGGGCAAGACCCCGCACCCGTGGGCGGGCGGCGCGGGCCTGCTCGTCTTCAACACCCTGTACGTGTATGTGGTGTTCAGGGCGTTCCACCGGCAGACGCGGCAGGCGCCGTCGACGCGGGCGGCGGTCGCCGCGATGACGCTGCTGACGTGCGCGCTCGCCGGCACGTACGGCGGGGCCTGGCTGGCGCTGTTCCCGCTGCTCGGGCTCGCCGTCGGCGCGGTGGCCCGCGGCCGGCACCTCGGCAGGGTCGGGCTCGGCCTGACCGTGCTCGCGGGGACCGTGGCCGGGCTGCGCGAGGGCTGGGACGCGGTGAGCGTCTCGTACGGCACGTTCCTGTCCACGATGGTGACGGCCGCGATCCTCTCGCTGTCCGAGACCGTACGGGAACTGCGGGACGCCCGCGAGGAGTTGGCCCGCCGGGCCGTCGAGCAGGAGCGGCTGCGGTTCTCCCGCGACCTGCACGATCTGCTCGGGCACACGCTGTCGGTGATCGTGGTGAAGTCGGAGGCGGCGCGGCGGCTCGCCCCGCGCAGCATGGACGCGGCCCTGGAGCAGGTGTCCGACATCGAGGCGGTCGGCCGGCAGGCCCTCACCGAGATCCGCGAGGCGGTCACCGGCTACCGCGAGGGCAGCCTCGCCACGGAACTCGACCGGGCGCGCTCGGCCCTGACGGCCGCCGCCGTCGAGCCGGTCGTACAGCTGTCGGGACCGCCGCTGTCGGCGCAAACGGAGGCGCTGCTCGGCTGGGTGGTGCGGGAGGCGGTGACCAATGTGGTGCGGCACAGCCGGGCCACCTCGTGCACGATCACCGTCGCGGGGACGGCGGAGCGGGTGCGGTTGCGGGTCTCGGACGACGGGGTCGGCGCGGGCGCGGCGCCGGGCGCGCCCGGGATCGGCGGCACGGGGCTGAAGGGACTCGCCGAGCGGCTCGCCACGGCGGGCGGTTCCCTGAAGGCGGAGCCCGGCGCGCGCGGCGGATTCACGGTGCGGGCCGAACTCCCCGTCGAGGAGCGGGAGTCGACGCCCGACGCCGCACTGACGGAGAGCGCCTGAGGCCCTGGGCGGGCCCCCTCCCCTTACCCTCTCCCCTGTGACAGAGATGCCGCAGGACCACCGTCCGGCCAAGAGTGTGCGGGTACTGCTCGCCGAGGATCAGGGCATGATGCGGGGCGCGCTCGCGCTGCTGCTCGGCCTGGAGCCGGACCTGGAGGTCGTCGCCCAGGTCGCCTCCGGAGACGTGATCGTCGACCGGGCGCTGGAGTGCCGCCCCGACGTGGCGCTCCTGGACATCGAACTGCCGGGTCTGAGCGGGCTGGACGCGGCCGCGCTGTTGCGGGACGAGGTGCCCGACTGCCGGGTCCTGATCCTCACGACGTTCGGGCGGCCCGGGTATCTGCGCCGGGCGATGGAGGCGGGGGCCGCCGGGTTCCTGGTGAAGGACGGGCCCGTCGAGGACCTGGCCGAGTCGATCCGCAAGGTGCTGCGCGGCGAGACGGTCGTCGACCCGGCGCTCGCCGCCGCCGCTCTGTCGGCGGGGCCCAGTCCGCTGACGGCGCGGGAGGCGGACGTGCTGCGGGCGTCCGCCGACGGGGCGACCGTCTCCGACATGGCCGCGCGGTTGCATCTGTCCGAGTCGACGGTGCGCAACTATCTCTCGGCGGCGATCGGGAAGACCTCCACCCGCAACCGGGCGGAGGCCCTCCGGGAGGCGCGTCAGCGGGGGTGGCTGTAGTCGCCGCGGGACCGGCGACGGTGCCGGGGCCCGCTGCTCGAGCGCACTAGGTGCCCGACTCGCTCGACGCGCGCGCCCGGGGCATCCACACCACGAGCACCACCACCGCGACCAGCAGGATGCCCGCCCCCACCCGGAAGGCGGCCGCGTAGCCGTCGGTCAGGGCTTGTGGGGTCGCCGAGCCCGCCGAGCGGCTCGCCGCGACCGTGGAGAGGATCGACAGGCCCAGCGCGCCGCCCAGCGTGCGTGACGTGTTGACCAGGCCCGAGACCAGACCCGCGTCGCGCGGCGCCGCGCCCGACGTCGCCAGAGAGGCGAGCGGCGTCATCGCGAGTCCGGCGCCGGCCATCATCACGATCCCGGGCAGCATGATCGTCGGCACGTACGAGCCGTCCGAGGCCATCGTCGACTGCCACGCGAACCCGGCGGCGGTCACCAGGACACCGGTCACCGCCACGTTCCGCGCGCCGAAGCGCGGCATCAGGCGCGGCGCGAACTTCGATCCGGCCACGACCGCCAGCGAGCTGGGGACGAGCGCGAGGCCGGCCTCGACCGGGGTGTAGCCGAGCACGTTCTGCGCGTAGAGGGTCATGAAGAACCACATGGCGAACGAGCCCATGCCGCACACGAACATCGCGGCGTTCGCGGCGGCCACCGACCGCACCTTGAACAGGCCGAGCGGCATCAGCGGCAGTCGCGTACGCGCTTCGACGACGAGGAAGGCGGCCATCAGCGCCAGCGCGACGGCCAGCGGCACGAGCGTCGCCGCCGCGCCCCAGCCCTCGGCCTCCGTCTGCACGATGCCGTAGGCGAGCAGTGCCGTGCCCGCCGTCACGAGCAGCGCGCCCGGCAGGTCGAGGCGGCGTTCGCCGTCGGCGCGGGACTCGCGGATCCAGCGGGCGGCGGCCGCGAGGACGACGGCGCCGAGCGGAACGTTGATGAGGAGCACCCAGCGCCAGTTCAGGCCCTCGGTGAGGACGCCGCCGACGAGTCCGCCGGCCGCGCCGCCGCCCGCGCCCACGGCGGTCCACGTCGCGATGGCGCGGCCCGCGCGGCGCCTTCGGGGACGGCCGAGGTGAGGATCGTGAGGGTCGAGGGGCGAGCACCGCCGCGCCGAGGCCCTGCACGGCGCGCGCCGTGAGCAGCTGCCAGTCGGACTGGGCGAGGCCGCCGGCGAGCGACGCGAGGGTGAACAGGCCGAGCCCGACGAGGAACATCCGCTTGCGCCCGAAGAGGTCGCCGGCCCGGCCGCCGAGGAGCATGAACCCGGCGAACGCGATCGAGTACGCGTTCACCACCCACTGGAGTCCGGTGGCGCTCATCCCGAGGTCGGCGCGCATCGAGGGCAGCGCGACGTTCACGACGGAGACGTCGAGGACGACGAGGAACTGCCCGGCGCAGGCCACGGCCACCACGAGCCAGGTGGGCGGGGCGGCCGAGCGGGGGCGTATCGCGGCATCGGACGTGGGCGGTGTGTGCAGCATGAACGTGATGGTCTCAGCCCGCGGGCGCCCCGTACATCAGGATTTGGGCCCATGGGCCGTGGTCCGCGCGGCATAGGCCGCCGGGCCTAGGGCCTGTCCGGGGGCGCCCGGAAACTCGTTGCCGGACCGTCGCCGAAGGGGTCAGACTCCCCGGATGACCCTCTCGCCCTTCGCCCGTAAACCTGTCCTGACCGGCGAGAGGACCGTGCTGCGGCCGTTCACCGAGGCCGACGCCGAGACGATGGCCGCGATCATCGAGGACCCCGAGGTCGTCCGGTTCACGGGTGGTCCCGCGTCCTTCGCTCCGGAGCGGCTGCGGTCCTGGTACGGCTCGCGCGGCGCCCAGGACGACCGGCTGGATCTGGCCGTCACCGATCGCGCCACCGGCGAGCTGGTCGGCGAGGTCGTCCTCAACGACTGGGACCCGGACCACCGCCACGCGACCTTCCGTACGCTCGTCGGTCCGCGCGGCCGGGGGCGCGGCCTGGGCACGGAGGCCGCGCGGCTGATCGTCGGGTACGGCTTCGCGACGGCCGGGCTGCACCGGATCGGCCTGGAGGCGTACGCGGACAACGTGCGGGCCCGCCATGTCTACGAGAAGCTCGGCTTCGTCGTCGAGGGCGTGCGCCGCCAGGTCGCCCTGCACGACGGCGTCTGGCGGGACGAGGTCGTGATGGGGCTGCTGGCCGAGGAGTGGAAGGCGGCCTAGGGGCTGCCCGGCGGATCGCGTCGCGGACGCGGGGTCTTGCCACACCGGCGCACCAGGGCACGGGCCACCCGAGCCGCGACCTGATCCGCCGGACGGGTCCTGGCGCCTGCCCGCCGGACCGGGCCGCCGGTCGGGCTCTGGGTCGTGGCCGCAAAGTCCCTCCTGCCCGCGACGCCTGGCACGCGCACGCGCTCTCGCCGCAGGGCCGCCCTGCGGGCGACGGAGGGGCTTTACGGACACGCGCTAGGCGTTCCGGCGCACCATCGTCACCACCGCCGCCCCGCCGAGTCCGATGTTGTGCGCGAGACCGACCCGGGCGCCGGCCACCTGCCTGGCTCCCGCCTCGCCCCTCAACTGCCACGTCAGTTCGGCGACCTGGGCGATACCGGTGGCGCCGAGCGGGTGGCCCTTGGAGATCAGTCCGCCGGACGGGTTCACGACCCAGCGGCCGCCGTACGTCGTCGCGCCGGACTCGACGAGTTTGCCCGACTCGCCCTCCCCGCACAGGCCGAGCGCCTCGTACGTGAGCAGTTCGTTGATGGAGAAGCAGTCGTGGAGCTCGATGACGTCCACGTCCCGCGCGTCCAGGCCCGACGCCTCGTAGACCTGGCGGGCCGCGTCCCGCGACATGGGCTGTCCGACGACGTCGACGCACGATCCGGAGGCGAAGGACTCCGCCGTGTCCGTGGTCATCGCCTGCGCCACGATCTCGACCGCCTTCTCCCCCAGTCCCCGTTCCTCCACGAAGCGTTCGGAGACGACGACGGCCGCCGCGGCGCCGTCGGACGTCGGCGAGCACTGGAGCTTGGTGAGCGGTGTGTGGATGGTCTTCGCGGCGAGGATCTCGTCGACGGTGTACGCGTCCTGGAACTGGGCGTACGGGTTGTTCACCGAGTGCCGGTGGTTCTTGGCGCCGACCGCGGCGAGCTGTGCCTCGGTGGTGCCATACGTCTCCATGTGCTCGCGGGCCGCGTCGCCGAAGATCTGGGCGGTGGGCGGGGACATCTCGAAGCCGTGGCGGGCGGCCATGATGCCGTAGTGGCGGGCGACCGGCGAGGTCCGGAAGTCGCCGCCGTCGGCGCCCCCGCCCAGCGCCCCGCGCTGCATCTTCTCGAAGCCGAGCGCGAGGACGCAGTCGCTCAGGCCGCCCTCGACGAACTGCCGCGCCAGCATCAGCGCGGTCGACCCGGTGGCGCAGTTGTTGTTGACGTTGTAGACGGGGACGCCGGTCAACCCCAGTTCGTAGACCGCGCGTTGACCGGCCGTGGAGGCCTGGAAGCAGTAGCCGACGGGGACCTGCTGGACGTCCTCGTAGGCGATCCCCGCGTCGGCGAGCGCCGCGCTTCCCGCCTGCTTGACCATGTCCCAGTACTGCCAGTCCCGCGTCTCGGGCTTCTCGAACCTGGTCATGCCGACGCCGACGATGTACGACTTCATGGCTGGGGCCTCCTGCCCGTATCTGATGACCCGTCAGATACTGGCAGGAGGTGCCGCGCGAGGGAAGACCTACCGGAAGGCGGCCAGTCCCGTCAGCGCCTGGCCGAGCGCCAGCGTGTGCATCTCGGTCGTGCCCTCGTACGTCAGCACGGACTCCAGGTTGTTGGCGTGCCGGATGACCGGGTATTCGAGGGAGATGCCGTTCGCGCCGAGGATCGTGCGGGCGGTGCGGCAGATCTCGATGGCCTCGCGGACGTTGTTCAGCTTGCCGAAGCTGATCTGGGCCGGGTGGACGCCGGCGTCCGAGTCCTTCAGGGCGGAGAGCTGGAGCGCGGTCAGCGTCGCCTTGTGGAGTTCGAGCGCCATGTCGACGAGCTTCTGCTGCGTGAGCTGGAACCCGGCGATCGGCTTGCCGAACTGCTCGCGCTGGAGGGCGTAGTCGCGCGCCGACCGCCATGCCGAGCGGGCCGCACCGGTGACGCCCCAGACGATGCCGTAGCGGGCCTCGTTCAGGCAGGTGAGGGGCGCGCCCACGCCGCGCGCCCGCGGCAGCAGGGCGGAGCCGGGGAGCCGGACGCGGTCCAGGACCAGCTCGCTGGTCACCGACGCGCGCAGCGACATCTTGTGCTTGATGAGCGGCGCCGAGAAGCCGGGGCTGTCGGTGGGGACGACGAATCCCCGTACGCCGTCCTCGGTCTGCGCCCAGACGACGGCGACGGCCGCGACCGAACCGTTCGTGATCCACATCTTGCGGCCGTCGAGGATCCAGTCTCCCCCAGTCTTCGACCGGGAGGTGCCCCCTCCGTCGCGGCGGGCCCGCGTCGTCATGGACGCCGGGTCGGAGCCGTGGTCGGGCTCGGTCAGGCCGAAGCAGCCGATCGCCTCGCCGGCCGCCATCCTCGGCAGCCACTCCTGCTTCTGCTCCTCGGAACCGAAGCGGTGGATGGCGAACATGGCGAGGGAGCCCTGGACGGAGACGAACGAGCGCAGACCGGAGTCCGTGGCCTCCAGCTCGCGGCAGGCGACGCCGTACGCGCGGGCCGACATCCCGGCGCAGCCGTAGCCCTCCAGGTGCATGCCGAGCAGGCCCATCTTGCCGAAGTCGCGGGCGAGTTCGGGCAGGGCGGGCAGCTCGCCGGACTCGAACCAGCCGGCGATGTGCGGCTCGACCTTGTCGTCGAGGTACTGGCGGACCGTGTCACGTACGGCGCGCTCCTCGTCGGTGAGGAGGGCCTCCAGGTTCAGCGGGTCGGTCGGGTCGAGCGCGGGGAACGGCATGGTGTCCTCAAACTCCTTGCTGCGTACGGTCGTTGTGCTGACCGAGGGTGGGAGGTGCGGTGCGTACGGCGGGGCGTACACCGTTGAAGCTGACGGGGAAGGCGACCTGGCGCAGGCGGCCCGCGGTGGGGTGCTCGACCTCCTGGACGATGCCGAGCGCCTCGGTCTGCGGGCAGGTGTACACCTCGTCGAGATGGCGGATGGCCGCGGCGGGCACGCCCGCCTTCTTGAGCGTGTCGCACCACTCGCCGACCGTGCGCCGTGCGAGGACGCGCGTCAACCGGTCGTTCAGGGCGGCCCTGTTGGCGACGCGGGCGGCGTTCGTGGCGAAGCGCTCGTCGTCGGCGAACGCGGCGAGGCCGAGGGTCTCGCACAGCGTGCGGAACAGCGCGTCGTTGCCGACGGCGATGACGAAGTGGCCGTCGGCGGCCTCGTACGCCTGGTACGGGACGAGGCTGGGGTGGCCCGAGCCGAGGCGGGTCGGGCGCTCCCCGGTGGCGAAGTGGGCGGTGGCCCAGTTGGCGTGCAGGGCGAGCTGGGTCTCGTACAGGGACGTCGTGACGTACTGGCCGCGGCCCGTGCGCGCGCGTTCGACGAGGGCCGAGGTGACGCCGATGAGGCCGAAGAGGGCGGCGCCGAGGTCGCCCATCGCGAAGCCCGCCTTGACGGGCGGTCCGTCCGGCTCGCCGGTCAGCGACATCAGCCCGGCGGCGGCCTGGGCGACCATGTCGTAACCGGGCTCGTCGCGCAGCGGGCCGCTCTCGCCGAAGGCGGAGATGTGCAGGACGACGAGGCGCGGGTGGCGCTCGGTCAGCTCGCGGTAGTCGAAGAGGCGGGCGAGGCCGCTGCCGGGCCGGAAGTTCTCGACGAGCACGTCGGCGTCGGCGAGCATCCGGTGCACCTCGGCCTGTCCGGCCGCCGACTTGAGATCGAGGGTGACGGAGCGCTTGTTGCGGTTGGCGGCCAGGTAGTACGTGGCGTCGTCGCCCTGGAACGGCGGGCCCCAGCGGCGCGTCGGGTCGCCGCCCTCGGGGTGCTCGACCTTGGTCACGTCGGCGCCGAGGTCGGCGAGGGACATCGTGGCGTACGGGCCCGCGAGGATCTTGGACAGGTCGACGACCTTGATCCCGGCGAGCGGTGCGGCGGTACCGGGCTGCGGCTCAGGCATGGAGATCACTCTGCCCGTGGGATTAAGTGCTGTCCAAGACTGATTCCGGCGTTCAGTGAGCCGCTACGCCACATAATCGGGCGGCGTCGGCAGGACGCGCTCGGCGATCTCCAGGACGGCCGCGAGGGCGGCGCTGTCGTTCCCGGTGCGCCAGGCGAGGGCGATCGGCAGCACCGGCACGCCCTCCCCGACCAGCGGCCTGAACACCACGTGCTCCAGATGGATGGAGCGCGCCGACCCGACCACGACGGCCACCCCGACCCCGGCGCCCACCAGGGCCAGGAGGTTGTACGAGTCCGGGGCCTCCTGCGCGATCCGGGGCGCGAACCCGGCGTCGTGGCACCCCTGCACCATGGCCTCGCGGACCGCCGAACCGCGCGCGACCGGGAAGGTGACGACACGCTCCTGGGCGAGGTCGGCGAAGGTGATGCCCTCCCGGGCGGCGAGCCGGTGCCCTTCGGGCAGGGCGCAGACGAGCCGCTCGGCGCGGACCACGCGGGCGGTGATGCCCCGGCGCACCGGCAGGGCCGCCACCCCGAGATCGATGGTGCCGTCGGTGAGCCGGGCCAGCGCCTCGCCGGTGAAGATCTGCCCCTCCAACACCAGCTCCACACCCGGGAGTTCGGCGTTCACGGCACGGGTGAGGGCGGGCAGCGCGGCATAGGCGCTGGCCCCGCCGAAGCCGACGGTGACGCGGCCCGTCTCGCCGAGGTGCGCGGTGCGCACGGTGCGGCGCAGGGTGGCCGCGTCGGCGAGCAGCCGCCGCGCGGGTTCGACGAGGGCCTGCCCGGCGGGGGTGAGGCGGACGGTGCGGGTGGTCCGGTCGAAGAGCCGTACGCCCAGGTCGCGTTCGAGCAGTCGGATCTGCTGGCTGAGCGGCGACTGGGCGATGTGCAGTCGCTCGGCGGCCCGCCCGAAGTGCAGTTCCTCGGCGACGGCGACGAACCCGGTGAGGTGTTTGAGCTCCACGGGGCGACGATACGTGCCCCGATCCGGGTGCCCGGTACATCGGCGTGTGGCATGCTCCGCTCCTGGATCGCTGTGGCGATCGAGTGATGCCTACGTGAAGAAAATGCGGAGGGGGCTGTTCCGTGGGGGATCTGACCAAAGGGGCCAACACGTTCGTGCCGACGGTGCCGTTGCGCATCGCGGTACGCAGTTGGATGCGGGCCGGAGCGCTGCTGCTCACGGCCGACGGCACGGTCCGGGGGGACCACGACATCGTGTTCGACGGGGCGCCGACCCATCCGACGGGCGCGGTGCGGCTCGCCGGGGGCGCGGACGGCACGGTCTGGCTGGAGACGTCGCTGCCCGAGCTGACGGCGGACGTCGAGCGGGTGCTCGTCGTCGGCTTCACGCGGGGCGGCACGGTACGCGAGACGGGGGTCCCGTCGGTGGAGGCGTACGCGCAGGACGGGACGCCGGTCGCCCGGTACGAGGTGGACGCCGCCGAGATCGGGGCCGAAACCGCCCTGGTGCTCGGCGAGTTGTACCGGCGCGCGGGCGGCTGGAAGTTCCGGGCGGTGGGCCAGGGGTACGTGGGCGGCCTGGAGAGCCTGGCGGCGGACCACGGGGTGGGGTCGCTCACGGCGGCGGCCGCGCCCGCCTCTCCCGTACCGCCCGCCTCTCCCGTACCGCCCGCCTCTCCCGTACCGCCCGCCGCTGCGGTCCCGGCCGACGCTCCGCAGGCGGTGCCGTTCGCGCCGCCCGCCGCACCGGCACAGATACCGGCACCGGCACCGGCATCTATACCGAGTCCGGCACCGGCCCCCGCGCCGACGCCGACCGTCGCGGTCCCGGCGCCGGGCGCCGTCCCCGCCCAGGCCCATGCCGCGGCCCCGGCCCCGGCGCCTCGACAGGCCGGGCGGGACTGGACGTTCGGTCCGACCTTCGAGCCGCGCACGCTCACCGGCCGCGACAACGACGTCCTCCAGGTGAACGGCCTCCCGCCGGGCCCGGTCATCGTCGAGCTGCTCGTCAAGGGCGACGGCTGGACGTGCCTGGCCCCGCTCAACCGCCGCAACAAAGAGGGCGACACCCTCGTCAACAGCACCGAGGACGACTTCCAGGGGCGGCTGCTCACCACCGTCCCGCAGAGCGGCCCGCTGCGTCTGCGGCTCCAGGCCGACGGCGCCTGGCAGGCCACGGTGCTGCCGCTCGTCGCGGCCCACCGCCTGACCGGCGAGTGGCTGGAGTGGCGTGGCCCCGACGTGCTGCTGCACACCGGCGGCCCGGCCGACTTCGCCGTCCGCTACAAGGGCGACAGCAACCTCATCGTCCAGCGCTACGAGCTCACCGGCCACACCGATCACGCGACGCTCCCGCGCGGCGAGAACTTCATCAACGAGATCGGCGCCCGCCGCGAGACCCACCCCCTGCCCGAGGGGCCGGTGATCGTCCAGCTGGAGATGGCGGACGGTCCCTGGCGGGCCAGGCTCAAGGGCGGCGGGCACCCCGAGGACGCCCCGCACGACGAGGGACAGGCCGCGGCGGCGCCGTTCGGCGCGTTCACCGTCCCCGGGCCGGAGAAGACGGAGGGCGACCGCAGGTCGCGCTGGGGCTGGCGCGGCAGGGGCTGACCGGACGGCTTGTCAGTGGCGTCTGCTGCAATCACTCCATGACCGCAGCAGACGCCGCCCGCCGGCTCCCCGACATCCCGACCCTGCGCGCCCGGTGTCGCGCCCTCGCGGGGGCGGAGGCCCTGATCAACCCCTCGGGCGAGTACGCCTATCACGGGTACACCGCCGCCTGGAGCCCGACCAAGGAGGTCTTCTCGGTGGACAACGGCTCGGGGGACGACTGCGCGGTCGTCTTCGGCCCCGACGGCGTCTACATCCGGGTCTTCAGCCATGAGTCCGTGATGAGCCCGTACGGCGACGACGACGAGCAGCCGTGGCCGGGCGTCCTCGACTCGCTCCCGGCCGTGTTCCGCCGGTACGTGGACGAGCCCGCGTTCACGGACGACGGCCTGCCGCGCGTCACCGGCTGCATCTGGCGCGAGACCGGTGACACGCGCTGGCACACCGGCGACATCGACTTCCCCGAGGACGAGGAGGACGCGGACGGCGCCGAGTGGCTGCTCGAACTGCTCCTGGAGGGAACCCCGGAGGCGTTCCGCGACTGGGCCGAGGAGTACTACGAGCGGCCGGTGGACCTGGCCGCCGTGCGCCGCGTATTTGAGGCTGCGGCCTAGAGCCTCTGGACGTACGAGGCCGCGGCCCCGACCCCTTCGACGTACGAGGACGCGGCTCGGCCTCCTGGGTGTGTGAGTTCGCGGCCCAGCCCCGGCCCGTCAGTCCCTGGGCAGCCCCAGGATCCGTTCCGCCACCACGTTGAGCTGCACCTGTGTCGTCCCTCCGGCGATCGTCAGGCACCGCGACAGCAGGAAGCCGTGGAGGGCGCGCTCCCCCGGTCCCTCCCTCAACGCACCGGCGGGGCCGAGGAGTTCGAGGGCCAGTTCCGCGACCTTCTGCTGGTGCGGCGTCTGGACCAGTTTGCGGACCGAGGCGCCCGCGCCGGGCTCCTCGCCCGCGACCTGCCGCGTCGTCGTGCGCAGACCGACGCAGGCGAGCGCGTGCGCCTCCGCCGCGAGCGCGCCGATCCGCGCCCGGTACGCGCCGTCGAGGTCGCCCGCGCGTGCCAGGAGCGCCTCCAGACCCGTGTCGAAGGTCAACTGGTCGGCCATGTGGACGCGTTCGTTGCCGAGCGTGTGGCGGGCGACGCGCCAGCCGTCGTCGACCTCGCCGACCACCGCGTCGGCGGGCAGCAGGACGTCGTCGAAGTAGACCTCGTTGAAGAGGGAGTCGCCGGTGATCTCGCGCAGGGGGCGGATGTCGATGCCGTCGGTGTGCTTCATGTCGACGAGGAAGTAGGTCAGACCCTTGTGCTTGGGCGCGTCCGGGTTGGTGCGGGCCAGCAGGATGCCGTGGTCGGCCCATTGCGCGGCGCTCGTCCACACCTTCTGCCCGTTGATCCGCCACCGCCCGTCGGGCATCCGCTCCGCGCGCGTGCGCAGCGAGGCGAGGTCGGAGCCCGCGCCGGGTTCCGAGAAGAGCTGGCACCACAGGACGTCGCCGCGCAGGGTCGCCGGGAGGTGCCGCTCACGCTGCGCCTCGGTGCCGTACGTCAGAAGGGAGGGGACGACCCAGGTCGCGATGCCGAGGTCGCTCACCTTCACGCCCGCCGCCCTCAACTCCTCCTGGACGGCGAGCTGTTGGACGGGCCCGGCGCCCAGTCCGTACGGCGGCGGCAGGTGCGGGGCCGCGTATCCGGTGGGTGCGAGGGCGCGGCGGGCAGCCGCCGGGTCGAGGCCGCGGGCACCCTCGACGACGCCGCGGGCGCTCTCCCGGTACGCGTCGGCCTCCGCCGGCAGATCGAGCCGCAGTTCGCGGCGGGCCCCGGACTCCGCGAGCCGCACGGCCCGCAGCCGGTGCGCGTCCCCGGCGCCGAGCAGTTGCCGGGCGACGACGGCCCGGCGCAGATAGAGGTGGGCGTCGTGCTCCCAGGTGAAGCCGATGCCGCCGAGGATCTGCACGCAGTCCTTGGCGCAGCTGTACGCGGCGTCGAGCGCGGCCCCGGCGGCGAGCGCGGCGACCAGGCCGCGCACGTCGGCGGCGGTCCCCTCCTCCAGCGCCCGCGCCGCGTCCCACACCAGGGCGCAGGACTGCTCGACCCGTACGAGCATGTCGGCGCAGAGGTGCTTGACGCCCTGGAACCGGCCGATGGGCCGCCCGAACTGCTCGCGCACCTTGGCGTGCTCGGCGGCCGTGCCGAGCGCCCAGGCGGCGTTCCCGCACGCGTCGGCCGCGAGCAGCACGGCCGCGAGGTCCCGCACGAGCGCGGAGTCGACGTCGAGGACGCGGGCGGCGGGGACGACGGCGCCGGTCGCGACGACCTCGGCGGTGGGCCGGGTCGGGTCGGCGCTCTCGTGGGCCCGGACGGTGAGGCCCGGGGTGCCGGCGTCGACGGCGAGCCACAGGTCGCCGGAGTCGCCCCGCGCCGCGAGGACGAGCAGGTCGGCGTCGGCCCCGGTGAGGACCGGTGGCGCGGTCCCGTCGAGCACGATCCCGTCGGGCCCGGCGACCGCGCCGATCCCGCCGGGTCCGAGCGCGACGGCGCCGATCCGGCCGCCCTCGGCGAGGCTCCGCGCCAGGTCGCCCCGGCCGGCCCGGCGCAGCAGCTCGGCCGCGAGCACGCTGCCCAGGAACGGTCCGGGCAGCGCCGCACGCCCCGCCTCCTCGGCGACCACGGCGAGATCGAGCAGGGTCCCGCCCCCGCCTCCGTACGCCTCGGGGAGGTGCACGCCGAGCAGCCCCTGCCCGGCGGCGCCGTCCCAGTAGAGGGGGCGGTGGCCCGGGGCGGGCGGGGCGTCGAGCAGTTTGCGCACCTCTTCGGGCGGTACGGCGCGCGCGATCCAGCCGCGCACGGATTCCGCGAGTTCCCGCTGTTCCTGCGTGATGGCGATGCCCATGGCGCGCACGGTAGAACACGTTCCAGTAGAGCGGAAGACCGAATCTGACACTGGGTCAGAAACGGCGAGGCCCTGGACCACGTAATGAAAAGGTCAAGGTTTGCACTGGTACGACGATCGTCGGAATAGTCGCCCGAGGAAACAGGTTCGGGTTACACGCAACCTGCCCGCACACCGCCGTGCACGCGACCCCCCAACCTGCCTTCCGGAGGCCCTCCGTAATGTCACAGCCGACGACCCCAACCCGCCGAACAGGCGGCGTCGTCCCCGTCCTCGCCTTCGCCGGCATCGTCGTGGCGGTCATGCAGACGCTGCTCGTCCCGGTGATCAAGGACCTGCCCGAGCTGCTGAGCACCGCACCCTCCAACGCCACGTGGGTCCTCACCGCGACCCTGCTCGCCGGCGCCGTCGCCACCCCGATCATGGGCCGCCTCGGTGACCTCGCGGGCAAGCGCCGGATGCTCCTCACCAGCCTCGCCATCATGGTCGTCGGCTCCCTCATCTGCGGTTTCACCGACAACCTGATCGTGATGATCGTCGGCCGCGCGCTCCAGGGCTTCGCCATGGGCGCCATCCCGCTGGGCATCGGCCTGATGCGCGACATGCTGCCGCGCGAGAAGCTCGGCTCGGCGATGGCCCTGATGTCCTCGTCCATCGGCGTCGGCGGTGGCCTGGCCCTGCCGCTCGCCGCGCTCGTCGCCCAGCACGCCGACTGGCACGCGCTGTTCTTCGGCGCCGCCGGCCTCGGCGTCGTCTCGATCGTCCTCACCCTCGTCTTCGTCCCGGAGAGCCCGCTGCGGGCCCAGGGAACGTTCGACATCGCGGGCGCGGTCGGCCTCTCCGTCGGCCTCGTCCTCCTCCTGCTGCCGATCACCAAGGGCAGCGACTGGGGCTGGAGCAGCGGCACCACGCTCGGCCTGTTCGCCGCGGCGCTCGTCGTCCTGCTCGCCTGGGGCGCGATGGAGCTGCGCCTGAAGGCCCCGCTCGTCGACCTGCGCACCACGGCCCGCCGCGAGGTCCTGCTCACGAACCTCGCCTCGATCATGGTCGGTGTCGCCTTCTACGCGATCTCCCTGGTCCTGCCCCAGCTCCTCCAGCTCCCCTCCGCCACCGGCTACGGCCTCGGCCAGTCGATGGTCGTCGCCGGTCTGTGCGTGGCGCCGCTGGGCCTGACGATGATGTTCACGGCCCCGGTCTACGCCCGCCTTTCGGCGAAGTTCGGCCCGAAGGTCACCCTCATCCTCGGCATGCTGATCATCGCGATCGGCTACGGCGCGGGCCTCGGCCTGATGAGCGCCCCCTGGCAGACGATCGTGATCTCGGTCATCGTCGGCGCGGGCATCGGCCTCGCGTACTCCTCGCTCCCGGCCCTGATCATCGGCGCGGTCGACCCGTCCGAGACCGGCGCGGCCAACGGCCTCAACACCCTGATGCGCTCCATCGGCACCTCGGTGTCGTCGGCGGTCATCGGCATGGTCCTGGCCAACACCGCCGACCACGTGGGCGGCGTCGCGATCCCGACCATGCACGGCTTCCGCGTCTCGTTCCTGATCGCCACCGCGGCGGTCGCGATCGGTGTCGTCCTGGCCCTGTTCCTGCCCCAGCGCAAGGTCGCCGTCGTCCAGCTGCGCGCCAGCAGCGAGGAGGACGCCAACCTGGCCAACGCCGAAGAGGTCCTCGCCCACTTCCGCGGCCAGGTCCTCGACCCGGCGGGCATGCCCGTCGCCCGCGCCAAGGTGACGCTCATCGACCGCCGCGGCCGCCAGGCCGGCGCGGCGCTGACCGACCTCGAAGGCCACTACGCCCTCGACGTCCCGGACGCCGGCGCGTACGTCCTCGCGGTCACCGCCGCGGGCCACGCCCCGCGCGCCTCGGCCGCCACGCACCACGGCGAGAACCGCCCGGTACGGGTGGACCTGGCGCTGGAGGCGGTCGCCGAGTCGGTCCGGTAGGCGCCACCGCGGGCGGCTCGGTCGCGGAGGCACTCGAACGGGACAGCCGCCCGGGGGCGTCGTACGGCACGACGCCCCCGGGCGGCTGTCGCCGCCCCGCGACCGGACTCGGCGACTTCACCGCGGGTGGGGTTGCGAGGGGGTCGGGCAGCACGGAGTGCGCGTCGGCGGCACCGGAGGGGACTGCCTGAAGTCGCCATCCCCGCCGGCGCCGTCCGTGACTCCGAGGCCCGGCGCGCTGTCACTTCCAGGTCGCGCCGGAGACGTTCAGGGCGTTCGTGGCGGGGGTGGTCCGCAGTCGGGACCAGCGGTCGCGAGGGCCAGCACCCGCTGGGCCGATTCCATCGGTGGCAGCCCGGCAGAGCCGTGGGCCAGTGCGGCGATCAGCTCCAGCACCTCCGGGTCGTCGGAACAGTGCTCCGCGACAGCGTGCACCGCCGACTCCAGGACGGTCTCATCCGTCTCACCGCGCACGGCGTCCAGCACCAGGGCGCGAACACCCGGATCGCCCCACCATCGGTCGGCCAGCATCTGCAGAGCCGTGCCGCGCAGGTCCAGCGCGCCCTGCCGTACCAGCGCCAGGAAGAGCGGCAGTGAGTCCTCGTGCCGCCGCCAGTACCGGAGAGAGCAGAGGAAGTCCCGGTCCACGTACGAGAACAGTTCCTCGCTGTGCAGTTCACGTACCCGTTCCTCAGCGACGGCCCGCACCTCCGCGTCGCCCGGCCAGTGCTCGACCAGCAGCCGCAACGCGAGGGCCCGAGTGGCCGGATCGGTCTCCACTCGGGGCATGTCCATGAGCAGGGCCCGCACCTCCGTGGAGCCCGGCCAGTGGCGCACCAGTGCGCGCAGCGCCGCCTCGCGCACGTCCAGGTCACCCTCGGTGGCCGCCGAGTCGATCAGCAGCCGGTACACGTCCTCGCCCTGCGGCCATCGTTCGGCCACCAGTCCCAGCGTGTCCACGTGCTCCCCCGCACGCGCCAGGTCGAAGGCCAGTGCGCGGACCTCGGGGTCCGCCGGCCATCTATCGGCCAGCGCACGCACCGCGGTGCCGCGCAGGTTCCGGTCGGCATCGGTCCGCGCCACCTCGAAGAGCTCGTTCCGGTCGGTGGCGTCCTTGCGCCACAGGTCTTCGAGGACCTCCCGCGCCACGTAGTGCAAGGTCGCGTCATTGTCACCGGTGGCAAGGGTCCGGAGCAGCTGACGCGTCGGCCCGTGATCCGGCCGTAGTCGGGCGAGCAAGCGTGTCGCGGACTCCCGTACCGGCCAGAGCGCGTCGCCCTGTACCCATCCGGCGAACAGGTCGTGGATCTCCGGATCCTGTCCCCAGTGGTCCATGAGCCCGCGCATGGCGACCTGCGGCACGGTGTAGTCGTCGTCGAGCGACGCCCACGCGATGAGGAGCGTCCGGACGTCGACGTCACCGGGCCGATGCCGGGCGAGCAGCCGCAGGATTTCGCCCGGCATGTCCGCACGGGTCTCGCCTCTCACCCTCGGGCCGATGCGGGGCATGTGCGGACCGAGGGCGGCGGCCCAGCGTTCGACGACCGCCTCGTGGTCCACGTCGTCCGCGAACCGTACGTTCGAGCGGCGGAGGATTTCACGCAGCAGGAATCGGACGCCGTCGCCGGCCGGCCGGGCCTCGGCCAGTGCCCACAGGGCCACCCACCGCACTCTCGCCGAGACCTGTTCCCGGGCCACCGCGGAGAACACCGCAAGCGCGCCCGTGTCGCCCCGCCAGTTTCGTGCCAGTCCCCCCAGCGCGGTCCGCCGCACCTCCTCGTCCTCTCCCTCCCGGGCCAGGTCACGGAGCAGCCCGTACACCTCGCTGTCGCTCGGCCAGCCCTCGGCCAGCGCCTCGAGGAAGAGCACCCGGTCGAACGGGCTGTACGCGTCGCGCGTGAAGCGGATCAGCTCCTCCCGGGACGGCCGGAGCAGGCAGACGATGCGCGGTGTGTCCGTGCTCGGGGAGAACTGGCCACGCGTGCGGAACCAGGCGAGGAATGCCTCCCTGCCCACCCAGTAGGGACCGAACGACGCCAGTGCCGAGAAGACCGGGGTCAACTCGACGGGCACCCACGGAGTGTTGAGCACATCCGTCAGGGCCTTGACGGCCCGCTCGCTCTGACTGTTCAGCAGGCCGATCTTCGGGACCTCCGCGAGCGCCCGGATGGCGACCTCCAGCAGAGCGGTCGTGCCGAGGTCGCCCCGGCCGTCGTGGAGATCGAGGAGACGGTCGATCGCTGCCGCCGCGTCCGACGGCTGCAACTGGCCGATGAGCAGCAGGAGTACCTCGTGCCAGGCCGGGTCGTGCGCATGCGGGGCGATCACCTGATCCAGGAGCTCCTGCGGCGTCCACGCCCGGCCCCGCGTATAGCGCTGGTAGATGTCGGCGGCCAGGTGCTCCAGGAAGGCGCGGTGGACGAAACCGTAGACCTCGCTGCCGTACCGGGCGAGGATGAAGTTGCGTTCACGCAGCTGCGAGACCAGCGCCCGCGCGCCCGTCCTGGCGGGGCCGAGTGGCAGCCCGTACTGCTCCAGCTGGGTGCGCAGCAGTTCTTCGAGGTCGTCTCCGTGGATGTGGTTCCCGGCGATACCGTGCGTGCCCGCCTGCATGGCGTGCGCCAGCATCATCAGCACCTCTTGGCGGTCGAGGCCGTCGAGGACGTCCTTGATGGCGGGCGGAAGATCGGCTTCCAGGTGTTTGGCCTGCTGGTCCCACTGCGCCGTGAGAACGGTCACGGCCTGCCGGTACACACCGATACGGTCCTTGGGCAGGGGCTGGCGGCGGCCGACGATCGCCAGAATGGTCAACAGCAGCGGGTTTCCGGCGAGTTCACGGATCGGCCGGGAGTCGCGCACCGCGTCCTGGAGGCGCTGGGCGAGCAGGGCCGCCTTCTCGGTGTCCGTGGGCGCCGACAGCGTGTACCAGCGCTCGGTGAACGTGGCGATCTGCTCCGTGTCGAGGTCCTGAAGCATGTAGTGCGTGAAGTCCGCGCCGTCGAAGACGTGGCGCTTGTACCCGATGACACGCGACGTCACCACGATGCGAGCCTGCGGCCAGCGCGCGGCGAAGGCGGCGATCTGTTCCGAGGCGGCCTGGCGCACCTTGGGGTCGAAGACCTCGTCGAGACCGTCGAAGACGACCACGGCTCGGCCCGTGTGCAGCAGATGACGCAGCACGGACGGTGGCACGCACAGGCCGAGCTGGTCCTGACGGTGCGCGAGGAAGTCCTCGTACGTCCGCTGGTGCCACTGCGGTTCGGCGTACTGCCTGAGTTCGACGATGACGCCCACCCGGTCGGCGAGCGCCGGTGGGACGTCTGCGCGTGACCCGCTGCCCGCGAGTGTGAGGGCCAGGTACTTCGCCAGTGTCGACTTGCCGGCTCCGGGGTCCCCGAGGAGCACGTGCTTACGGGTGTCCTTCTCGCCCAGCACCTGGAGCACGGGTCGTGTCGGGCGCTGCTCGTACGCGCCCCGCAGCTCCTTGAGTGCGTCCAGGGTGCCGCTCGGCAGGTGGTCGGACTCCGGCAGCTCCCCCGATTCGACCAGCCTGCGGACCAGTTCGCGCGGTAGCTCCACGGGCGGCGGGTCCGCCCGGACGCCGGGCTCGACGAAGACCTCCCTGAGCCGGATGTCGGGGTGGCGGCCCTGGTCGTCGAGCGGCAGCAGCACCTCCAGGTCCAGGTGGCCCCAGGTCTCCCGGGCCCGCTCGGCGTACGCGGTGAGGGCGGCCTCGATGTCGTGCGCCGTCGCGTCGGATACGCCGCCCGCCTCCAAGAACCTGACCAGCGCGGTGTGTTCGGCCTTCCAGACGGTCAGGTCGAAGAGGGCGGGTGAGGCAGGGGACTTCGTGGCGGCGGCGTGCGCCCGGCAGGCCGCGACGAACGAGGCGACCACGTCCCAGTCGGGCGCCTTCACGCCCTTCCCCGACAGCAGCCGGCTCACCGTGTTCGCCGTCAGGGCCCGGCCGCCCGGCGCCTTGCCCGCCATGCGTCCGGAGGCCGCCACGAGGTCGGCGTTCTTCGCGCCCGCCGCGTCTCGCAGGTCACGCAAGCGGTGCGTGAACCCGCGGCGCGCGACCACGTCCGGACCGTCAGCATCATGCGTCGTCATCGCCCCACCCCGAGCTCCGCGTGTCACGGCGTACCGAGCCGTCCCAAGGCTCGCGCTCAAGGTAGGCGACGACCTGCGACGACGTCAGCCGAATCCCAACTCGACACCGCTTGAAGGCCGTTGAGGGTATCGCGACGCAGGCTCACCTCATCGCATCCGCTTCCCGCCAGGAGGTCACCGTGAACTCGCTCCTCACCGACACACTCACCGCGCTCGGCCCGCTCGGCACCCTCGCCCTGCTCGTCTTCCTGCTGCTCTTCACCGGCATCGTGCTGCCCGCCGTATGGTCCCGGCACGCGTACCGCCGCACCGCGGCGCGACAGACCCTGACCGCGCTCGCCGACATCGGCCACCGTCTGCTGCGCCGCGTAGGGCCACCGCGGTGATTCCCCTGCCGGACTACGAGGCGTCGAACCGCGCCTCGATCTCCAGGAGTTCGGACACGTCCGACCCCGCCGCCAGTTCCTGGGGCTCGGCCCCGCGTCGGAACAGTCGCGCGGGGTGGGCGCCCTCCACCGAGGCGCGGGCGTCCGCGACCCGCAGCCACGAGCCCTCCCGGAGGCCGAGCACCGGCACGTCGTTCTCCTCCAGGAACTCCGTGAGGCGCTCCTCGCGGGTCTCGCCCTTGTGCGTGGAGGACGGGTCCGGGTCCAGGTAGTGCGGGTTGATCTGGAAGGGGACCAGGCCCAGCGCCTCGAAGGACGGGGGCTGCACGATCGGCATGTCGTTGGTCGTACGCAGCGTCGGCGCGGCCATGTTGGTGCCCGCGCTGGCCCCCATGTAGGGCAGGCCCGCGCGGACCGCCTTGGCCAGCGCGTCCCGCAGCCCCGTCCGGTACAGCGCACTCAGCAGCCGGAAGGAGTTGCCGCCGCCGATGAACACCGCGTCCGCGGCCGAGAGTTGAGCGAGCGGGTCGTCGCCCTCGTGGACTCCGTGGACCTCGATCCCGGCCCCGTCGAGCGCGCCGCGCACCCGCGCCGTGTACGCGTCGTGGTCGGCGAGCGCGTACGGCACGAACGCCAGGCGGGCCTTCGCGGGCAGGAAGCCGGTGACGATGTCGAGGGCGTGCTCCAGGTAACCCCGGCCGTACTGGGTGGAGTTGGAGAGCAGCAGCAGGTTCATGGCGCGGGTGGCTCCTAATCGATGTCGGCGACAAGCGGTGTGCGCGGTTCAGTTGACGTCCGTACGGCTCAGTTGACGTCCGTACGGCTCAGTTGGCGTCCGTTCGGCCGCGCCGGGTGCGCTGCGGCGGGTGCGTGAGGCGCCGCTCCAGCACCTGGGCCGCCTTGCGCAGCGCGTCGAGCCGGTCGGCGGGGCCGTGCGGGAAGCGCTCCTTGGCGGCGCCGAGGCTGAGGCTCCCGTACGGCTCGCGGCCCAGGAAGACGGGCACGGCGACGGTGCCGATCCCGGCGTCGTACTCACCGACCGTCCAGGCGTAGCCCTGGGCGCGGACGGCGAGGAACTCCCGCTCCAGCTCGTCCGGATCGGTCACCGTGCGCTCGGTGAAGCGGGCCATGGGGCGGCCGCGGAAGAGCCGGTGGCGCTGGTCGTCCGGCAGGAACGCGTAGTAGGACTTGCTGGTGGCGCCCGCGTGCGCCGGGTACAGCTCGCCGACCAGCGGGTAGTAGCGCAGCGGCCCTTCCTCGCCCTCGACGGCGGCCACGCAGCGCATGTGGAAGCTGTCGGGCAGGCAGAACAGGACCGTGTCACCGGTGGCCGCGCGCAGCTCCTCCAGGACCGGGTTGGCCAGCAGCTCCAGTGAGCCCGAGCGCTCCCACAGCCGCCCGAGGCGCAGCACCGCCGGGCCGATCCGGTAGCGCCGGGTCGCCGGGTCCGAGACCAGGAAGCCGCGCCCGGCCAGCGTCGAGAGCAGCCGCTGGGCGACCGACGTGTCCCAGCCGAACTCGGCGGCGACCTCCGTCACGCCCCAGTCCGGCCGCGTCCGCTCGAAGGCGAGCAGCACCAGCAGGGCCCGGTCGACGGTCTGCAGCGCGCCGGCCGGGGTCTTCCGGTCGAGCGGGATCTCCGGCACGCCATCTCACCATCCAGACCTGAATTGCAAATAACGGGAAACAGTTGCGGACAACGCTAGCCGATCCCGAATCTGCTGTCAGCACCGGTGGAACTCGCGACCGGGCGCCGAGCAGTGAGAGGGACCCCGCATGTTGAAGTACGTCCTCGATGTCGTCGATCTGCTGGACGACCCCGATGCCGACGGCAAGCGCGCCGTCGCCTATCTCGACTCGGTCGCGGGCCCCGAGGGCTCCGGGGCCGAGGTCACCACCGTGGCGGGTGAGCGCGGCTCCACCGACTTCGTCCTCGTCCGCGTCCCGGGCTCCAAGGGCCGCAGCCGCGGCGGCGACGCCCGCACCCTCGGCGTCGTCGGCCGCCTCGGCGGGGTCGGCGCCCGGCCCGAGATGACCGGCCTCGTCTCCGACGCGGACGGCGCCGCCGCCGCGCTCGCGACCGCCGCCAAGCTCCTCGACATGCGCCGCCGCGGCGACGTGCTCGACGGAGATGTGGTGATCGCCACCCACATCTGCCCGGACGCGCCGACCGCGCCGCACGACCCGGTGCCCTTCATGGACTCCCCGGTCGACATCGCGACGATGAACCGGCACGAGGTGACCGCCGACATGGAGGCCGTGCTCTCCATCGACACCACCAAGGGCAACCGCATCATCAACCACAAGGGCCTCGCCCTGTCGCCCACCGTCAAGGAGGGCTGGGTGCTGCGGGTCAGCGAGCCGCTCGGCGAACTGCTCGCGGTCGTCACCGGTGAGCCGTTGGTCACGTACCCCGTGACCACGCAGGACATCACCCCGTACGGTAACGGTGTACATCACATCAATTCGATCCTCCAGCCGGCCACGGCGACCGCCGCCCCGGTCGTCGGCCTCGCGGTCACCTCGGCCGCGGCGGTCCCCGGCTGCCAGACCGGCGCCAGCCACGAGAGCGACATCGCGGCCGCGGCCCGGTTCGCCGTCGAGACCGCGAAGGCCTACGGCGGCGGGCGCATCGACTTCCACGACGCCGGGGAGTTCGACGCCCTGGTGAGCCGCTACGGCTCACTCGCCCACCTCCAGACCCTCGGCAACGCACCTACGGAGTCGTGACGCCATGGCCACCACGAAGAAGAACGTGGGCAGCGACGACTACGCGCTGTCCAGAGTCCCGCGGGACAAGCGACTCGGCTTCTGGACGATGCTGCTCCAGTGGCTCGCCCAGTCCGGCTCCATCTCGCAGTTCACCCTGGGCGCCACCATCGGCGTCGGCATGACCTTCGGTGACGCCTTCCTCGCCTTCACGCTCGGCGCCGTCATCCTCGAAGTCGTCATCTTCCTGATCGGCATGGCCGGCATGCGCGAAGGGCTCGCGACGCCGCTGCTGACCCGCTGGGTCGGCTTCGGCCGCAACGGCTCCGCGCTCGTCAGCTTCGTGATCGCCGTCAGCCTCGTGGGCTGGTTCGGCGTCCAGAACACGATCTTCGGCAACAGCGTCTCGTCGCTCGTCGGCGGCCCGTCGTGGCTGTGGTGCGTCGTCGCGGGCCTCGCCATCACCGTCCTCGTGATCTTCGGCTTCCGCTACATGGCCGTCTTCGCGAAGATCGTCACCCCGCTGTTCTTCGCGATGGTCGCCTGGTCCGTGATCGACGCGCTCAGCGAGCACTCCATCGGCGACCTGATCAGTTCCCCGCCGCCCGGCCAGGCCATCCCGCTGTCCGTCGCCGCCACCGCCATCGCGGGCGGCTACATGACCGGCGCGATCGTCGCCCCGGAGATGACCCGCTACAACAAGAAGGGCAGCCACGTCTTCCTCCAGACGGCGTCCTCGATGATCCTCTCCGAGTACCTCGTGGGCCTGACCGGCGTCCTGCTCGGCCACATGGTCAAGAGCAACGAGGTCTCGCAGATCGTGCTCTCCACGTCCGGCGTCTTCGGCGTCCTCGTCGTCCTGATGTCGACGGCGAAGATCAACGACTGGAACCTGTACGGCTCCTCGCTCGGCGTCGTCAACTTCTTCCAGGTCGTCTTCAGGAAGCGCCTGCACCGCGGCGCCGTCACCATCGCCCTCGGCATCGCCGGCACCGCCCTCTCCGCGGTCGGCATCATGACCCACTTCACCGAGTTCCTCTCGGTGCTCGGCGTGGCCATCCCGCCCGTCGGCGGCATCGTCGTCGCCGAGTACTGGGTGGTCCGCTCGATGCGCAAGCCGCTCGACGAGACCCGGGAAGCGGGCACGCTGCCCGCCACCTCGCCGACCTGGGTCCCCCTGTCCCTCGTCATCTGGGCCGCCGCCTTCTGCGTCGGCAAGTTCTACGACGGCGGCATCCCGGCCCTGAACTCCCTGGCCACCGCGTTCGTCCTCTACACCGTGCTCGGGCTGCTCGGCTGGATCAGGACGTACGGCACCACCACCCTGGACGACGCGGACGACGCGGACACGCTCCCCGTCACCGCCGAGCAGTCCCCCGTAGGAGCGGCATGAACATCCTTGCTTCCGAGGACGCCCAGCGCGACGTCGTCGAACTCTGCGCCGAGCTGATCCGTTTCGACACCTCCAACCCGACCAGCGACGAGCGGGCCTGCGCCGACTGGGTCGTGGACCGCCTCGCCGAGGTCGGTATCGCCTCCGAACTCGTGGAGAGCGCCCCGGGCCGGGCCAGCGTCATCGCCCGTATCGAGGGCACCGACCGCTCCCGCGGCGCGCTCCTCGTCCACGGCCACCTGGACGTCGTCCCCGCCGACGCCGCCGAGTGGCAGGTGCCGCCCTTCTCCGGCGAGATCCGCGACGGCTACCTCTGGGGCCGCGGCGCCATCGACATGAAGGACACGGTGGCCGTCATGCTGGCCACCGCCCGGCATTTCGCCCGTACGGACATCAGGCCGTCCCGCGACCTCGTGCTCGCGTTCCTCGCCGACGAGGAAGCGGGCGGGAAGTTCGGCGCGCACTGGCTCGTCGAGCACCGCCCCGACCTGTTCGCGGGCGTGACCGAGGCGATCGGCGAGGGCGGCGGATTCTCGTACGCGCTCGACGACACCCGGCGCCTCTACCCGATCGAGAACGCCCAGCGCGGCATGGCCTGGATGGAGCTCACCGCGACGGGCCGGGCCGGGCACGGCTCGTCCCCCAACGACGAGAACGCGGTCACCGACCTCGCCGAATCCCTCACCCGTATCGGCCGCCACACCTTCCCCGTCCGCCTCATCGAGCCGGTGCGCGCCCTGCTCCAGAAGGCCGCCGACCTCCAGGGCGTGGACATCGACCTCGCGGCCGAGGACCTGGACGCCGAGCTGGCCAAGCTGGGCCACGTCGCGGACTTCATGCAGGTGGTGCTCCGCAACTCCGCGAACCCCACCATGTTCACCGCCGGCTACCAGACCAACGTCATCCCCGGAAAGGCCACGGCCCGCGTCGACGGCCGCTTCCTGCCCGGTCACGAACAAGAACTCGTCGACACCATCGACCGGCTGCTCCTGCCCTCCGTCTCCCGCGAGTGGGTCAACCACGACATCGCCATGGAGACGACGTTCGACGGCCCGCTCGTCGACGCCATGTGCGCGGCCGTGCGCGCCGAGGACCCGGACGGCCACCCGGTCCCCTACTGCAACCCCGGCGGCACCGACGCCAAGGCCTTCACCAAGCTCGGCATCCGCTGCTTCGGCTTCAAGGGCCTCAAGCTGCCCGCCGACCTGGACTACGGACGGCTCTTCCACGGCGTCGACGAACGCGTCCCCCTGGACGGGCTGCGCTTCGGCGTCCGCGTCATGACCCGGCTGTGGCAGGGCTGCTGAGCGGGCGCCCGGCGGCGTACGGCAGCATGAACGGCATGACCACCACAAGCCACAGGCCCGCGCCGGAGATCCTCGCCGCCTTCGAGAGCGCCAAGGGCTTCATGCCGCTCGGCGAGGGGCTCGCGCTGTACGCCGCCGCCGTCGAGGCCGCGGCGCTCGGGCTGCCGCTCCTGGAGGTCGGCACGTACTGCGGGCGCTCCACGATCCTGCTCGCCGACGCCGCCCGCGCGGCCGAGGTGACGGCCCTGACCGTCGACCACCACCGCGGCAGCGAGGAGCAGCAGCCCGGCTGGGACTTCCACGACCCGGAGACGGTCGACCCGGTGGTCGGCGCGATGGACACGCTCCCCACGTTCCGGCGCACGCTGCACGCGGCGGGCCTGGAGGACCACGTGGTCGCGCTCGTCGGAAAGTCCCCGCGGGTGGCGCAGGTGTGGGGCGGGCCGCTCGGGTTCGTCTTCATCGACGGCGGCCACACCGACGAGCACGCGACCGCCGACTACGAGGGCTGGGCCCCGCACGTCGCCGACGGCGGACTCCTGCTCATCCACGACGTGTTCCCCGTCAAGCACGACGAGTGGACCGGCCAGGCCCCGTACCGCGTGTACCGGCGGGCCCTCGCGTCCGGCGCGTTCACCGAGGTCTCGGCACACGACTCGTTGCGCGTCCTGCGTCGAACCGGCGCGGGGATCTGAGCTCGCGGTTAGGGTCGGGGACGTGTCGTACGCAGGTCCTGACCCGGATGACTTTGATGACTACTACCGCGACGACGCCCCGCGGGGCGGCCGTCGGTTCGGTGGGCGGCCCGTGCTGGTCACGTTCGCCGCGCTCGTGCCGACCGCGCTGGCGGCGTGGCTGCTGTGGCAGGTGGTGAGCAGCCCCGGCGACGGCGAGCCGCCGAAGGTGCTCCCGGCCCCCGGGCAGTCCTCGACGTCGGCGCCCGGGTCGACGGACGACGCGAAGAAGCCGACCCCGTCGGCGTCCACGTCGTCGGCGTCCCCCTCCCCTGCGAAGTCCGCCTCCGAGAAGCCGACCGGGTCCGGGTCGTCGAAGCCCGCCGCGGGCGGCTCGGGTCCCCTCAAGGGCAAGGTCGTCGTGATCGACCCGGGTCACAATCCGGGAAACTTTCGGCACGCGACCGAGATCAACCGCACGGTGAACGTCGGCAACGGCAGCAAGGAGTGCGACACCACCGGCACCGCCACCAACGCCGGTTACACGGAAGCCCAGTTCACGCTGGACGTGGCGCGCCGTATGAAGACCCTCCTCGAACAGCAGGGCGCCACCGTGCGGTTGACGCAGAACGGCGACCGGGCCTGGGGCCCCTGCGTCGACGAGCGCGCCCGGATCGGCAACGCGGCGAAGGCCGACGCCGTCGTCTCCGTCCACGCGGACGGCTCCGCCGCCGGCAACCGCGGCTTCCATGTGATCCTTCCCGCATCCGTGCACGCGGGGGACGCGGACACCCGCGCGATCGTCGCCTCCTCACGCGACCTCGGGGAACGCGTCGCGGGCAAGTTCCTCCGCTACACGTCCGAGCCCCCGTCGAACTACGTGGGCGGCGGCACGGCCCTGGACACCCGCTCCGACCTGGGCGGCCTCAACCTGTCGACCGTCCCCAAGGTCTTCATCGAATGTGGCAACATGCGGGACTCCCACGACGCGGGCCGGCTGACCTCCGGCTCCTGGCGGCAGAAGGCGGCGCAGGGCATCTCTGAGGGAATCGTGAGTTTCCTGCGCGGGTAGCCGTGACGCCATGGATCTCGGCAGACACCTGTCGTACGTGGGCGATAGTGTCGTCCCTACGATGAGGGGTCACCCCCGCGCTAGGCGCGCCTCCTCCGACGACGAGACGACTGACGAAGGACCATGAAGTGAATATCCGCTCCCTCACTCGAGGCGACGGCGTGGTGATCGGAGCAGCGGTGTTGCTGTTCATCGCCTCGTTCCTCGAGATCTACTCGTACGACGGCGCCGAGAGCCTCGACATGCCCAACGCATGGGCCAGCGGGCCGGTCCTGATGAGCGTGATCCTGTCCGGCATCATCGGCGCAGTCCTCATCGTCGTCGCACGCGGGCTCCCGCAGCCGCGCAAGGTCGCCGGCCTCGACCTCGGCCAGTTCGGCGTGGCCGCCACGGTGTTCGCCGCCTGGGGCGCGCTCTCCAACATCTTCGACCCGACCGGCGGCGTGAACAACGTCGGCGAGGGCAGCAGCAACGGCCCTGACGCGGGCATCGGCCTCATCCTCGCCCTCATCGCCACCCTGGTCATGGCCGCCGCCGCCATCGCCACCCCCCTGGTCCCCGCCCTCAAGGCGGCGCTCCTCGGTGCCCCGCGCCCGCAGCAGCCGCAGCCCTACGGCGGTCAGCCGCAGGGTGGTTACGGGTACCCGGGCGCGCAGCAGCCGGGTCAGCCCTACGGCGGCCAGCCGGGTCACCCGGGGCAGCCGGGTCCGGGTCAGCCCGGCCAGCACGGTCAGCCCGGTCCGGCCCAGCCGTACGGCGGGCAGCCGCAGCAGGCCGCCGCGCCCGCGCCGCAGCCCTCGCAGGGCGGTCAGCCGGCCGCCGACTTCTCCCCGTTCTGGTTCGCCGTGCCGGTGCCGCGTCCGCTGTACGGCGAGGACGGCAACCCGTCGCCGATCGCCGAACTGGCGCCCGGCACCTGGTACTTGGCCGTCGAGCAGCGCGGCCCCGGCCTCGTCGCCCAGACGCAGGACGGCCGTCGCGGCGTCCTCCAGGACACCACGGGGATCCAGCGCGGCTGACGCACCCCAGCGCCTTCGAGGCCCCTCGCCCGTCTTCCGGGCGAGGGGCCTTTCGCGTACAGTCACCCACCGGAACTGACGGGGCATCAGCTACGGGAGCGCGTATGCGGCTCGGAATCGCACTCGGCTACTGGGGGCGCGGACCCCATCCCGATCACCTCCAACTCGTACGGGACGCGGAGGAGTTGGGGTACGACTCCGTCTGGACCTCCGAGTCCTGGGGCAGCGACGCGTTCACGCCGCTGACCTGGTTCGCCGCGCACACCAGCCGGATCCGGCTCGGCACCGCCATCGCGCAGATGGCCGCCCGCTCCCCCACCACGACGGCGATGCACGCCCTCACCCTCGACCACCTCTCCGGCGGCCGCGTGCTGCTCGGCCTCGGGCTGTCCGGGCCGCAGGTCGTGGAGGGCTGGTACGGGCGGCCGTTCCCGACGTCGCCGCTCACGGCCACGCGCGAGTACGTCGATGTCGTACGGCAGGTGCTGCGGCGCGAAGGGCCCGTCGAGGTCGACGGGCGGTTCCACGCGCACCCGTACCGCGGCGACGACGGCACCGGGCTCGGCAAGGCCCTCAAGCCCATCACACACCCGCTCCGCGCCGACCTGCCGATCCTGCTCGGGGCGGAGGGGCCGAAGAACATCGCGCAGACGACGCGGATCGCGGACGGCTGGCTGCCGCTGTACTGGTCGCCCACCCGCACGGACGTCTACGAGGCGTCCCTCAGCGACCTGCGCGACGATTTCATGATCGCGCCCATGGCGCGGGCGACGGTGTGCGACGACGTCGGCGAGGGGCTGCTGCCCGTCAAGGCGATGCTCGGCTTCTACATCGGCGGCATGGGGCACGCCAGCCGCAACTTCCACGCCGATCTCATGGCGCGGATGGGATACGAGGAGGAGGCCCGGCGGATCCAGGAGCTGTTCGCCGAGGGGCGGCGCGAGGAGGCGGTGCTCGCCGTGCCGGACGCGTTCGCCGACGAGATCTCGCTCGTCGGGCCGCGTCAGCGCATCGCGGAGCGGCTCGAACTGTGGCGCAAGGGCCCGGTGACGGACCTGCTGGTCCTGTCACCGGACCCGCACACGCTCCGCGTCCTGGCCGAGCTGAACTCCTGATCCGCTGAACCGCTAGGAACCCGAGGTGAGTTGGGAGGCCGAAGGCACCTTGTTCGTGACCTCGGCGCCCGCGCTCTTCCCCGCGTCCTTGACGTTGTTGATGATGTCGTCGAAGGAGCCGGCGACGGAGTCGACGCCGTCGCCCTTGCGGAGCTTGCTCGGGAGGTCCTTGAGGGACTCGATGCCGGCCGCCAGCGGTGCGACCGCCTTGGCGAGGGTGGGGTCGCCCTGGGCGTTCTTCAGGGCGGCCTTCAGCCGGTTGTACGTGAAGGCTCCCGCGACACCGGCCTTGACCAGGGCGAACTTGCGGCCGTCGGCGCCGTTCTTGAAGGTGCCCGCGCGCCAGGGCTTCACGATCCACTGGTAGGTGGCGCCGGCCGCGAGGCCCGCGTTCGCCACGAAGCGGGTCTTGGCGAACTTCTGCCGCTCGGCCGAACCGCTGCTCGTCGGGGTCGCCGCGGCGTCCTCGTCGCTGCTGCCGCACGCGGTCGTCGCCCCCAGGAGCGCGCCGCACATCAGCACGGCCACGAGGAGGCGGCGGACGGGCAGGGGGAAGGTGGGCACCACGGGGACCTCCGGGGCGGGTGGGGCGGCTGCACTTCTGGCAGCCTCACCCGGGCCCCGCCGCTGCGCCACCCGGGCGAGCCCGTCCGTGTCTCCCGAGCGGCCTCTCCCCAGGCCCCCCTTGGGATTCCTGCGTTTCCCGGACGGAATCCGGGACACCCGGACCGTATGTCTGCGAATCGGCATTACCGAGGCACCAATGAAGCGGGTCGGGTCGTGATGGTCGTGGCCGACGTCCTGGCCGTGATCCTCGGACTGTGGATCCTTATGTATCTGCTGGACGCGAACCGGGGCAACGACCTGGTGCAGTTCGTCCACAACGCGGCGGGCTGGCTCGCCGGCTGGTCGCACGACCTGTTCACGTTCGACGAGGCCTGGGCGCGGGTAGTTGCCGGGTACGGCCTGGCGGCAGTGGTGTACCTGTTCGTCGGCCACGCGATCGCGAACCGGCTCAGGCGGTACTGACCACCCAGAGGCTCGGCGACCCGTCTCTCCCGCAACTGAGCGGCACCGCGCGTGCGACTACGCGCAGCAATCCGGCTCGACGCCGGACGGGAGCAGTCCCCCGCCGAACACCTGGCACGTCGCCTCGTCGCCGCCCAGCGCGGCCACCGCGAGCAGCACGGACCCCGCGGTCCATGTCGTGAGTTCCTCCGGCCACACGGCCCGGTCCTCGAAGACGTAGCCGGTCCAGTAGAGACCGGTCCGCGGGTCCCGCAGGTGCTGGATGTCCTGAAGGATCGTGAGCGCACGGTCGGACTCGCCCATCGCCCACAGGGCGAGGGCGAGTTCGGCGCTCTCCCCGCCGGTCACCCAGGGGTTCGGCACGACGCAGCGCACACCGAGCCCGGGGACGACGAACTTCTCCCAGTCGGCCTCGATACGGTCCTTCGCCTCGGCACCGCGCAGCGCGCCGCCGAGGACGGGGTAGTACCAGTCCATCGAGTAGCGGTTCTTGTCCAGGAAGCGCTCCGGGTGGCGGCGGATGGCGTGCCGCAGCGCCCCGACCGCCAACTCCCAGTCGGGCTGCGGCTCTTCGCGCTGTTCGGCGATGGCGAGCGCGCAGCGCAGCGCGTGGTGGATGGACGAACTGCCGGTCAGCAGGGCGTCGTCGACGGGCGTGCCGTCGTCCTCGCGCTTCCAGCCGATCTGGCCGCCGGGCTGTTGCAGGCGCAGCACCCACTCGATCGCGGCGTAGACGCACGGCCACATGCGGTCCAGGAACGCGTCGTCGCCGGTGGAGAGGTAGTGGTGCCAGACGCCGACGGCCACGTACGCGACGAAGTTGGACTCGCGGCCGCGGTCCGTGACGTCGCCGGGGTCGCCGTCGTGGTAGGCGGCGTACCAGGACCCGTCCTCGTTCTGGTGCCGGGCGAGCCAGTCGTAGGCGCGGGTGGCGGCCTCGTGCTCGCCGGCCACGTCGAGCGCCATGGCGGCCTCGGTGTGGTCCCACGGGTCGAGGTGGTGCCGACGGAACCACGGGATGGCTCCGTCGGGGCGCTGCACGGCGAGGATGCCGGAGACCGTGCGCGCGGCCTGATCCGCCGTCAGGACACCCGCGAGTACGAGAAGTTCGGTCCGCTCGGGACTGCTCACGCAGCGGCCCCGCTGGCGTCCTTCGGAAGGTGGGGCTTGGTGGCGTACGCGACGAAGCTCTTGCCGACGACGGGGTTGAGGAGCTGTTCGGCGACCCGGGTGAGGGCGGGCTTCTTCATGATGTCCCAGACCAGGAGCTTGTGGTACGCCTTCACGGGCAGCGCCTTGTCGTTGTCGACGCCGAACGCGCACTTGAGCCACCAGTAGGGCGCGTGCAGCGCGTGCGCGTGGTGGGTGCCGTACGGCTTGAGGCCCGCCTCCCGCATCTTGCCGAGCAGTTCGTCGGCCTTGTAGATGCGGATGTGGCCGCCCTCGACCTCGTGGTACTCGTCGGACAGCGCCCAGCAGACCTTCTCGGGTCCGTAGCGGGGCACGGTGACGGCGATGCGGCCGCCGGGCTTGAGGACCCGGACCATCTCGGCGAGGACGCCCTTGTCGTCGGGGATGTGCTCCATGACCTCGCTGATGATGACGACGTCGAACGACTCGTCGGGGAAGGGGAGTTGCAGCGCGTCCCCCTCCATCGCGGTGGCCGTGGCGCCGGCCGGGGCCTCACCGGCCTCCTTCATGGCGGCGAACCACTTGGCGACCTCGGCGATCTCCTCGGAGTTCTGGTCGAGGGCGACGACCTGCGCCCCGCGCCGGTAGCACTCGAAGGCGTGCCGTCCGGCCCCGCACCCGAGATCGAGGACGCGGTCGCCCGCGGCGAGCGGGAAGCGGGTGAAGTCGACGGTCAGCACGTGGCCCTGCTTTCCTGTGGGGTCTCTTCGGTCACAACGTCGGTCGTGGGACGGGGCGCCGGGCGTCCGGCGCTCTCGATCGACTCGCGGTAAAGGTCGGCGGTGCCCTGGGCCGCGCGTGCCCACGTGAAGCGCTCCAGGACGCGGACGCGGCCCGCCGCGCCGAGTCTGACCCGCAGCGCCGGGTCGCCGAGGAGCCTGTTCAGTCCGGCGGCGAGGGCGCCCGCGTCCGCCGTCGGTACGGCGATGCAGGTCTCGCCGTCCGGCCCGGCGACCTCGGGGATCGCGCCGCCGGTGGTGGCGACCAGCGGGGTGCCGGTGGCCATGGCCTCGGCGGCGGGCAGCGAGAAGCCCTCGTAGAGGGAGGGCACGCAGGCGACCTGCGCGGAGCGGACGAGGTCGACGAGCTCCTGGTCGCTGATGCCCTTGACGAACCGGACGGCGCCTTCGAGCCCGTACCGCTCGATGGCCTGGGCGACGGGGCCGTCCTCGGCGCGCTTGCCGACGACGACGAGGTGCGCCTCGGGGTGTTCGGCGCGCACCTTGGCGAGCGCTTCGACGAGAAAGACGAGGCCCTTGAGGGGGACGTCGGCACTGGAGGTCGTGACGATGCGGCCCGGCACCTCGGGCACCGCCGGATTCGGCGAGAAGAGGTCGGTGTCGGCGCCGATGTGCACGACGCGGATCCGGCCGGGACGTACGCCGAGGTGCTCGACGATCTCGTCGCGGGAGGTGCCGGAGACGGTGAGCACGGACGGCAGGCGGCGCGCGACGCGCTTCTGCATGCGGGTGAACGCGTACCAGCGGCGCTTGGACATCCGCTGCCGCCAGTTCTCCGCGGCGTCGAGCTCAAGCTGCCGGTCGACGGTGATGGGGTGGTGGATGGTGGAGACGAGCGGGGCGCCCAGCGCGGCGGGGCCGCCGAGGAGCCCGTAGCCGAGCGTCTGGTTGTCGTGGACGACGTCGAACTCGCCGCGGCGCTCGCGCAGATGGCGGCGGGCACGCAGCGAGAAGGTCAGCGGTTCGGGGAAGCCGCCGGTCCACATGGTGCCGACCTCCAGGGCGTCGACCCAGTCCCGGTACTCGTCGCGCTTCGGCGTGCGGAAGGGGTCGGGGCTGCGGTACAGGTCGAGGCTGGGCAGCTCGGTGAGGGAGAGACCGGCGAGGTCGTCGCCCTCGTCGAGGACGGGGTAGGGCTGGGAGCCGATGACCTCGACGCGGTGGCCGAGGCGGGCGAGCTCACGGGAGAGATGGCGGACATACACCCCCTGACCACCGCAGAACGGGTTGCCCTTGTACGTGAGGAGAGCGATGCGCAACGACTCCGCGGTCACTCCAGGCCACCCTTCTCCCTACTTGCCCGTGGACACTACTTGGGGCGCTAATCTAGAACAAGTTTCAGACTTGATCGTTCAATGAGCATCGAATCTACCGGCAGGTAGCCAGGCTGTGACGAGCGGATCAGGTGATTCACGCCACGAGCCGGGACGACGGGACACGGAAGCGGACAGATGACAGCTCCGGACGCGAGAAGCTCTGCACAAGGGGGCGCCGCGGCGCTCACGGAGCGGCAGGAGGCCCGGCGGCGCCGGATCCTGCACGCGAGCGCCCAGCTGGCGGCGCGCGGCGGCTTCGACGCCGTGCAGATGCGCGAGGTCGCCGAGTCGTCGCAGGTCGCGCTCGGCACGCTGTACCGCTACTTCCCGAGCAAGGTCCATCTCCTCGTCGCCACGATGCAGGACCAGCTCCAGCACATGCACACCACCGTCCGTAAGCGTCCCCCGTCGGGCGCGGCGCCGTCCGAGCGGGTCGCCGAGACGCTGATGCGCGCCTTCCGGGCGCTCCAGCGCGAGCCGCATCTGGCCGACGCGATGGTCCGCGCGCTGACCTTCGCGGACCGCAGCGTCAGCCCCGAGGTCGATCAGGTCTCCCGGCAGACGACGGCGATCATCCTGGACGCGATGGAGCTCGACGACCCGACCCCCGAGCAGCTCTCGGCGGTCCGGGTCATCGAGCACACCTGGCACTCGGCGCTCATCACCTGGCTGTCGGGGCGCGCCTCGATCGCCCAGGTGAAGATCGACATCGAGACGGTGTGCAAGCTGATCGACCTGACAGCGAGCCCTTCCGGGGGCACCTCCCCGCGCTAGAGCCGTCCCCTGACCAGGGGTTCGGCGATCAGTCCTCCGGCGGGAAGACGACCTCCCCCGTGTCGGCCAGCGCCAGCGTGATCGCCTCCACCGGGCACCCCTCCGCCGCCGCGAGCACCTGCTCGTTCGCGTCGACGTCCGGTTCGGTCGGGCGGGACTGACGGGCGGTGTCGAGGCGGAACGAGCCGGGCGCGTGGTTCACGCACATGCCCGAGCCGATGCACACGCTCCGGTCGACCTCCACATGCCACCGGTCTCCCATACGCGTCAGCCCTCCCAGCCGGCGGGCAGATGGATCATCTTGTGCTCCAGGTAGGCGCTGTAGCCCTCGGGCCCGAACTCCCGGCCCACGCCGCTGTTCTTGTAGCCGCCGAAGGGGCCGAGCATGTCGAGGCTGAAGGTGTTCACGTTGTAGGTGCCGGTCCGCACCTGCCGCGCGATGTCGATGCCGTGGGCGACGTCGGCGGTCCACACGCTGCCGCTCAGGCCGTAGTCGGAGTCGTTGGCGATCTTCACGGCCTCGGTCTCGTCGCCGTACGGGAGCAGGCAGATGACCGGGCCGAAGATCTCCTCGCGGGCGATGCGCATGCCGTTGTGGACGTCACCGAAGAGGGTCGGTTCGACGTACGCGCCCTGCTCGTACCCCTGGGGCACGCCGCCGCCGGTGAGGACCTTGGCGCCCTCCTCCTGGCCGATGCGGATGTAGTCGAGGTTGCGCCGCTGCTGGCGCTTGGCGACGAGCGGGCCGACCTGGGTGGCGGGGTCGAGCGGGTCGCCGACCACCAGGGCGGAGGCGGCGGCCGTGAAGGCCTCGGCGAACTCGTCGTAGCGGGAGCGCGGCAGGAGGATGCGGGTCTGGGCGACGCAGGCCTGGCCGTTGTTCATCCAGGCGGCGGGGACGACCCCGGCGACGGTCGATTCGAGGTCCGCGTCCGGCAGGACCACGGCGGCGGACTTGCCGCCCAGTTCCAGGGTGACGCGGGTGAGGTGGCGGGCGGCCACCTCCATGACGCGCTTGCCGGCCGCGACCGAGCCGGTGAAGGAGATCTTGTCGACGCCCGGGTGCCCGACCAGGTACTCGCTGACCTCGCGGTCGGCGGGCAGGATGGAGAGCACCCCCTCCGGCAGCCCGGCCTCCCGCGCGATCTCGCCCAGCAGGTAGGCGTCGAGCGGGGATTCGGGCGACGGCTTGAGGACGACGGTGCAGCCGGTGAGCAGCGCGGGCGCGAGCTTGGCGGCGGCCACGAACTGCGGCACGTTCCACGGGACCACGGCCGCGACGACCCCGACCGGCTCGCGGCGCACCAGGAGTTTGCCGAGGGCTCCGTCGCGCGTCTCCTCGTACGTGAAGGCGCGCGCGACGTTGATCGCGGAGTCCCAGACCATCATCGCCCCGAGCGCCTGGGCGAGGACGGACCAGGAGTAGGGGGAGCCGTTCTGCTGGGAGATGAGCCGGGCGATCTCCTCGTGGCGGACGGCGATGGCGTCCTTGATGCGGGTGACGACGGCGATCCGCTCGTCGAGGGTCATCCGCGGCCAGGGTCCCTCGTCGAAGGCCCGGCGCGCGGCGGCGACGGCCCGGTCGACGTCGGCGGGCGCGGCGTGCGGCACCCGCCCGAAGACCTCGCCGGTGTGCGGCGAGACGACCTCGATGACGTCCTTGCCGAGGGGATCGGTCAACTCCCCGCCGATGAACAGCTGTCCGTGTTCCACGAGCTCGGTCATGGCGACTTCCGCTTCCGTGAGGCTTTCGGCGTACGGTTTCTGACGGTGTTTCAGAACTGATACCAGTTCTACTTCGGATGCGGAAGGGTCGACGACCCAGGCGAACCGTGCCGACCCGAGCCGATCCGCGCCGGACCAAGAGTGGTCGACCCGGGCGACCACTGAAACAAGTTCTACAAGTTCCATTACAGTGACGGGAGTTCGGCGCGGCGACAGGTGACCTTGGCGGATCGGCGGAGAGGCGGCCCCATGACAGAGGCGACGCAGGTGACCGACCACGGCGGGGGTGTGCGCAGCATCCGGGTGCCGATCCCCGACAACCCGCTGGGCCACACCCTCGTCTACGTCCTGGACACCGACGCGGGCCCCGTCCTCGTCGACACCGGCTGGGACGACCCCGCCTCCTGGGACACCCTGGCGGCGGGCCTGACGGAGTGCGGCACCTCGGTGACCGACCTCACCGGGGTCCTGATCACCCATCACCACCCGGACCACCACGGCCTGTCGGCCAAGGTGCGCGAGGCGTCCGGCGCGTGGATCGCGATGCACGAGGCGGACGCGGCGGTGGTGCGGCGCACCCGCGAGAACCCCCCGGCCCGCTGGTACGCGTACATGGCGGCGAAGCTGGCCGCCGCCGGTGCGCCCGAGGAGCATCTGGCCCCGCTGATCGCCGCCCGCGACGGGGGCCGCCCGCGCCGCCTGCCCGGCCTCGACCCGGCGTTGCCGGACCGCGCCATCACCCCCGGCGACCTCCTCGACCTGCCCGGCCGCAGGCTGCGCGCGATCTGGACGCCGGGCCACACCCCCGGCCATGTCTGCCTCCACCTGGAGGAGGAGCACCCGGCGCGTCTCCCGGGCAACGGACGCCTGTTCAGCGGCGACCACGTGCTGCCCGGCATCACCCCGCACATCGGCCTGTACGAGGACCCGGACGACGCGACGGTCACCGACCCGCTGGGCGACTACCTCGCCTCCCTGGAGGGCGTCGGCCGCCTCGCGCCCGCCGAGGTGCTCCCCGCCCACCAGCACGCCTTCACCGACGCGCCCGCCCGCGTACGGGAGTTGCTCGACCACCACGAGGAGCGGCTGACCGGCCTGCTCGGACTCCTCGCGGCACCGCTCACGCCGTGGCAGCTCGCCGAGCACATGGAGTGGAACCGCCCGTGGGCCGAGATCCCGTACGGGTCACGCAACATCGCGGTCTCCGAGGCCGAGGCGCATCTGCGCCGGCTGGTGAAGCTGGGGCGGGCCGAGGCGGTGCCGGGGAGCGACCCGGTGACGTACGTCGCGGTGCCGTGACGCGTACGGAGGATCTTTGCCGCCGCTGGATGGAACGGGCCTGGGCTCGGGCGTATGGTCTGGCTCCTCAAGAGCTCGCATGAGCTGGGACAACAAGGGGGCGGCCGCCGATGGCGCCGGACGAGGCTGTGGTCGGCTGCACGGGGAAGCTGATCCTCGGCACCCGCGGGGCCGGGGGTCCGGGTGAGGTTCTGGTCCAGGTCAGAGGCGGTACCGAGACGTTTCTCGCGTACTCCGACGAACCCCTGGCGCGCGGCACGACCGTGCTCGTGATCGAGTCCCGCGGGACCCGGCAGGTCGTCGTGATGCCCTGGACCGATCCCCTGCTCGCCGGTGACGACGACGGCGCCCGCTAAGGAGACGTCAAGGATGTTCGGATATCGCGTTCCCGCACCCGACGAGGCGATGCTGATCTCGGGCGGCAGGCGGGGACTTGGGGGAGCGCCCTTCCGCGTCGTCACCGGGCACGGGAAGTTCGTGCTGCCCGTGTTCCGCAAGACCCGCTTCCTGTCGCTCGCGATGAGCGAGGCGGAGGTCGTCGAGAAGTGCGTGACCCGGCAGGGCATCGCCCTCACCGTGCGGGCGGTCATCGCCTTCAAGGTGGGCAACGACCCGGAGTCCATCATCAACGCCGGCCAGCGGTTCCTCTCCGACCAGGACCAGATGTCGGTTCTGACCGGGCGGATCTTCGCCGGTCATCTGCGGTCCATCATCGGCTCGATGACCGTCGAGGAGATCGTCACCGAGCGGCAGAAGCTCGCGACGGAGGTCCTCGACACGTCGAAGGCCGAGATGGCGAAGATCGGGCTGCACGTCGACTCGTTGCAGATCCAGTCCATCGACGACGGCAACACCGGGTACATCGAGGCCATGTCGCGGCCGCACAAGGCCGCCATCCAGCGGCAGGCGCAGATCGCCCAGGCGCAGGCCACGCAGGCCTCCGCGGAGGCGGAGCAGGCGGCGGCCCGCAAGCAGGCCGAGTACGCGCGGCAGACGGCGATCGTGCAGGCCGAGTACAGCGCCGAGGTCGACCGGGCCAAGGCGCAGGCCGAGCAGGCGGGACCGCTGGCGCTCGCCAACGCGCAGCAGGAGGTGCTCGCCGCCCAGACCGAACTGGCGCTGCGGCAGGCCGAGTTGCGCGAGAAGCAGCTCATCGCCGAGATCGTGAAGCCGGCGCAGGCCGACGCCGAGCGGATCCGGGTCCTCGCCCTGGCCGAGGCCGAGCGGATGAAGATCCAGGCGGAGGCGGCCGCGTCGTACGACCGGGTCGCGCTCGACCGGATGCTCATCGATCAGCTCCCGCAGATCGTGAAGGAGGCGTCGGCGGGGCTCGCCGGGGCGAACGTGAACGTGCTGAACGGGGCGGACGGGCTCGGCGAGATCGCGGCCGGTCTGGTCGGCCAGGGCCTGACGATCCTCGACTCGGTCCGCAAGAACCTGGGCGGACCGAGCGACGCGGCACCCGTGCCCGGCGCCGCGATCGAGCAGTACCTCGGCCGGCCGCGCACCGGGGGTGACGACGGCCCGGTCGACGTCCGCTGAATCCCGCGCGGCGCGGAGCGGGCCCCTGCGGCGACCGGGCGGCGGGGTCCGCGGCGGCGCCCCGGGCCCCGGGGTGCCGGGGCGGTCCCCCAGCACCCCGGAGCGGCCCGGCCGGTACAGTGGGCCGGGTCGTCATCAAGCGCGCATGAGGGGAAGCCGGTGGAAGTCCGGCGCTGACCCGCAACCGTCACAGTCGGACTGCCTCACCCGCGCCCATGATCGGCTCAGGACCGTCGAGGCATACGGAGCCGGAGCCGCCCGGTGCCCCCGCGTGCCGTGCCGCCCGGCTCCCCGCAGGGAGAGGCACCCGCCCCACCATGAACATTCGCCGTAGCGCCGCGCTCGTCGCCGCGACCGTCGTGATCGGCGCCGCCGTGGCCCCGGCCGCCGCCGCGGACAGCGCCTCCCCCTCCCCGAAGGTCGTCGTGCCGAGCGGCCTGTACGGCAGCACCGACCCCACGTACGACGGTGTCTGGCGCCAGTCCCTGGCGTTCGTGGCGCAGGACACCGTGGGCGTGCACCCGGCGAAGAAGGCCGTGGACTGGCTGACCGGGCAGCAGTGCGCGGACGGCGGTTTCGCCGCGTTCCGCGCCGACCCGTCCGCGGCGTGCGACGCGAAGACGCCGGTCGACAGCAACAGCACCGCCGCCGCCGTGCAGGCCCTCGCCGCGGTCGGCGGCCACGACGCCCAGGTCGACAAGGGCGTCGCGTGGCTGAAGAAGAACCAGAACAAGGACGGCGGCTGGGGCTACAACCCGGGCGGCGCCAGCGACGGGAACTCCACCTCGGTCGCCATCGGCGCGCTGGCCGCCGCCGGGGAGAAGCCCGCGGACGTGAAGGCCGCTTCCGGCAAGACCCCGCTCGACGCCCTCGCCGCGCTCGCCCTGCCCTGCTCCGACGGCAAGAACGGCGGCGCCCTCGCCTACCAGCCCGACAAGAAGGGCAAGCTCGCGGCGAACGCGGACGCCACCGCCGCCGGTGTCCTCGGCGCGCTCGGCACCGGCTTCGCGCCCAACAAGGGCGACGCCCCGGACGCGTACACCTGCGCGAGCACCAAGGGCACGGACGCGGACGGCCTCGCCCACAACGGCGCCGTCTACCTCCAGAACCAGCTCTCCACCCACCTGTACCTGACGTCGCAGCTGGCCGGCGCCGAGGACCAGCCCGACTACGGGAACACCGCCGACGCGATCACCTCGGTCGCCGCGGCCGAGGGCATCAAGTACACGAAGGACCCGTACGCCTGGCTGGAGAAGAACGCCGGGGCCTGGGCGAAGCAGTCGGGCCCGGCCGCCTACGCCCAGCTGATCTTCGCGGCGCACGCGACCGGCAACGACCCGCGCGACTTCGGCGGCAGCGACCTGGTGAGCGCCCTGAACAAGACCGGCCCGGAGCCGGCCTCCGCCGCGTCCTCCTCGTCCGACAGCGACAAGAAGAAGGACGACGACAGCAACGACGGCGGCGGGCTCGGCACCTGGTGGATCGTCGGCGTCATGTTCGTCGCCGCCGTCGGCGTCGGCTTCATGCTGAGCGGCCGCAAGAAGCAGCAGCCGTGACCCGCGTCCGCGCTCTCGGCCCCGTGCTCGCCGTCCTCGGCGCGCTCGCGGTCCTGCTCGGCGCCGCCGTCGCCCCGGCGCAGGCCGCCGGGTACCGGTACTGGTCGTTCTGGGAGCGGGACGGCGGTGCGTGGACGTACGCGACCATGGGCCCCTCGCAGACGACGCCGTCGGACGGCGCCGTGCAGGGGTTCCGGTTCGCGGTGAGCGCGGACTCGAAGGACGCCACGCAGCCGCGCGGCGCCACCGGCTTCGACACCATCTGCGCCGGCACCCCGGCGAAGGACGGCGCCAAGCGGGTCGCGCTCGTCATCGACTTCGGCACGGTCGCGGACGCGCCGGGCGGCGAGACGCCGCCGAAGCCGCGCACCGCGTGCGCGCGGGTCGACGAGGACGCGACGACGGCCGACGCGCTCGCCTTGGTCGCGAAGCCGCTGCGCTACGACAGCAACGCGCTGCTGTGCGCCATCTCCGGCTACCCGAGGACGGGGTGCGGCGAGCAGGTCGCGGGCGGCGGCACCGACACGGCGTCGCCCGCCGCGACGGAGCCCTCCGACGCGAGCGGTTCGGGCGGTTCGAGCGGCTCCGGCGGGCCGTCCGTCGGCGTCATCGCCGGTGTCGCGATCGTCGCCGCGCTCGGCGTCGGCGCGATCTGGCAGGCCAAGCGCCGTCGCCACTGACGCCATGACCCGTCGTACGTTGCGCGCCCCCCGGGCCCACCGTTCCAACGCCCTGCACCCGGGCGCCTGGTGGGTCTGGGCCCTCGGCCTGGGCACCGCCGCGTCCCGCACCACGAACCCGCTGCTGCTCGCGCTGCTCATCGGTGTCGCCGGATACGTGGTGGCGGCCCGGCGCACCGAGGCGCCGTGGGCGCGGTCGTACGGGGCGTTCGTGAAGCTGGGGCTCGCGGTGATCGGCATCCGTCTCGTCTTCGCCGTCGTCCTGGGGTCGCCGATCCCCGGCAGCCATCTGCTCGTGACGCTGCCCGAGGTGCCGCTGCCGGACTGGGCGCAGGGCGTCAGGATCGGCGGCCGGGTCACGCTCGAAGGGCTGGTCTTCGCGCTCTACGACGGCCTGAAGCTGGCGACCCTCCTCATCTGCGTCGGCGCGGCGAACGCGCTCGCCTCCCCGTCCCGGCTCCTCAAGTCACTGCCGGGCGCGCTGTACGAGGCGGGGGTCGCGGTCGTCGTGGCGATGACGTTCGCCCCGAACCTGATCGCCGACGTGCGCAGGCTGCGGGCGGCCCGCCGGCTGCGCGGCCGCCCGGACAGCGGGCTGCGCGGGCTGCTCCAGGTCGGGCTGCCGGTCCTGGAGGGCGCGCTGGAGCGTTCGGTGGCGCTGGCGGCGGCGATGGACGCGCGCGGCTACGGCCGCACCGCCGAGGTCCCGCCGCTCGTCCGCCGGGCGACGGCCGTCTGCACGCTCGGCGGTCTCATCGGGGTGTGCGCGGGAACGTACGGGCTGCTCGCCGCGTCCGGCGCGGGCTACGGCCTTCCGGTGCTGCTCGCCGGGGTCGCCGCCGCGCTCGCCGGGCTGTGGCTCGGCGGGCGGCGCTCGGTCCGCACCCGCTACCGGCCCGACGTGTGGGGCGTACGGGCCTGGCTGGTCGCCCTGTCCGGGGTGGCGGCCGCGGCCGTGATGATCTGGAGCGGCACCCGGGACCCGGCGGCGCTGCAACCGCCGGTCGTCCCGCTCACCGTGCCGACGCTGCCGCTGTGGCCTGCGGCCGCCGTCCTCCTCGGCCTCCTCCCGGCCTTCGTGGCCCCGGCGCCGCCGAACCCCCCGACCACCGAGCCGACGGAGGCCCACCCGTGATCCGCTTCGAGGATGTCTCCGTCACGTACGACGAGGCGCCCGCGCCCACCGTCCGCTCGATCGAACTCCACGTCCCCGAGGGCGAGTTGATGCTGCTCGCCGGTCCTTCCGGGGTCGGCAAGTCGACGCTGCTCGGAGCGGTCAGCGGGCTCGTGCCGCACTTCACCGGCGGCACCCTGGCCGGACGGGTCACCGTGGCGGGCCGCGACACCCGTACGCACAAGCCGCGCGAACTCGCCGACGTCGTCGGCACGGTCGGCCAGGACCCGCTCTCGCACTTCGTGACGGACACCGTCGAGGACGAGCTCGCGTACGGGATGGAGTCGCTGGGCATCCCGGCGCCGGTGATGCGCCGGCGCGTGGAGGAGACCCTCGACCTGCTCGGCCTCGCGGACCTGCGCGACCGCCCCATCGCCACGCTCTCCGGCGGCCAGCAGCAGCGGGTGGCGATCGGTTCGGTCCTCACCCCGCACCCCCGGGTCCTGATCCTGGACGAGCCGACGTCCGCGCTCGACCCGGCCGCGGCGGAGGAGGTCCTCGCCGTGCTCCAGCGCCTCGTCCACGACCTCGGCACGACCGTCCTCATGGCCGAGCACCGCCTGGAGCGGGTCGTCCAGTACGCGGACCAGGTCGCGCTGCTGCCGGGGCCGGGCGAGCCGCTGCTGGTCGGCGCCCCGGCGGAGGTGATGGCCGTGTCCCCGGTCTACCCGCCGGTCGTGGGGCTCGGCCGCCTGGCGGGCTGGCACCCTCTCCCTGACGGTCCGCAACGCGCGCCGCGCGGCGGGCCCGCTGAAGGAGCGCCTGGACGCGAGCCACGTACCGGCCGGTGACGATCAAGGCCCGCCGGCGGTCGAGGAGCGGGCCCCGGATGGGAGCCCCGTGGCGGTGACCTCCCGGCTCGGCGTCCGCCGGGGCCGTGTCGAGGCCCTGCGCCATGTCGACCTGGCCGTCGCCCCCGGCGAGATCATCGCCCTGATGGGCCGCAACGGCGCCGGCAAGTCCACCCTGCTCTCCACCCTGGTGGGCCTGGTCAAACCCACCACGGGCTCCGCCGAGGTCGGCGGCGCCGCCCCCCACCGCACAGCGCCCCGCGACCTGATCCGCAAGGTGGGCCTGGTCCCCCAGGAACCCCGGGACCTGCTCTGCGCGGACACCGTGGCGGCCGAGTGCGCGGCGGCCGACAAGGACGCGGACGCGGCCCCCGGCACCTGCCGCACCCTGCTCGACGGCCTGATCCCGGGCATCCCCGACACCACCCACCCCCGCGACCTCTCCGAGGGCCAGCGCCTCACTCTGGCCCTCGCGATCGTCCTCACGGCGGCGCCGCCGCTGCTGCTCCTGGACGAGCCGACGCGCGGCCTCGACTACGCGGCCAAGGGGCGCCTCGTCGAGATCCTGCGGGACCTGTCCGCCCGGGGCCACGCGATCGTGATGGCCACCCACGACGTCGAACTCGCCGCCGAGCTGACCCACCGGGTCGCGATCCTGGCGGACGGCGAGATCGTGGCGGACGGCCCGACCCCGGACATCGTCACGTCGTCGCCGTCCTTCGCCCCGCAGGTGGCGAAGATCCTGGCCCCGCGGCGGTGGCTCACCGTCGCCCAGGTGGAAGAGGCCCTGGCGTGACCCTCAAGCCCTTCCGACGCCCGGACAAGCCCTTCCGGCGCCCGGCCGCCGGGGTCCCCGGCGAGGTCCCGCTCCGGCGCGACCGCCAGGCCGCCCCCGTCCGTCTGGGCCCACGCTCGATCGCGGCCCTCCTCCTGGTCAGCGCCGTCGGTGTCGTCGCCATCGGCTGGCCGCTGATCACCGGCCCCGGCTCCCAGGTCAACGCGCACGCCCAGGACGCGCCCTGGCTGTTCGCCGCGCTCCTCGTCCTGCTCGTGGCCGTCGTCGCCGCGACGATCTCCGAGTCGGGGCTCGGGCCCAAGGCGGTCGCCATGCTCGGGGTCCTCGCGGCGGCGGGCGCGGCGCTGCGCCCGATCGGCGCGGGCACGGCCGGTATCGAGCCGATGTTCTTCCTGATGGTGCTGAGCGGCCGGGTCCTCGGCCCCGGCTTCGGCTTCGTCCTCGGCTCCCTGAGCATGTTCGCGTCCGCGCTGCTCACCGGAGGCGTCGGCCCGTGGATGCCGTTCCAGATGCTGTCCATGGGCTGGTTCACGATGGGCGCGGGCCTGCTGCCCGGCCCGCACTCCCTGCGCGGCCTGCCCGAGCGCGTCATGCTCGCCGCCTACGGGTTCGTCGCCGCCTTCGCGTACGGCACGATCATGAACCTGGCGGGCTGGCCGTTCATGAACGCCCTCGCCTCGTCCGTGGCGTACCAGCCGGACGCCGCCCTGCACGAGAACCTGGCCCGCTTCCTCGCGTACTGCCTGGCCACCTCGCTCGGCTGGGATCTGGGGCGGGCGGCGCTCACCGTGGTGCTGACCCTGACCGTCGGCGGCGCCGTCCTGAAGGCGCTGCGCCGGGCCACGCGGCGGGCCGCCTTCGAGGCCCAGGTCACATTCGACGGGTCCTGAGGGGTCGCGCGGGGTGAAGCGCCCCACATGACGGAGGTCACCTCCTATCCCGGATCGTAGCTCCATTTTGTCTTTCTTTGACCGAGAGCACCCTGTTTGACCTGGGCCATGAGACCCGGAACACAAAAAGGGCACATGCCGCACTTACGACTTCCACTAGCAAAGGGGGTCTTTGCCGGATACCGGGACGGCCTGTTTCTCTGGAGCCGTCGCCGAGCGCCACGGCCCCTCGCCACGGAGCTCGCGGCCCCCCGGCCCCCCGGTCCCCCACGGAAGGTTCCGCCTTGTCCGCCACGCTCCTCCGCCGCATCGCAGGCCCGAAGAAGGCCATCGCCGGCGTCACCCTCGCGGCCGCCACGACCGGCATGATCTTCGCGTCGGCCCCGGCCCAGGCCGCGCCGGCCTCCGCCAAGGCGATCGCCCAGCAGAAGCTCTCGGACTCCGCGCAGTTCTCGTGCTTCGACAACATCGTGTCCCGCGAGAGCGGCTGGGACGCGAACGCCACGAACGCCTCCACCGGTGCGTACGGTCTCGTGCAGGCGCTGCCCGCCAACAAGATGGCGTCCGCCGGTTCGGACTGGAAGACCAACCCGGAGACGCAGATCGAGTGGGGCGTGAACTACATGAACGAGCGCTACGGCAGCGCCTGTGGCGCCTGGGCGCACTGGCAGGCCAACGGCTGGTACTGACCGGCCCCGCCCGGACGCCGGGGCCGCCCCCTCCGACGCCCGAGCCGTTCCAGCCCCACACAGGCGCTACAGCCCCCACAGGCGCCACAACCCCACAGCCGCTACAGCCGCTACAGCCGCTACAGCCGCTGGATGATCGTCCCGGTGGCCAGCGCCCCGCCCGCGCACATCGTGATGAGCGCGAACTCCTTGTCCCTGCGCTCCAGTTCGTGGAGCGCGGTGGTGATGAGCCGGGCCCCCGTCGCGCCCACCGGATGCCCGAGCGCGATCGCGCCGCCGTTCACGTTCACCTTCTCCAGGTCCTGCTCGAAGACCTGCGCCCAGCTCAGCACCACCGACGCGAACGCCTCGTTGATCTCGACGAGGTCGATGTCCTTGAGCGTCATCCCCGCCTTGCCGAGCACGGCCCGCGTCGCGTCGACCGGACCGTCCAGGTGGTAGTGCGGATCGGCGCCGACCAGCGCCTGGGCCACGATCCGGGCGCGCGGCTTCAGCTTGAGGGCGCGGGCCATGCGCTTGGACGCCCACATGATGGCGCAGGCGCCGTCGGATATCTGCGAGGAGTTGCCCGCCGTGTGCACGGCGGTCGGCATGACGGGCTTCAGCCCCGCGAGGCCCTCCATCGTCGTGTCGCGCAGCCCTTCGTCGCGGTCGACGAGCCGCCACATGCCCTGCCCGGCCGCCTGCTCCTCCTCGGTCGTCGGCACCTGCACGGCGAACGTCTCGCGCTTGAACCGCTCCTCGGCCCAGGCGATCGCCGCGCGCTCCTGCGAGATCAGACCGAGCGAGTCGACGTTCTCTCGGGTCAACTCCCGCCTGCGCGCGATGCGTTCGGCGGCCTCGAACTGGTTGGGCAGGTCCACGTTCCACTCGTCGGGGAACGGCTTGCCGGGCCCGTGCTTCGACCCGGACCCGAGCGGCACCCGTGACATCGCCTCGACACCGCAGCTGATCCCCACGTCGATGACGCCCGCCGCGATCATGTTGGCGGTCATGTGCGAGGCCTGCTGGGACGACCCGCACTGACAGTCCACGGTCGTCGCGGCGGTCTCGTACGGCAGGCCCATCGTGAGCCAGGCCGTGCGCGCCGGGTTCATGGACTGTTCGCCCGCGTGCGTGACGGTGCCGCCGACGATCTGCTCGACGCAGTCCGCGTGGATGCCGGTGCGGCCGAGCAGTTCCCGGTACGTCTCGCCCAGCAGGTAGGCGGGATGGAGATTGGCCAGCGCGCCGCCGCGCTTGCCGATCGGGGTACGTACGGCTTCGACGATGACGGGCTCGGCTGCCATGACGGTCGTCCTCTCCACGCTTCCCGGACCAACGACTCCTGCGAACCATGTACACGCGTCACCACGTAACTAGAACGTGTACCAGTTCTCCGTGCAGTCTCGGCGCGCTTACCCCCGGTACGCAAGGGGCGTGCAAGCACCACGCACGGAACCGACACACACGCGCCCCTTGCCAGTTCTAGAACCCGTTACTACCTTTCGAGCCAGAACTGACGGAGCGTCAGAACATCACGGGAGATGCCCATGCCGTGCCCCGCGCTGCCCGACGGGTTCGACTTCACCGACCCCGACCTGCTGCAAGACCGCATCCCTTACCCGGAGTTCGCCCAGCTCCGGCAGGCGGAGCCGGTCCGCTGGATCCCGCAGGAACCCGGCATCTCCGGCTTCGACGACGCGGGTTACTGGGCCGTGACCCGGCATGCGGACGTCAAGTACGTGTCCACGCACCCGGAGTTGTACTCCTCGAACACCAACACCGCCGTGATCCGCTTCAACTCCTCGATCCAGCGCGACCAGATCGAGGTCCAGAAGATGATCATGCTGAACATGGACCCGCCGGAACACACGCGCGTGCGCCAGATCGTGCAGCGCGGCTTCACGCCGCGCGCCATCCGCTCCCTGGAGGACAAGCTGCGCGCGCGGGCCCACGACATCGTGGCCACCGCCCTCCGGCAGGCGGGCCCCGACGGCTCGTTCGACTTCGTCACGAACGTCGCGGTCGAGCTGCCGCTCCAGGCCATCGCCGAGCTCATCGGCATCGAACAGGCCGACCGCTCCCGGGTCTTCGACTGGTCCAACAAGATGGTCGCGTACGACGATCCGGAGTACGCGATCACCGAGGAGATCGGCGCCGAGGCCGCGATGGAGATCGTCGGCTACGCGATGAACCTCGCGGCCGAGCGCAAGCAGTGTCCGGCGAAGGACATCGTCAGCCGGCTGGTCGCGGCCGAGGACGAGGGGAACCTGTCCTCCGACGAGTTCGGCTTCTTCGTGATCCTGCTCGCCGTCGCCGGCAACGAGACGACGCGCAACGCGATCACGCACGGCATGCACGCCTTCCTCACCCACCCCGACCAGTGGGAGCTCTACAAGCGGACCCGCCCGAGCACCACCGCCGAGGAGATCGTGCGCTGGGCGACCCCGGTCGTCTCCTTCCAGCGCACCGCCACCCAGGACACGGAACTCGGCGGCCAGAAGATCCGCGAGGGCGACCGGGTCGGCCTCTTCTACTCGTCCGCCAACCACGACCCGGAGGTCTTCACCGACCCCGACTCCTTCGACATCACCCGGGACCCCAACCCGCACCTCGGCTTCGGCGGCGGCGGACCGCACTTCTGCCTCGGCAAGTCCCTCGCCGTCCTGGAGATCGACCTCATCTTCAACGCGATCGCCGACGCGCTGCCCGACCTGCGCCTGACGGGCGACCCGCGCCGGCTGCGGGCGGCCTGGCTGAATGGCGTCAAGGAACTGAGGGTCTCCGCCGGCCGCTGAACATTTCCGTCGCCGTGCGCGTCTTCGTCCGTGGAAACCCTGGAACCCAGGGAACACGCCCACCCGAAGACGTGACGGAACGGACCCGGACCCGTGGCCACGGTCGACCTGCCCCTCCCGCGCCGGCGCCCCGCGCTCGCCGAGCACCACCGCGTGCCCCTGCTCGCCGTCCTGCCCACGCTGCCGCTGTACGTCGTGTGGGCGCTGTTCCTCGCGACCGGCGGCGGCGATCTCGCGGCCCAGCAGGCCTGGGCCCGGTTCGCCGCCGACCACGGGGCTTCGGCGTACAACCTGTTCTGGTACGGCGGCATGCACACCGCCAACTACTCCCTCATCTCCCCTTACCTGATGGCCGAGTTGGGGGTGCGCCCGGTCACCGTGGCGTCCGGGATCGCGGCGGCCTGGCTCGGTGCGGTCCTCGTCGTGCGCAGTGGTGTCGCCCGCCCGCTCGGGCCCGCCGCGCTGCTCTCCCTGGCCCTGTGGTGCAACGTGGCGTCGGGCCGCACCACCTTCGCGCTCGGCGTCGCGTTCGGGCTCGGCGCGTGCGTGGCGCTGACGGGACGGCGCGGGCCGGCGCTCGCGGCCTGCTGCGCCGCGCTCGCCACGATGGCGTCCCCGGTGGCCGGGCTGTTCCTGGCCGTGTTCGGAGCGGCCCGGCTCGCCGTACGGGACGGGGCCCGCGCCGCGTGTCTGCTCGTGCCGCCCGCCGTGGTCGTGGGCGCGACGACGCTCCTCTTCCCCTTCAAGGGCGAGCAGTTGATGCCGCTCGACCGGATCTGGCCGCCGGTGCTCTTCGCGCTGGTCCTGGTGGCGGCGGGACCGCGGGAGTGGCGGGTGGCCCGTTGGGCGGCGGCCGTGTACGCGGCCGGCATCGTCCTGGCGTATCTGATCCCCTCCCCGTCGGCACGAACGCCGAGCGGCTCGCCGAACTCGCCGCGCCCGCGGTGCTGTGGGCGGCCGCCCGCACCCCGGGCCTGCGCCGCGCGCGGACCGTGGCCCTCACGGTCGCCCTCGTGCTGTCCTCAGCCTGGGTGGCGCAGAAGACGGCGGACGACCTCAAGGTGTCGACGGCGGTGCCCGCGTGGGCGTCCGAGACCAGCGGTGTCGTCAAGGAGTTGAGGCGGCTGCGCGCCGACCGCACCCGCGTCGAGGTGATCCCGGCCCGCAACCACCGCGAGGCCGCCGCGCTCGCCCCGTACGTGAACATGGCGCGTGGCTGGAACCGGCAGCTCGACATCGAGCGCGGGCGGCTGTTCTACGACGGGACGTTCTCGGCGGCGACGTACCGGGCGTGGCTCGACCGGTGGGCGGTCGGCTTCGTCGTCCTGCCGGAGGGGAAACCGGACGGGTTCGCCGAGCAGGAGGCGGCGTTCGTACGGAGCGGGCCCGCGTATCTGGTGCCGGTGTGGCGCGACGCGCACTGGCGCGTGTACCGGGTGCGGGGCGCGGTGCCGCTGGTGTCCGCGCCCGCGTCCGTGGTCAGCTCGGACGGGGCGCGGGTCACGGTCCGCTTCTCGCGGGCGGGCTCGGCGACGCTGCGGGTGGCGTACTCGCCGTGGCTGAAGGCGGAGGACGGCTGCCTGGCGGTGCGCGAGCGGCCGGACGACGAGTTCACCGAGCTGGTGGCGCCTGCGGCCGGGACGTATCGGATCGGCTCGGACTGGGAACCGCCCGCGTCGCCGCCGGCCACGCCGTGCGCGCCCGGGGTCCCTGGAGCGCGTACGTGATGAGGAAGCCGAGGCCGACGACGGTCGCGCCGCCCGCCGCGTCGAGGATCCAGTGGTTGCCGGTCGCGACGATCGCGGAGACCGTGCACAGGGGGTGGATCAGGCCCAGCGCCTTGACCCACCAGCGCCGCGCGAGGACCACGATCACGATGCCGCACCACAGGGACCAGCCGAAGTGCAGCGAGGGCATCGCCGCGTACTGGTTGGTGAGTTGGGTGAGCGTGCCGTAGTTGGGCTTCGAGAAGTCCTGGACGCCGTGGACCGTGTCGATGAAGCCGAGGTCGGGCATCAGGCGCGGCGGTGCGAGCGGGTACGCCCAGAAGCCGACGAGGGCGAGCAGTGTCGCGAAGCCGAGGGCCGAGCGGGCCCAGCGGTACTCGGCGGGACGGCGGACGTACATCAGCCCGAGCAGGCTCAGCGGCACCACGAAGTGGAACGACGTGTAGTAGAAGTTGAAGAAGTCCTTCAGCCAGGAGGCGTGCAGGACGACCGCGTGGTTGACCGCGTGCTCGATGTCGAGGTGCAGGAACTTCTCGATCGAGTGGATCTGGTGGCCGTGCGCCTCGGCGGTGGCCCGCCCGCCCGAGATCGAGCCGCCCGTCGCCGCGAGCCGCACCTGCTGGTACGCGGAGTAGCCGACGCGGATGAGGAGCAGTTCCAGGATCAGGTTCGGCCGGGTCAGCACGCGCCGCCAGACCGGGACGAGCGGGACACGCTTCCAGCGGGCGGGGACCGGCTCGGCGTAGTCCGTCGGGATCGGCGTGCCGTAGAGCGGAGACGTACGGGACAGGAACGGGACGACGCAGGCGGCGGCGAGGGCCGCGATCAGCACGACGTTGTCCCGGATCGGCTCCAGGAACGGCATGTTCGGCAGCATCATCTTCGACGGCAGCGTCAGCGCGAGCACGACGAGGACGGGCCACATGTAGCGGTCGGAGGCACGCTTGCCGACCCGGCCGACGACGGCGAGCAGCACCCACAGGAGCTGGTGCTGCCAGGTGGTCGGGGACACGGCGACGGCGACGCAGCCGGTGAGGGCGACGGCGAGGAGCAGCTGTCCGTCGCGGGCGTAGCCGACCGCGCGGCGCAGGCCGAGCACGGCGACGGCGACGCCCAGGGCCAGGAAGAGGCCGATCTCCAGGGGCCCCTCGAGGCCGAAGCGGAGCAGCATGCCGTGCAGGGACTGGTTGGCGTTGGCGGCGGGCGCGGTGCTCAGCCCGGCGCCCGCCAGGTGGTGCACCCAGTACGTCCACGAGTCGTGCGGCATCGCGACCCAGGCGAGGGCCGTCGCGGCGGCGAACGTGACGGCCGAGGACACCGCGGCGCGTCCGCGTCCCGTGAACCAGAGGAGCGGCGCGAACAGCATCACCGTCGGTTGCAGCGCCGCGGCCACGCCGATCAGGACCCCGGACGCCTTCTCGCCGCGGACGACGAAGCAGCCGAGCAGGACGAGGAGGACGGGGATGATGCTGGTCTGCCCGGTCGTGAACGCGTTGCGCACCGGCAGCGACAGCATGAGCAGGCTGATCGCGACGGGCGCGGCGAGCATGGACGTACGGCGGGCGACGGGCTGCGGCAGGGCCCGCGCGACGACCAGGCCGAGCGCCACGACGAGGGCGAGCGAGCCGAACGTCCAGCCCCAGCCGAGCGCCTGCTCGGCCGCGCGGGAGAGGGGTTTGAGGACGAGCCCCGCGAAAGGTGTGCCGGTGAAGCGGTCGGGCAGGTCGTACAGCGATCCCCGTACGTGGAGTACGCCGCCGGGCCCGATCCAGGTCTCCAGATCGGTGAGCCGTTCACCCCGTGGAGTGCTCAGGACGACCACGAGTTGACGTACCGCGAGCACGGCGGCGACCAGCCACAGGCCGGCGCGCACCGCCTCCAGGCGTCCCGTCGCCGGTCCCCTGTGCTCCACATTCGCCACGTGCCGTCGGCCTCCCGCCCCTGTCGGGCTCCGGTGATGCCCCGTTCGCCCCTGGGTGTTCCCAGCGGTTCGCACCACCCCCGGGTTGAGACGCAGGCAACCTGTTCTTCACCTGCCTGTCCACCCGGTTTTGACCGGAAAGATGGCGTCCTGGCCGATTTCGTTGCCCACCGCACGGGTCGGTTCCGCGACATAACTCACAGAAAGATCCCTTTACGGCGCGCGAACAGCCGGACGTTTCTCCAGGCCGGAGGCGGTTTCCGCACGCTGTGCGGTGGAGCGAACACTACCCGTTACGACGGATCGCGCCCCTATGGTCCTTTTCGGGCCGTTCCGTGTGAGCGTCCCGTGGGCCTGTCCTCGGACGGGCCCTTGCCCTTGTCCCCGATGAAAGGCAGGCGAGCGGACCCTTGGCCGGCGCCACGACCATCGCACCGAGTACCACCAGGCTCTACGCTCCGGCGAAGAGCCGCGGCTCAACCCCTTCCGACGCCACCGTCACCGACCCGTCCCTCGTGAAGAGGGCCGTCAAGGCGGCGGCGCTCGGCAATGCGATGGAGTGGTTCGACTTCGGTGTCTACGGCTACCTGACCGCGACGCTGGGCCACGTCTTCTTCCCGACGGCGTCCAGCACGGCGCAGGTCCTGTCCACGCTCGGCACCTTCGCCGCCGCGTTCCTCGTGCGCCCCATCGGCGGTGCCTTCTTCGGCCCGCTCGGCGACCGCATCGGCCGGCAGCGGGTCCTCGCCATCACCATGATCATGATGGCGGCGGGTACGTTCGCGATCGGCCTGATCCCGTCGTACAACGCGATCGGCGTGTGGGCGCCGGTCCTGCTGATCGTGGCCCGCATGGTGCAGGGCTTCTCGACGGGCGGTGAGTACGGCGGCGCGTGCACGTTCATCGCCGAGTACGCGCCCGACAAGCGCCGCGGTTTCTTCGGCAGCTTCCTGGAGCTCGGCACGCTCATCGGTTACGTGGCGGGCGCGGGCCTCGCGACGGCCCTCACGACGCTGATGTCCTCCGGCGACCTGTACGGCTGGGGCTGGCGCATCCCGTTCCTGATCGCGGGCCCGATCGGCCTGGTGGGTCTCTATGTACGGATGAAGCTGGAGGAGACCCCGGCGTTCCAGAAGCTCGCCGAGGAGGCCGAGGCGAAGCAGAAGGAGCAGCCGAAGCCGAAGCTGCGCGACATGTTCGCGGGCAAGGGCGCGGCCCACGCGATGCTGCTGTGCATCGCCCTGGTCCTCGTCTTCAACGTCACCGACTACATGCTCCTCTCCTACATGCCGACCTTCCTGAGCGAGGAGCTCGGTTACGACGCCACGCACGGCACGCTGATCCTCATCGGCGTGATGCTCCTGATGATGGCCGTGCAGATCCCGATGGGCGCGGCCAACGACCGCTTCGGTCACCGCAAGGTGATCGGCGGCGCGTGCGCGGGCTTCGTCCTGCTCTCCGTCCCCGCGGTGCTGCTGATCCGCGAGGGCTCGACGTGGGCGATCGCTCTCGGCCTCGCGGCGCTCGGCCTGCTCCTGGTCGGCTTCACGTCGTCGATGCCGTCGGCGCTGCCCGCCCTGTTCCCGACGAAGGTCCGCTACGGCTCCCTGTCGGTCGGCTTCAACCTCTCGGTCTCCCTGTTCGGCGGCACGACCCCGCTGGTGGCGGCGGCCCTGATCGCCGCGACGGGCAACCTCATGATCCCGGCGTACTACATGATGGCCGCGGCTCTGATCGGTGGCATCGCGGCATGGCGCATGCGCGAGTCGGCGGGCCGCCCGCTCCCCGGGTCGCCGCCGGCGATCTGAGCCGAGCGCCCCGCCAGGGGCGCGGAGAACCGCGCGGCCAGCACGACGAAAGCCGCGGACGCACACGCTCGGCGACCGAGCGACCGCGTCCGCGGCTTTCGGGTCAACGGGCCCCGGCAGCTACTGCCCCACCCGCCCGTCCACGCACTCGCGCAGCAGATCCGCGTGGCCGCAGTGCCGCGCGTACTCCTCCACCATGTGCAGCAGCAGCTCGCGCAGCGAGATCGGGTCGTCCCCCGTCGCGCTCATCGCGCCCAGGTCCTCGACCCCCTCCACGTACTTCTCCGCGAACGCGATCTCCTCCCGCCACAGGCGGAACGCCTCCTCCACCACGGCCGGATCGCCCACGGCCCCGTCCCAGTCCGCGTCCCGTCGCTCCGGCGTACGGAAGAGGTCCGGCACATGGAGGCCCGCGTGGATCCTGCGGAACCAGACGCGCTCGACGCGGGCCATGTGCCGCACGATCCCCAGCAGCGACATCGTCGACGGCGGCACGGAACGCCGGGCGAGCTCCTGCGCGTCGAGGCCCGCGCACTTCATCTCCAGCGTCAGGCGGTAGTCGCGCAGATAGCCGACGAGCGTGGCCCGCTCCCCGACGAAACCGCCCTCCGAGCGCGGGTCGTCCTCGGGCGTGACGAACATGTTGGACCAGGCGAACTGCCGTACGGGTTCAGTCATTTCACGAGGATCCAGCAGCGGGCCCACCGGCCGCCACACAATTCCGTAACACCAGGAACCACACCCGCCCCCGCCTCCGTCGCTCCGCACATGACCACACCGGCGGCACCGCTCACCACCCGCGCCAGGGCCCTCCTGGTCGCCCTGGCCCTGATCGCGTTCCAGATCGCCTGGATCGCCGCGCCCGCCTACGCGTGCGGCTGCGGCGCGATGGTGCCGCGCGAGGGGCAGCGGATCAGTGTCGGGCAGGAGACGTCGGTGGTGCGCTGGGACGGCCGCACCGAGCAGATCGTGATGCGGCTCTCGGTGAGCGGCGACGGCCGGGACGTCGCCTGGATCATGCCCGTACCGCACCGCGCGAGCGTCGAGCTCGGCGACCGCGAGCTGTTCTCGGCCCTCGATCGCGCGACCGCGCCCGAGTGGCGCACCCGCCACTACTTCTGGCCGCGCGACGGCGACTGGCCCTTCGACGGTTCCTCGGGCGACGGCGCCGCCGCGAAGGCCCCGGGCGCCACCGCCGACGCGGGCGTGAACGTCGTGGGCCGCGAGACCCTCGGCCCCTTCGACGTCGCCCGCCTCACCGCCACCGACCCGGACGACCTAGCGAACTGGCTGAAGAAGAACGGCTTCCGGCTGCCGAGCCGCCTGGACCGGGCGCTGCGGCCGTACGTCGACCAGGGCTGGGAGTACGTCGCGATCCGCCTCGCACCGAAGGAGGACGGAGCGACCCTCGGCGGCCGGCTCGACCCGCTGCACCTCACGTTCGCCGCCGACCGCCTCGTCTACCCGATGCGCCTGTCCCGACTGGCGAGCGATCCGCAGCACGTGAGCCTGTACGTGCTCTCCGGTCACCGCATGGAGACCCGGTCGCGGATCGGCGGGTCCGCACCGCGGGTCACGTACGCGGGCGAGATCACCGACACCACGGGCCCGCTCGCCCGACTGGCGGGCGACAGCAGGTACTTGACCGCTCTCACCCAGGACTTCCCCGACCCGTCCGCGATCGACGGCGACCACGAGCTGAACCGCGCCGCGCACGACACCCCGTACCGCACGGTCCGCTACGAGAACGAGCTGCTCACGGTCGGCCCCGGCCTCCCGGTGTGGTTCCTGACGGTGCTCGCCGTCGCGGCCGCGGTGCTCGTCGCGGCCCTCCTGGCCGTGCGTGGCCACCGCCGCCGCACCGTCCTTCCGCCTGCCCCCGTCGCGGTCCCGCCGCGCCTACGCTGACGGTATGACCACGCATCCCGAGCACCGGCAGCCCGGTTCCGCGGCCGCCGTCGACGCCTACCTCAGCGGGCTGCTCGCCCCCGCCGACGAGGCGCTCGCCGCCGCCCTCGCCGACAGCGACGCCGCGGGCCTGCCCAGCATCAGCGTCTCCCCCACCAACGGAAAACTGCTGCACCTCATCGCCCGCGTCCAGGGCGCGCGCCGCGTCCTGGAGATCGGCACGCTCGGCGGCTACAGCACCATCTGGCTGGCCCGCGCACTGCCGGCCGACGGCACCCTGATCACGCTGGAGTACAGCCCTCGGCACGCCGAGGTCGCCCGCGCCAACCTCGCGCGGGCGGGCCTGGACAAGGTCGTCGAGGTACGGGTCGGCGCGGCCCTCGACTCCCTGCCGGCGCTCGCGGAGGAACGACCCGACCCCTTCGATCTGGTCTTCATCGACGCCGACAAGGTCAACAACCCGCACTACGTGGAGTGGGCGGTGAAGCTGACCCGGCCGGGCTCGGTCATCGTCGTCGACAACGTGGTGCGCGGCGGCCGGGTCGTCGACGCCACGAGCACCGAACCCGACGTCACCGGCACCCGCGCCGCCCTCCAACTCCTCGCGGACCACCCGGCGTTGGACGCCACGGCGATCCAGACGGTGGGCGCGAAGGGCCACGACGGCTTCGCCCTGGCCTACGTACGGGGCTGAGGTCCGCCCGGTCCGCGCGGCTCAACTCTCGTGGTAGAAGCCCACGTTGACGCTGCGCGGTCCGCCCCGGTCGAGGACGACGATCTCGCCGGAGCCATCGCGCGGCAGCTCGGCGACGCCGCCGTACGGGAGCGGCTGCCCAGGGCCGCCCTGCTGCCCGTACCGCACCCGCACCTCCGAGGCCGGGTCGTCCTGCGAGCCGCGCAGCCAGAACACGCTCCAGTCGCCGTCGGGCCCGCAGCGGAACTCCAGGTGCACGCGCGAGACGAACAGCCAGTCGTCCGGAGTCACCAGCCGGCAGACGCTCGCGTCGCGGCCCACCCGCAGCACGGCCCCCGGCTCGTTCGGCGCCTCGGCCATCAGCATTCCGGCGGTGGCCCCCGCGTCGGATCCGGCCATCGTTGCCATCGTCAGTTCGAGCACGGCCGCATCATAAGACCGCCGGGCGGCCTGGTGGACAATGAATCCATGACCGAACGGAAACCTCCCGGCGTGAGCTTCGAGTCGTTCGTCGACAAGCAGATCCGCGACGCCGAGCGCCGCGGCGACTTCGACGCGCTGCCCGGAGCGGGCAAACCCCTCGACTCCGTGGCCGACACCGCGTACGACGAGAACTGGTGGATCAAGCAGAAGATGGCCCGCGAGGGCTTCTCCGTGCTGCCGCCGTCCCTGGCCCTGCGCAAAGAGGCCGAGGACGCCCTGGAGGCGGCGGCCAAGGCGCCGTCCGAGCGGATCGTGCGCCGCATCATGACCGAGATCAACGACAAGATCCGCGACATGATGTTCAAGCCCCCGCCCGGCCCGCCGCTCGGCCTGAAGCCGTACGACGTCGAGGAGATCGTCCGGCGGTGGCGGGAGGCGCACGGCGACTGACACGGCGGCTGGGGCAGGATGGGCGCATGAGCATCGTGAAGATCAACGTCCTGAACGTCCCGGCCGAGCAGCGCGAGGTCCTGGAGAAGCGGTTCGCCTCGCGAGCCGGCGCCGTCGAGAACTCCGACGGCTTCGAGTGGTTCGAGCTGCTGCGTCCCGTCGAGGGCACCGACGACTACCTCGTGTACACCCGGTGGCGCGACGAGGCGTCGTTCCAGGCGTGGATGGAGGGCCCGATGAAGGCGGCCCACCAGGGCGGCGGCGACCGTCCGAAGCCCGCCGCGAGCGGGTCGTCGGTGTGGTCGTTCGAGGTCGTGCAGCAGGCGGCGCCCAAGAGCGCCTGACGCCTCTCAGGAGGCGGGGGCCGGGCTCGTGCGGAAGCGGAGCCGGTACTCCGTCGGTGTCGTGTCCAGCCTGCGGCGGAACGCGCGGATCAGGGTGTCCGTCGTGCCGAACCCGCAGACGGACGCGATGCGTTCGAGGGTCGCGTCGGTGGATTCGAGGTACCGGCGCGCCGTCTCGACGCGGGCCGACTCGACGTAGACGCTCGGCGTCGTACCGAGTTCGGTCTTGAAGATCCGGGTGACCTGGCGCTCGCTGACGTGCGCGTACGCGGCGAGGTCGGCGACCGTGAGCGGCTCGGCGATGTGGCGCGTGATGTGGTGGCGCAGGTCCTCCACGCGCCGCGTCGTGGAGACCGGCTCCAGCGGCACGCTGAACTGGCTCTGGCCGCTCGGCCGCTTCAGGTACATCACCAGCTGCCGGGCCACCCGCAGCGCGAGTTCCTCGCCGAAGTCCTCCGCGACCAGTGCCAGGGACAGGTCGAGGCAGGCGCTGATCCCCGCCCCCGTCCACACGTCTCCCTCGCGGATGAAGATCGGGTCGGCGTCGACCTCGACCGCCGGGTGGTCGGCGGCGAGCTGCTGCGCGGTCGACCAGTGCGTGGTGGCGCGCTTGCCGTCGAGCAGCCCGGCGGCGGCGAGGAGATGCGCGCCGACGCACACGGACGTGACCCGGCGGCTGCGGCCCGCGAGGTCCCTGACCCGGCCGACGACCGCGGGGTCGGCGAGGGCCTGCACGCGGCGCTTCCCGTCCCCCTCGACCGTCATCTCGACGGAGCCGGGCACCAGGAGGGTGTCGATGCCGAGGCCGGCCAGCTCGTCAAAGGTGGCGTCGGGCAGGACGCGGACACCCGCGGCGGTGGTGACGGGGTCCATGGTCTCGGCGGCGAGGACGACCCGGTAGGCGGACGCGTCGTCGGTCTCGCGGCGTACGAGCGCGAACACCTCGGGGGGTCCGGTCACGTCGAGGAGGTCGACGCCGTCGAAGAGGACGATGACGACACGGCGCTCGACGGGCGTGGCGGGCTCGACGGGTGCGGTGGGGTCGACGGGTACGGCGGTGCTCATGCGCTGCTCCTGCGGCTCTGCCCCTGACGGCGATGTCCGGATCTGCATGTTAGGCGACATTGCCGACACGCGGGGACCGGTCCTAGCGTGGACGACGCAGCTGCTCGCACCCGAACCCGTACGAAAACCCGAGGTGGAACCCCATGTCTACGACGACCCTGCGCACGCTCAACGGCTTCGACGAGACGCCCGCGTCGCTCGCCGACGCGACCCTGGTCCTGGTCGACTACCAGAACACCTACACCCGTGGCGTGATGGAGCTGAACGGCTGGCGGGAGGCTCTCGACGCGGCGGCGGAGCTGCTCGGCCGGGCCCGCGCGGCCGGCGCGACCGTCATCCACGTGATCAACGACGGCGGCGCGGGCACCCCCTACGACATCCGCGAGGAGATCGGGCAGATCCACCCGAGCGTGGCCCCGGTCGACGGTGAGGCCGTCGTCGTGAAGACGGTGCCGAACAGCTTCGTCGACACCGACCTGGGCGACCGCGTCGACGCCGCGGGACACAAGGACGTCGTGGTCGTCGGCTTCATGACGCATATGTGCGTGCTGGCCACGACGCAGGGCGCCTTCCTGCGCGGCAACCGGCCGACCGTCGTCGCCGACGCGTGCGCGACCCGCGCGCTCGACTGGGAGGCGGGCAGTGAGCTGCCCGCCTCCCAGATCCACCAGGGTGCCCTCGCGACGGTCCGCGACCTCTACGGAGTGGTCGTGCCCTCCGGAAAGTCGCTGGCCTGAGCCGCTCAGCCCGTCACAGCTTGAGCAGCCGCTCCGCCGTCTCCCGGTAGTCGCGCAGCGCGATCCGCAGCTGCTCGGTGTCGTCCGTCGACTCCTGCCACGACGTGCGCAGGGTGCGACGGCGGCCCGCGAGTGTCTCGGCGAGGCGGGCCGTCAGGTCCTCCAGGACGTGGTCGGCCTCCTCGACGGCGGCCCGGGGGCCGTCGACGAACCCGGTGACGGCGTGCCGCAGCCGGCCTTCCAGCTCGGCGCGCGCCTCGGTCGGGACGATCTCGGAGCGTGCGCCGGAGGCGTGCTTGGCCCCGGACGCGGATCCGGACGTGGCCGCGAAGGTCTCCGTGTGCGTCGGCGTGTGCACGGGTGGGGCGGCGGCCGCGCCGTCGGGTCCGTGGCCCAGGTCCGCCATGCGCTCCTGACGCTCCTGGCGTTCCTGGTCCGACGGGCGCTCCAGGCGCTCCGTGTGCCCCTTCGTCGGACCCGGTCCGATACCGCCCTCACGTGCCCTGTCGATGTCGGTCATGTTCGCTCAACTCCCCTTCGCCAGACGCCCCTTGAGGACACCCGTCTTCTTGTGCGAGCCGTGCGTGTCACGCGGGTCGCGCGTGTCGTGCCGGTCGTGCTCGCCGTGCGTACCGTGCGTGTCATGCGTGTCGTGGGCCCGGCCGTCGGCCGCCGCGTCGACGTCGTCGGTGCGCCGCCGCATGGCGTGATCCCGGCCGACCAGGTCCTCGAAGAGGGCCCGCGCCTCGACCATCGCCGCGCGCAGTTCCTCCGTACCGGCCCTGCTCTCGTCGGCGCGGCCGGTGCGGGCGTGCGTGGCGCGGTGGACGCGCCGGTAGCCGTGCACGTGGGCGCTGTGGTGGACGGAGAGCGCGTCGAGCTGGTCCTCGAAGCGGCCGTCGGCTCCCCGGCGGGGAAGCCGCGCTCGTGCGCGAGGTCGGCCAGGACCGCGTCGGCCTCGGCGACGGCCTCGGCCGGGTCCTCGACGAAGCGCTCCTGGGCGGCGGCCCAGCGCGCCAGATAGCGCTCACGGGCGGCGGGCTCCAGGGGGTGGGTACGGAGCGAACCGTGTCGCCGTACCCGCTCGGTCAGTTCGTGCTCGGCTGCCTTCGTGTCGCCGTCGTGGTGGGCGACGGCCCGGTCGTACTCGGGACCGAAGCGGCGCTGGAGGCCGCGTCCGCCGCGGGGTGCGGTGCGCGCGGCGAAGAGTCCCGCCGCGACGACGACCACGACTCCCACCACGATCAGAGCGATGATCACGCCTGTGGACATGGGTGCCTTCCCTCAGTGGTGGCTTGTCCACACCGAGTTGCCACCGCTCGCGCGCCCAAACAGATCGCGACGCGACGAGCGGCGAAAACGAGTTGCGGGGCCCGGCGCAGGCGGCCTCAGAATGCACCATGCGCGCCCCCTGGACCATCGCTCCCGAGCCGTACGACTCCGCTGTCGCCGCCGCCCTGTGGCGCGCGTACTACACAGAGGTGAGCGACCGCTGGTACCTGCTGCACGAGGGGCACGCCACGGACCCGGCCGAGCTGGAGCGCGGTGTCGCCTCGGACGACGGCGCCCAACTGGCTCCGCCCACGGGGCGGTTGCTCGTCGGACGGCACGAAGGGGAGCCCGCGGGGACGGCCGGTGTACGCCTGGTGGACGACCGCACGGCCGAGCTCACGCGGGTCTACGTCCGCGAGGAGCTGCGTGGCACGGGCGGTGCGGCCCTGCTCGTCGCGGCGGCCGAGGACGCGGCGCGCGCCCTGGGCGCCGACGTCATCCGGCTCGACACCCGCGACGACCTCGTGGAGGCCCGCGCGCTGTACGCGCGGCTCGGCTACGAGGAGACGGCGCCGCACAACGACGACCTCTACGCCGAGCACTGGTTCAGCAAGAAGCTCGCGCCCACCGCGTAGCGCTGTACGGGACGTCAGGCGGTGACGCCCGGCCGCTGGACGGTCCCGTCGTGCGGGCGCTCCGCGTCGGAGCCGCACATCTCGGCGTTCAGTTCGGCGACGAGGTTGATGAGGTCGGTGGGGCGGTCGGGCCCCCACCAGTCGCCGAGCAGTTCGGCGAGCGACTCCTCGCGGGCCGCTCCGAGCCGGGCCGCGACCGCGCGGCCCTCGTCCGTGAGCACCAGGTCGAGCCCTTCCCGAACGGCCAGGCGCCGCTCCTCGACCTGCCGGGCCGCCGCGAGGATCACAGGCAGCGGTACGGCACTGCGCTCGGCGAGCGCGGACGGCTCCGCCCACCCGTAGCGGTTGATGCGCAGCACGAGCCAACTGGCCGCGGGCAGCAGGTCGTAGCCCGCCCGCGCCGTGATCTTCTCGTAGATCTCGCGCCGCCCCTCGCGCGTCCCGAGCGCCGACAGGGCCCGCGCCACCTCGTCGTACGAGGAACGGTGCACCGGGTTGGAGGCGAGGGTCTCGGTGGCGTCGGGCGCGGTGACGGAGCCGCGCAGCTTGTCCTCGCGCAGGAACCACGACAGGACGAAGGCGACCAGCGCGACCGGCACGGCGTAGAGGAAGACGTCGGTGATGGACGTGGAGTAGGCGTGCAGCACCGACGGCTGGAGCGCGGCGGGCAGTTCGGCGATGCCGCGCGGGTCCGCGCTGAGCGAATCGGGCGTGACCCCGGGCGGCAGCTGCTGTCCGGTCAGGGCCGAACTCAGTTTGCCGTTCAGGCGGTTGGTGAAGATCGTGCCGAAGATCGCGACGCCGAAGGAGGCGCCGATCGAGCGGAAGAAGGTGGCACCGGAGGTGGCGACGCCCAGATCCTCGTACGGGACCGCGTTCTGCACGATGAGGACGAGGACCTGCATGACGAGGCCGAGCCCGAGGCCGAAGACGAAGAAGTAGAGGCTCATCTCGGCGGTGGGGCTGTTCTCGTCGAGGTTGTGCAGGAGCAGCAGGCCGAGCGTGGTGACGGCGGTGCCCGCGACCGGGAACACCTTCCAGCGTCCGGTGCGGCTGACGATCTGCCCCGAGACGGTGGACGACAGCAGCAGCCCGATGACCATCGGCAGCATGTGCACGCCCGACATGGTCGGCGAGACGCCCTGGACGACCTGGAGGAACGTCGGCAGGTACGTCATCGCGCCGAACATCGCGAAGCCGACGACGAAGCTGATGACGGCGGACAGCGTGAACGTCCGTACGCGGAACAGCTTCATCGGCAGGACGGGTTCCGCGGCCCGGAACTCCACGAACACGAAGGCGACGCCGAGCAGCACACCGAGGATCGCGAGCCCGATGATCTGCGGCGAGCCCCAGCCCCAGGTGGTGCCGCCGAGCGAGGCGACGAGGACGAGACAGGTCGCGACGGACGCGATGAGGAACGTGCCCAGGTAGTCGATGCGGTGCTTGCGCGAGCGGACCGGGATGTGGAGCGCGGCGGCGATCACGGCGAGCGCGACGACTCCGATGGGGAGGTTGATGTAGAAGACCCAGCGCCAGCTCAGGTGCTCGGTGAACAGCCCGCCGAGCAGTGGTCCGAGCACACTGGTCGCGCCGAAGACGGCGCCGAAGAGGCCCTGGTACTTGCCGCGTTCACGGGGCGAGACGATGTCGCCGACGATGGCCATGGACAGCACCATCAGCCCGCCGCCGCCGAGTCCCTGGAGCGCGCGGAAGCCGATGAGCTGGGGCATGTTCTGCGCCATGCCGCACAGCGCGGAGCCGACCAGGAAGATCACGATGGCGAGTTGGAAGAGCTTCTTGCGCCCGTACTGGTCGCCGAGTTTGCCCCACAGCGGGGTCGCCGCGGTGGCCGCGAGCATGTACGCGGTGACGACCCACGACAGGTGTTCCAGACCACCGAGGTCGCTGACGATGGTCGGCAGCGCCGTGGAGACGATGGTCTGGTCGAGGGCGGCGAGCAGCATGCCGAGCAGCAGGGCGCCGATGGAGACGAGGACGCCACTGCTCTTGCCCGAGTCGTCGGGCAGGGCGCGATGCGTGCGGCTCCCGGCGCCGCCGCCCTGACCGCCCTGGGGTTCCTGGCTGCTCATGGCCACCTCCGAAGCCTCCCCGGCCCGGACCGGCCGGGGGCTTGGTACTTCCCATCCTGGTAGGTGTGACCAGGTTTGGCCTGTTGAGTCCTACTGGGCCCCGCGATTTCCCGGGGCCCGCGCTGCGAGCGGGGTGCGCGGGTCTGCATAATGCGCCTTGCAACGCTCGGGGATGGGGGGCCACACGATGAGCGACGATTTCACCGATCCCGGAACAGCCGGCGACGGTCCCGGGGACTCCGGCGCCACCGGTGCACGTACGTGTCCGGAGTGCGGGGCGGGCCGGAGGGCGGACGGGGGTCCGTCGTGCGCCTGCGAGGCGGAGGGCTTCGGTCCGCTGCGTATCCGCCCTTATGTCACGCTCCCGGAACCCTCCCAGCCTGCGCCGCCGCGGGCGGCCGACCCGTACGCGCGTCCGCCGCGCACGCCGCTGCCGCCGGAGGAGCCGGTCGTGCCGGACGACGTCGACCCCATGGAGCCGGAACGGCGGCGCGGGCCCGTGCTGCTGCTCGCCGCGGTCGCGGGGGTGCTGAGCGTGGCCGCACTGGTCACGGTCCTGATCTCGGCGGGCGGGGGCGACTCCCCGTCGACGGCGGCGGCCGCGAGCGAGTCGACGCTCGCGAGCTCGGCGTCGGGCGAGCCGACGTCAGCGGCGCCGTCGTCGGCGTCCGCGTCGCCGTCCCCGTCCGTGTCCGCGTCACCGTCGCGGGAGAGCGCGTCGCCGAGCGCGTCGGCGTCGAGGTCCGCGTCCCCGAGCCCGTCCGCGAGCCGTACGTCGAAGAGCCCGGCCCCGACCCGGTCCACCGCGCCGTCGGCCACGGCGACCCGCTCCACGGCCCCGGCGGCCCAGCCGGTCCTGCGCCGGGGCGACCACGGCCCCGAGGTGACCGAACTCCAGTACCGCCTCAAGCGGTTGAACCTGTACGTGGGCGACCCGAACGGCAATTTCAACGGCCCGACGGAGTACGCCCTGCGCACCTACCAGCTGTCGCGCGGACTCCAGTCGGACGCACCGGGCACGTACGGCCCGGCGACCCGGGAGGCTCTGGAGCGCGAGACAGGGGGGTGAGTCAGAAAAATGTCGCACGGGGAGCCGCGGTGCGACATTTTCAGGCGAGGTGCAGCGAGATCGCCCCGTCGGTGCCGGCCTCGACCCGCACGGCCGTCAGGTCCGGCACGGCGACAGTGGGCCCGTGCTGCGCGGCGCGGGGCCCGATCCCCACGACCCGCATGCCCGCGGCGAGCCCGGCCGCGATCCCCGCGCCCGAGTCCTCGAACACGACGCAGTCGGCCGGGTCGACGCCCAGTTCGGCGGCCCCCTTGAGGAACCCCTCGGGATCGGGCTTGCTGGCGCCCACGTTCTCGGCGGTGACCCGCACCGCGGGGTACGGCAGTCCCGCCGCGGCCATCCGCCCGGTCGACAGCGGCACGTCCGCCGACGTGACCAGCGCGTGCGGCAGCCCGCCGGAGATCAGCGCGTCCAGGAACTCCGCCGCACCCGGTACCGGCACGACGCCGTCCATGTCGGCGGTCTCCGCGGCGAGCATCCGCGCGTTGTCGGCGAAGTTCTCCGCCTGCGGGCGTTCGGGGAGCAGTACGGCCATCGTGGCGTGACCCTGCCGCCCGTGGGCGACGGCCATGACGGCATCGGGGTCGAGGCCGTGGTCGACGGCCCACCCCCGCCAGATCCGCTCCACGACGGCGTCGGAGTTGACGAGCGTGCCGTCCATGTCGAGCAGCAGGGCGCGCGCGGAGAGAACGGTGGGCGTGGCCGTCATCGGCAGGCTCCAGAGAACGGAGGCAGGGGAGAGAGAACAAGGCGGCCCCGCCCGCCGGTCAGGGAGTGCGGACGGGAACCACTTTGTTCCCACACGATACAAAACGCCGAGCAGTGATCGCCAGTCGGGGTGCCCATCGCCGACCGGCAGGGGTCACGGCCGGTCCCGCTGAACACCGGCGAGGCCCCCGAGCGGACGCGCACCAGGCCCTCCTCCGCCACCACCCAGCCGTACACCACCGACCCACGGACCAGCACGCCACCGAACACCGGCCGCACGTAACCGAAGACCGCTCCAGCGCACCACCGAACACCGACCGGCACGCCACCGAACACCGACCGGCACGCCACCGAACATCGGTCGGCACCCCACCGAACACCGACCGGCACGCCACCGAACACCGGTCCGGCACGCCACCGAACATCGGTCGGCACCCCACCGAACACCGGTCCGGCACGCCACCGAACACCGGCCCGGCACCCCACCGAACGCCGACCGGCACGCCACCGAACACCGGTCCGGCACCCCACCGAACGCCGACCGGCACGTCGCCGAAGACCGGTCGGCGCCCCATCGCACGCCGCCCGGGGCTCCGGGCTCCACCGGACTTCCGCCGGGAGCCACCCCGATCACGCCCCGGAGATCCCCTAATCCACCCCTCACCCGCCACGTCGGGGCACCGTGCGGACGCCCCCGGAGCGACGGAGCGCCACCCGGACCACAAGGCTCCCCGCCAACAGCCCAACAGCCCGCCCTCCCCGCCCCGCACGCCACCCGAGCACCCCCACTCCGACCTCGCCGTTCACCCACCGCGGCACCCCGTTCCACCCAACTCCCCCTCGCCGCACCTCACTTACCTCTTGCCCCACACCCCAATTTGACGCGACCCTGTCACCCAACGCACACCTCCCCGAAACCCCACCCCCTCACCCTGGCCAGGCACAGCAGCGCACCACCTACCGCACCCGCCCGGTCAACTTCCCCCCACTCCCTGGGAGTTCCCATGTTCTACGCGCGTCGACCCATACCCGTCCTCCTCGGCGCCCTCGCCCTGGCCGGCGGCCTCACCCTGCTGTCGAGCCCGGCCGCCCAGGCCGCCCCGCCCACCCCGGTCAGCGCCGCGACCGCCCGTACGTACCTCGCCGAGCTGACGGTCAAGGCCGAGGGCTCGTCCGACGGCTACAGCCGCGACCTGTTCCCGCACTGGATCACCCAGTCCGGCACCTGCAACACCCGCGAGATCGTCCTCAAGCGCGACGGCACCAACGTCGCCACCGACTCCAACTGTGCCGCCACGTCCGGCAGTTGGTACTCGCCATACGACGGCGCCACCTGGACCGCGTCCTCCGACGTCGACATCGACCACATCGTCCCCCTCTCCGAGGCGTGGAAGTCCGGTGCCAACGCCTGGACGACGACCAAGCGCCAGGGATTCGCCAACGACCTCACGCGCCCTCAGCTCATCGCCGTCACCGACAACGTGAACCAGTCCAAGGGCGACCAGGACCCGGCCTCCTGGATGCCCTCACGCACCGCGTACACCTGCACGTATCTGCGGATGTGGGTCCAGGTGAAGCACTACTACGCCCTCACCGTCGACTCGGCCGAGAAGTCCGCGATCCAGTCGGGCCTCAGCGGCTGCTGACGGGCCGCACGCAGGGCCGTCCCGAAATTCGGGGCGCCGGAACCACTCCGCCCGCCTCCGACGTTCCGTACCGTACGGGCCGGAACGTCGGAGCACGGAGAAGCGGAGGCGATCACGTGGCGAGGCTGCGGCTTGGACCACTACTGCGGTACGTGGACGAGGAGGCCGCGACGGTCTGGGTCGAGGCGAGCCGGCCCTGCGTCGCCGAGGTGCGCTGCAAGGACGGCGCCCACGGCAGCGCGCGCACCTTCCAGATCGACGGTCACCACTACGCCCTGGTGACGGTCACCGGCCTGACCCCGGGCACCGAGACCGCGTACGAGGTGACGCTCGACGGCGGCCGGGTCTGGCCCGAGGCGGGCTCCCGCTTCCCCGACAGCACCATCCGCACCCCGCACCACACGGGCCCCGACGCGCCGGTCCGCGTCACCTTCGGCTCCTGCCGCTGGGCCGCCCCGCCCGCCGACGAGCACGACCCGGTCGGCCCGGACGCCCTCGACTCCCTCGCCGCCCGCCTCGCCGCGCGGCCGGACGCCGAGCGGCCCGACATCCTCGTCCTCCTCGGTGACCAGGTGTACGCGGACGAGACCTCACCGGCGACACGCCAGTGGCTGGCCCGCCGCCGCGACCTCACCGAGGAGCCCGGCAACCAGGTCGCGGACTATCAGGAGTACACGCACCTCTACTACGAGTCCTGGCTCGACCCCGAGATCCGCTGGCTGCTGTCCACGGTGCCGAGTTCGATGATCTTCGACGATCACGACCTGATCGACGACTGGAACACCAGCGAGGCCTGGCTCGCCGACATGCGCGCGACGCCCTGGTGGCGCGAGCGGCTGCTGAGCGGCCTGATGTCGTACTGGGTGCACCAGCACATCGGCAATCTGTCGCCCGCGGCGCTCGCCGCCGATCCCGTCTACCAGGCCGTGTGCGCGGCGCCCGACGGCACGGACGTGCTGCGCGAGTTCGCGGCCCGCGCCGACACCGACCCGTCGTCCGTGCGCTGGAGCTACCGCCGCGACTTCGGCCGCGTACGCCTGCTGATGGTGGACACCCGCGCGGCCCGCGTTCTGGACGAGCAGCACCGGTCGATGCTGCACGCGGACGCGGAGCGCTGGCTGCGCGAGGAGGCGCTCGACGGGCAGGACACCGCGTCCGGCGCGTACGACCACCTCCTCATCGGGACGTCACTGCCCTGGCTGCTGCCGCACCTCATCCACGACGCCGAGGAGTGGAACGCGGCGATGAGCCGCGGCGAGCGCGGCGCCCGCTGGGCCGTGCGCGGCGAGAAGCTGCGCAGGGCGGCCGACCTGGAGCACTGGGCGGCGTTCCCGACGTCGTTCGACGCGCTCACGGATCTCATAGCCGAGGCCGGTTCGGGACCGGCCGCGCCCGCGACGATCGCGGTCCTGTCCGGGGACGTGCACCACGCGTACGTCGCCGAACCGTCCTGGCCCGCCGACGCCCCGGCCGTCCCGACGGCCCACGTCCTGCAACTCACCTGCTCCCCCGTCCACAACTCCGTGCCCGCGTCGATACGTGTCGGCTTCCGGTTCGGCTGGAGCCGGGTGGGCCGGGCTCTCGGCCGGCGCTTCGCCCGGCACGCCCGCGCGAGGGCGCCGCGCATCAACTGGCGCAAGACGGGCGGGCCTTGGTTCGGCAACCAGCTGATGACCTTGACCCTGCGCGGCCGCCGCGCGGACCTCCGTCTCGACCAGGCCACGGCGCAGGGCGATCTCGGGCGGGCGGAGCAGCGCACGCTCACCTGACCGGCACCCTCCGGGACCCGTGATCCGGCCCACACGCGGAGTCCCACCCTCCGCTCCCGAAGGCGAAGCGGCATGATGAGGCGGACCGTCCGCTTCCAGCAGCCCCACATGCCCCGGGAGTCCCGTTTTGCCCGCCCCGCACACCGAGTTCAGCCTTGCCGTCGTCGGCGCAGGGCCCCGCGGCACCAGCGTCCTGGAGCGCCTGACCGCCTCCGCCGAGGAGCTGCTCCCGGGCGGCGCCCGGCTCACCGTCCACGTGATCGACCCCGCGCCGCCGGGCGCGGGCGGCGTCTGGCGCACCGACCAGGCGCCCGAACTCCTGATGAACACGGTCGCCTCGCAGGTCACCCTGCACACGGACGAGTCGGTCGACTGCTCGGGCCCGATCCGACCGGGCCCGAGCCTGTACGAATGGGCGGCCGCGCACGACACGGCGGTCGGCCCGGACGCGTACCCCACCCGCGCCCAGTACGGCCGCTACCTGCGCCATGTGTTCCGCGAGACGGTCGCCGCCGCCCCGCCCGCCGTCGAGGTCGTCACGCACCCCACCCGGGCCGTCCGCCTCGACGACGACGCCGAGGGGCGACAGGCCCTCGCCCTCGCCGACGGCAGCGAACTCACCGGCCTGCACGCGGTCGTCCTCACCCAGGGCCATCTCCCGGCCGTCGACACCCCGGCGGAGCGGGCGCTGAGCGCGTACGCCCGGGAGCACGGCCTGCGCCACGTCCCGCCGGCGAACCCGGCCGACCTCGACCTCACCCCCGTACAGCCCGGCGAAGCCGTGCTGCTGCGCGGGCTCGGCCTCAACTTCTTCGACCACATGGCGCTGTTGACGCAGGGCCGGGGCGGCCGCTTCACCCCGGCGCCCGGCGGCGGCCTGCGGTACACGCCGTCGGGCGACGAGCCGCGCCTGTACGCCGGTTCGCGCCGCGGCATCCCGCACCAGGCGCGCGGCGACAACGCCAAGGGCCCGTACGGACGCCACACACCGGCCGTGCTCACATCCGACGTCATCGCCCGCTTCCGCAAGAGCGCCGACTCCGGTGACGCCCCCGACTTCCTCGCCGACATATGGCCGCTGGTGGCCAAAGAGGTCGAGACGGTCTACTACGAGGCGCTCCTGAAGTCCGCGGGCATGCTCACCCCCGACTTCCGTGAGCGCTTCCTCGCGACAGCCCACCGTTCGCCCCAAGAGGCTGATGTGCTCTGGGAGTTCGGGATCGCCGACGACCAGATCTGGTCCTGGGACCACGTCTCGCGCCCGCACGCGGAGCGCACCTTCGCCGATCCCGCCGACTGGCGCGCCTGGCTCCTGCGCCATCTGCGCGAGGACGCCGCCCACGCCGCACTCGGCAACGTCGACGGTCCGGTGAAGGCCGCCCTCGACGTACTGCGCGACCTGCGCAACGAACTGCGGCTCGTCGTCGACCACGGCGGCCTGACCGGCGCGTCCCGCCGCGACCATCTGGACCGCTGGTACACCCCGCTCAACGCGTTCCTGTCCATCGGCCCGCCGCGTCGGCGCATCGAGGAGATGACCGCCCTGATCGAGGCGGGCGTGCTCACCGTCGTCGGCCCGCGCCTCGAAGTCGCCATGCGGGACGGCCGGTTCGTGGCGCACTCCCCCGACATACCGGACTCGACCGTGACGATCACCACACTCGTCGAGGCCCGACTGCCGGAACCGGACGTGCGCCGCACCGCCGACGAGTTGCTCGCCCGGCTCCTGAAGACGGGCCGGGCCCGTCCGCACACGACCGACGGACACGAGACGGGCGGCCTCGACGTGACACCCCGCCCGTACCACCTGATCGACCGTCAAGGTCGGCCGCACGCACGGCGGTTCGCGTTCGGCGTGCCCACCGAAGGGGTGCACTGGGTGACGGCGGCGGGGGCGCGCCCGGGGGTCGACTCGGTGACACTCGCGGACGCCGACGCGGTGGCCCGCGCGGCCCTGCGCACCGTGACGGAGGACCGTCAGCCATGGCTGAATGTTGAACTTGCAAGCACTAATTAGGCTCCCCTAATCTGAGGCGCTCCCAGATCGGTGGCAACGGCGGCGACGGCGGCGCCGACTCCACCGTGAACTCGGTTACGTCCCCGACCGACCGGTCCAACCGACCGAAGGAGTCCCCCCATGACCGGACGCCTCAACAGCGCCCAGCCCTACGCCCTCGGCCTCTTCCGCATCGTCATCGGCCTGCTCTTCGCCTGCCACGGAGCCGCCTCGCTCTTCGGCGTCCTCGGCGGCGCGGCCGGCGGCGGCACCGTCGAGACCGGCACCTGGCCGGGCTGGTACGCGGCCGTCATCCAGCTCGTCGGCGGCGGCCTGGTCCTGCTCGGCCTCGGCACCCGTTTCGCGGCGCTGATCTCGTCGGGCTCGATGGCCTACGCGTACTTCAAGGTCCACCAGCCCGAGGCCCTGTGGCCGCTCCAGAACGGCGGCGAGGCCTCCGCGCTGTTCTGCTGGACGATGCTGCTGCTGGTCTTCACCGGCTCCGGCGCGCTCGGCCTCGACCGGCTCTTCGCCGGACGCGGCGAGCGGGCCGCGGAGGAGTCGGCGGAGCAGCGCGCCACCGTCGCGGCCTGACGTCCGCACACGGCGAGGCCCGCCCCGGTCACCCCGGGGCGGGCGTCGTCCTCGCTCCGGCCCGCGTCCTCGCGCGAGAACCCCGCGCCGGAACCGCTAGCGCGGCGACGACGTGAACGGCACGCTGAAGCAGGCGACCCGCTCCCCCGCACCGCCGGGCATGTCATGGATGACCACCGATCCGGCCTCACCGGCCCGCAGCCCCCACGCCTTGCGTACGGCGGCCCGCCCGTCACCGGCCGTGGTGGTGGTGAAGTCCAGCCACACCTCGTTCCCGGCGTCCGCCCGCTGCGGGTCGACCACATGCTGGTAGTGCCCGCCCGCGGCCTGCGGATCGGCGCCGCAGGGCTTCTGGTGGACGTGCGCGCCGTACGCGTGACCGGGGGCGAGACCTTCGACGCTCAGCTCCACCGTCATGCCGCTGTCGTCGCCGCGCTGCGCGACCGCGATCGACGCCGCGGCGGGCACCAGGTCCATGTCGTACGTGATGGCGGGCGACGGCACGAAGGCCGTGGGCGGCGCGAACCGCGCCTCGGCCCGCATCCAGTAGCAGTCCGCGGCGGCGCCGGCCCCGCCACCGCCCGCCGCGAACACGGCCGCCGCGAGGGCTCCGGTCACCATTGCTGCCACCATCGCCAGTTCCTCCGGTCCGTCAGCGGCACCGATGCGTGCCGGTTCGTTCGTACGGGAGAAGGGGGCGCGATGTCGCGTCCGACGGGCCACGCGAGTGAACGTGAGATGGAGAACATTTGTACCCCTTGTGCCACTCAAGCCACACGCTAGGCGTACGCTGTACAGCTGTCATGAAGCCGCTCTCGTCCCGAGGGAACGGCCGGGGATTCGGTCCGTAACGAGAGTTGGCACGCGTGTTGGAGAGTCTGGGGTCGCTGACCGGCAGCCCGTGGATCTACGCGATCGTCGCGCTTTCCGTGGTCTTCGACGTCTTCCTGCCGGTGCTGCCCAGCGGCGTTCTCGTGATCACCGCGGCCACCGCGGCGGCGGCCGGCACGGGAGCGGCCACCGGCCAGGTCCCGCACGGCGTGCCCGACCTGCTCGCCCTCACCGCCTGCGCCGCGACGGCCTCGATCGTCGGCGACCTGGTGGCCTACCGCCTCGCCTGGCGCGGCGGCGAGCGCCTGGACCGCGCCATCGCCCGCTCCCGGCGCCTGACGACCGCGCAGGAACGTCTCGGCGGGGCGCTCGCGCGCTCCAGCGGCGGACTGCTCGTGATCATCGCCCGGTTCGCACCGGCGGGCCGCTCGGTCGTCTCCTTCGCGGCCGGTACGGCGCACACCCGGCCCCGCGAGTTCCTGCCCTGGTCGGCGCTGGCGGGCGTGGCCTGGGCGGCGTACAGCGTGGCGCTCGGCTATCTCGGGGCGCAGTGGCTCGGCGCGAGCTGGCTGTCCACCGCGGTCTCCCTGTTCGCACTGGTCGGCGCGGGCTTGGTGGCGGCGTACGTGATGCGCCGCCCCGCACCGGAGCCCCAGGAGGCCTAGGCCGCGTCCGACGGCGCCGCCTTCGGCCGGCCACGGACCTCGATCCCGTCGAGCAGCTCGGCGGTGGCCCGCGCGATCTCGTCCACGGCCCGGTCGAACACCTCCTGGTTGTGCGCGGCCGGCGCCCGGAACCCGGACACCTTCCGTACGTATTGCAGGGCAGCCGCCCTGATCTCCTCCTCGGTGGCTTCTTCGGGGAGCGAGGGCGGACGAAGGGTCTTGATGCTGCGGCACATGCCTCCAGTCTGCCGCCGGACCCCGCCTTGCCGCTCCGGTTCGACCACACGTTCGCGTGAACTCCCCGAAGTTGCTCGCACCTCGAATTCGAACAGACGTACCATCGCCGGGTGGCAGCGAACGATGATTCCGACGTCGAATTTCCGAGCGACCTCCTCGCGGCGCAGGAGGAGCTGCACCAGGTCCGGGCCGAGCTGGTGGCCCTCTTCAAGCGGCTCCCCTGGTCGGTCGAGCCGCTCGACGCCATCAGCGACACCCAGGGCTGGCGCAAGCTGGAGCGCCCGGCCTCACCGGGCTGGAGCGACGACGAACAGGCGGAGGTGGAGAAGCTCCGCAGACGCGAGCTGGAGCTGGCCGTCTTCGTGACGTGCCACCGCTACTGGAAGGAACTCTCGGGCCCGGACGCCGTACGAGCCCGGGACCGCCTCAAGCACGTCCACGACGCGGCCGCACCCGACGACCACACCGAGCACGGCCCCGGGCACGACGAAGGCCCCCGGACATGACCGTGATCGCCACGATCGCCTGAGGGCCTTCATCCACCGGTGGGCGCGGACGGTTTCGAACCGCCGACATCCTGCTTGTAAGGCAGGCGCTCTACCCCTGAGCTACGCACCCGAGATCCCTGGCGCTGCGACCAGGACGAGCCGACAGCCTACCTTGCCGACGCCGGTGCACCGCAAACCTGTGCCCCGGGGGTTATCCCCACCCCGGATCCGGTGGCCGACCGGATCCCGGCGGCCGCCTTCACCCCCGTACGTTCATGGAGTGCCGGACATCGTGTCGGCGACGCAACACCAGCCACAGCAGGGGGAGTTCACCATGACCGTCCGTCCGTCGCGCAGCCTGCGCGTGCTCGCCGTCCTCGCCGCCGTGTCCGCCGTCGCCGCGACGGCGACGGCCTGCGGGGCCGACGCGTCCGACGACGGGCACCCCGACCACCGCTCCTTCGCGCTGCGCGGCACGACGCTCACGGTCGACTCGGACGACTCGGCGCTCGAACTGGTCCCGGGCGACGGCGACCGGGTGAAGGTGACCCGCTGGTTCGAGGGCTCCACCGTGATCGGTGGCGACCCGAAGGTGACCTGGGACTGGCAGGACGACGAGGACCGGCTCACCCTGCGGCTGCATTGCAGCGGCGTCATCGCCGACTGCTCGGCCCGGCACCGCGTCGAGGTGCCGCGCGGCACCGCCGTGGTCGTGAGGAACGGCGACGGCAGTGTCCGCGCGAGCGGCTTCGAGAAGGGGCTCGACATCACCACGAGCGACGGCTCGGTCCGGGTCGACGACATCAAGGGCCCGCTGCGACTGAGCGGCCAGGACGGCTCGTTGAACGCCACCGGCATCGACTCCCGCCGGGTCACCGTCCGCACCCAGGACGGCTCCGCCCACATCGCCCTGCGCACCGTCCCCGACCGCGTCGACGCGGTCAGCGAGGACGGCTCCCTGACGCTCGCGGTGCCCGGCTCCGCCACGTACCGCGTCACGACGGACACGGACGACGGCGGCGTCGATGTGTCGGTGCCGCGCGACGCCCACAGCGACCACCGGATCTCGGCCCGCGCCCAGAACGGAAAAGTCACGCTCCGAACCGCGAACTAACCGACCCGTGTGTTCGTCATTAACCGGTGGGAGAATGGACACCGGGCAGGCTTGATGACGGCACGGGCAGCACTGGAGAGGTTAGTGACGGCGACGACGACCAGGACGCGGCCGGACCAGTCGTCACCGGAACCCTCGACGCGCCGCGCCACGGCGGCGGCGCGCCCGGCGCGCGGTACGAGCCTGCGGGACGTCCTCACCCTCGCCCTCCTCCCCGTACCGCTCCTGGCGGCGACGGCGATCGCCACGTTCAACGCCGGGGGGACCCGCCGCTGGTTCGGCGGCCGTGCCGAGAACCAGCGGGCCGAGGCGCAGGCCGCGAAGGACGCCGCGGCCGCCGCGTTCTACGAGCTGGACACCGCGCAGCGGGACCTGCGGATCTCCATCGAGACGATCACCGCGGTCGACGACTCCCCCGCGGCCCGCCGCGCCGTCACCGACTTCGAGCAACTCGGCCGCCGTATCGACGAGGTGAGCGGCCAGTACATCACCGCGGTCGACGCCCACGACCTGGACCGCGACGACCTGGAGGCGAGCGCCGCGGTCCGCGCGCGGACCGAACTGACGCAGGCCAAGGACCAGTTGGGCCGCACCAAGCAGGACCTGGACCGGTTCGCGCAGGGGCTCGGCCCGCTGCTCGGCAAGGCGGAGACCCAGCTGGCCCGGCTCGCCCCGGCCGTGGAGCGCGCCCGGCAGTCCCTGCTCGCCGCGACGACCGCGCTGGACGCCACCCGGCAGGCGGGTCTCAAGGCCGACGACCTCGCCGGCCGCCTGGCGACCCTCGGCCCGGAGCTGACCAAGCTGAACCAGGGCGCGGGCCGGCACGGCGTCCCCGAGACCCTGGAGCGCGCGGACCGCGTCGCGCGGGACGCGGAGGCCGTGCGCGCGGAGGCCGAGCGCCTCCCGGAGCGGGCCGCCGAGATCGACCGGCGCCTCGTCTCGCTGCGGACCCGCGCGCAGGCCCTCCAGACCAGGGCGGGCCAGGTCGACCCGGTCCTGAGCGAGCTGCGGCGCCGGTTCTCGGCGGCCTGCTGGCAGGACCTCCAGAACGTGCCGGCGCTGGCCGCCGAGAACGTGCGGCAGGCGGAGACCAAGCTCGCCGAGGCCCGCACCGCCCGCGAGGCCCAGCGCTGGCCGGACGCCACCTCCCTCCTGTCCACCGTCCGCGCGCTCCTGAACAGCACGGACGAGTCGGTGTCGGCCGCCTCCGACCGCCTGCACCGGCTGAACGCGGTGGCGAAGGACCCCCAGCAGGAGGTCGACCGGACCCGGTTCGCGATCCGTGACGCCCAGCGCCTGGCGATGGCGGGCCGCAGCACGCCCGACCCGCGCCACGCCCGACCCCTCGACGACTCGGTGGCCCGGCTCGACCGGGCGCTCGCGGGTCTGGAGGGCCGCCACCCCGACTACTGGCACTTCCTCACGGAGACGGAGGCCGTGCGCGGCACGGTGGCCCGCGTCGTGGCCCAGATCCGCGAGGACCGCGGCACGGGCGCCTGACGCCCCGGTTCGACGCGGTTGGCACTCGTCCGGTGCCGGGCGGATCCTTGAGGTACGAGGTAAGAGGTACGTACGTGGTCTGCGCGTCCGGCGCCCCCGCGTACGCGCAAGGAGGCGAGGCGATCATGGCCACGCATCTGCTCCACCCGGGATCTTCCGGCGCCCCGGGAGCGACCGGTGCACCCCGCTCCCGGCGGCGTGTGAAACTCGACGACCATCTGCCCGTCGACCACAGCCTCATCAAGGTGTACCGCGTCGGCGCGGGCCTGATGGGCCTGGTCCTGCTCGTGTTCGGCATCCTCGGGCTGATCGACAAGATCGGCTTCTTCGACACCGGCGGCGACCGGGTCGCGGGCCTCAACACCAACGGCGCCCTCAGCGTCCTGTCCATCTGTGTCGGACTTCTGCTGCTCGCGGGCATGGTCATCGGCGGCAACTTCGCCTCGACGCTGAACATGGCCCTCGGCGTCCTGTTCATCCTCAGCGGCTTCGTGAACCTGGCGCTCCTCGACACCCGCTACAACGTCCTCGCCTTCCGGATCCAGAACGTCCTGTTCAGCTTCGTCGTCGGCCTGCTGCTCATGGTGTTCGGCATGTACGGCCGGGTCAGCGGCAATCTGCCGCACGACAACCCGTACTGGCAGGCACGGCACCCGCGCTCGGATTCCGACTGACGAAACACCGATTGATATTGCACAGCCGGGCGTGCGAGCCTGCTCCGCATGACCAGCTCACCGCCGGTGCCGTCCGCGCATGCCGGGCGCGACGCGCACCGCACCGCGGTCGAGACCCTGGGGCACGGCATCGCCGACGGTTCGTACGCCATCGGCGCACAGCTCCAACCGGCCGCGCTGGCAGCCAAGTTGGAGATCGCCGAGCCGACGATCGGCGGGGCGCTGCGGGTGCTCGCCGCGAAGGGTCTGGTGACGGCGCCGGGTGTCGTGCGGCCGCAACCGGAGTGGAACCTGCTCGACAGCGACGTACTGCGCTGGCTCCTGACCTCGGGGGCGCCGTGGCCCGAAGGGTTCTTCGCCGATCTGCACGAGTTACGCCGGTCGGTGGAGCCGTCGGCCGCCGCGCTCGCCGCGCAGCACCGGTCGGCGGACGATCTGACCGCGCTCGACCGGGCGGTGACGGTGATGGCCGCGACGCAGCAGGCCGGCGACCCCGATCCGGCGCTCGCCGCGCGCGCGGATGCCGTGTTCCACACGACGCTGCTCGCCGCCTCCGGCAACCGGTTCTTCGCCCAACTGGCCCGGGTGATCGTCCCCGCCCTCACCGCCCGGGACCGGGTGGTGCACGCGGGCCCGCACCACTCGCCGGTGCCCACGCACACCGAGGTCGCGGCGTGCGTGCGGGAGCGGGACGCGGACGGCGCGTACACGGCGATGCTGGAACTCCTGGACGTCTCTCAACTGGACGACCCGTAGTCCCACACAGCCCGTAACCTGGGCGCATGCCTCGCTACGAGTACCGCTGCCGCACCTGCGGCGACACGTTCGAACTGACCCGCCCCATGGCCGAGTCCGCGGCCCCGGCCACGTGCCCCACCGGCCACCCCGACACGGTGAAACTCCTGTCGACGGTAGCGGTGTCGGGCGTCGCCACCCCGTCGGCCCCGGCCCCGTCGTCCGGCGGCGGAGGCGGCGGCTGCTGCGGAGGCGGCTGCTGCGCCTGACCCCGCCGCGCCCGCCGGGCGGACCGCCGATCCCGCCCGGCCCGCCGCCCTGGGCACTCTGCCGCCAAGGGCGGCAGGGTGGCGAGGCGGACCCCGGCGCGGGGCGAGCGCTCCGACAGGCCCCGCCCCGATCCGGGCCCCGCACGCCGACCCGGGCCCCGCACGCCGATCCGGGCCCTCACGCAGACCCGGCCGTGCTCAGACGCCACCCGCGCCCAGAAGCACCCGCACTCACACCGCGCCCAAGAACCCCCGCAACACGGCCTCCCCCGCGACAACCCCCCGCTCCGCAAGCACCGTGACGCCGGGCGCGGCCCACCCCGCCTCGGCCAACTCCCCATGCCCCGGCCGCCATCCACGGTCCGCGACCTCCAGCAGATCCGCGTCCAGCAGCGAGTCACCGGCACCGAGCACCTGCCCCGCCCCGACCCGCCGGGCGACCTCCGCGACCGCCGCGCCCTTGGTCAACGGCTTCGGCACGGCGTACACCTTCCGCCCCTGGAGCGACACGGTCCACCCGACCCCGTCGGCCCAGGCGCCGAGCTCCTTGACCCACCCGTCGGGCAGCAGCGCCCGCTCGACCACGAGGTACGCGAACAGGTCCTCCGCGACCCGCTCCTTCAGCAGCCACGCCGCGTCGGCGGACCGCACCATCCGCTCCCGCACCTCTTCGAGCGGCGCGCACTCGGCGTCCAGCCGCTCCCCGACAGCGGCCCGCCACTGCGGATCGGACACCCCGTCGACCAGCAGGTGCCCGCCGTTGGCGCAGATCGCGTACGTGGGCGCGGGGCCGGGCAACCGCACCCGCCCGTACTGCTCGCGCGTCCGCGTCGTCGTAGGGACGAACACCGCGCGCCGCCCGAGCTCCACCAGCAGCGCGGCGGCCTCCTCGGTGACGTACGACAGCGGCTTGCCCTGGTAGACCTCGACGCAGAGCAGCCGCGGCGCCTCGGCGTCCGGCACGGTCAGACCGAGCGCGCCGGCGGAGTAGATGAGCGTACGGTCGAGATCACTGGCGACGACCGTCACGGAACCAGGAGCGGAGCCAGAACCGGACCCGCCGGAACGGGCCGCGGAATCAGAGGTGGAGGTCACTTCGCCGCCACCGCCCTGCCGTCCGCTCCAGTGGCCCCGCGCGTGAACCGTGGATGGATCAACCCCACGCAGGTGTACGGGAGTTCGGCGACCTCCTCGACCGGCACACCGCGCTGCTCGGCGAGCAGCCGCACATGCTCCAGATCGGCGCCCGCCCCGGCCCGCGCGAGGATCTTCCACGGCACGCGCCGCAGCAGCACCCGGGTCGTCTCGCCGACCCCCGGCTTCACCAGGTTCACGTCGTGGATGCCGTACTCCTCGCTGATCCGCTCGACGGCGGCCCAGCCCTCCCACGTGGGTGTACGGTCCGCGCCGAGCAGTTCCTTCACGGCGGCGTCGACCGCGTCGCCGACCTGCGCGAACCGCTCCTCCACCACGTCGAGGAACCGCCCCGACACATCCGAACCGGCCAGCTCCCGGTAGAACTTGGCGCCGTGGTAGTCCCCGGGACCGACCAGGTCGGCGCGGAGCACGGTGCGTGAAATCAGCCCGGACACGGTCGAGTTGAGGCAGGCGGAGGGTATGAGGAAGTCCTCCCGCGTCCCGTACGTGCGCACGCACGACCCGGGGTCGGCGAGCACGGCGATCTCCGGGTCGAAGCCCGCGGGTCCGCCCGCGGCCTCGAACTCCTCTACGGCGGCGGCGAGTTCACGCGTGATGGCACCCTTGCCGGTCCAGCCGTCGACGAACACGACGTCCGTCGGGTCGTGGTGCGCGGCGAGCCACCGCAGCGCGTTCGCGTCGATGCCGCGCCCGCGCACGATGGACACGGCGTAGTGCGGCAGCTCGATCCCGTGCCGGGCCTGCGCCCAGCGTCGCATCAGCACGCCGACGGGCGTCCCGGCCCGCGCGAGCGACACCAGGACGGGGCGCGGCGAGCGCTCCGCGAGCACCGTCTCGGTCACGACGCCCACCGCGTGCGCGATCCGCGCGGCGGATGTGTCGAGCGCCGCGTGGAACAACTCCTGGTACTGCTCGGTGGGTTGGTACTCGACGGGCAGCGACTCCGCGTAGTGCGCGCCGCCGCTCTGGACGGCCTCCTCGCGCTCCTCGGTGGGCGCTTCGAGCCGTACGTCCGAGAGGTCCTGGAGCAGCCAGCCGACCTCTTCGGGTGCGTACGAGGAGAAGTCGGGGCCGCGCAGCGGCTCGGGCAACGGCATGGACGGCCTTTCCTGAGGGACGAGGGAGGGAGCGCGCGAGGAGGCACGCGGCGGGACGGACGAAGCGGCGTACGGGGGAACGTACGAGGGGACGACGACCACGACGACGCGACGCACGTGCTCGGCGACACGGTCCAACAACCCGCCGGGCGCGGCCAGTTCGGGTGTGTCACCGGCCGAGTCGAGGACGACGACGGCGGTGTCGAAGCCGCCGCCCGCCACGTTGTACGCGTACCGCTCGCCGGGCCCGTCGGCCGGTGCGTCGTGCGCGGGGAAGACGAGGCGGCTGCGGATCGCGTAGCCGGGATCGTCGACGGCGAGGACCGGGGAGCGGGTGGTGGTGGAGTACGCGACGTCGGCGCCGGCGTCCTCCAGGGCGGTGGCCAGGCGCAGCGGCGCGTACATCAACTCCTCGTTGCCCAGGACGAGGACGCGTCCCTCGCCGAGGTGCGGGGCAATACGCGCGGCCATACCGGGCAGCGCCGCCACCAGCTCGGCACGGTGTCGCGGGGTGAACCCGTGCCGTCCGCCGTCCGGCACCCCGTCCGGCCAGCCGAGCGCGTCGAGCCGCACGATCTCGCCGCGCTCGCGCCGGGGCGCGGGCGTCGCGGCGCCCTCGTGGGCGGCGACCAGCGCCTTCCCCTTCTCCAGGACCCCGTCGGGCAGCCGCACCGAGCCGCGCGCGGTGACCACGAGATCGACGCGGGCGCCGATCTCCCGGGCGAACCCTTCGAGCCGCCCCTGGTCGCCGGGCGAGCGCATGTCGACGAGAGCGACGATGACGTAGCGGTCGCGCGGGTACAGCGCGTGCAGTGCCCGGATGGTGTTGAGGACCGTGTTCCCCGTGGAGAACTCGTCGTCCACGAGGACCAAGGGCCCGTCCCCGGCCAGCAGTTGGGGATCCTCCGGGAGCAGCAGGTGGGAGGTCGCGTGCGAGTGCGACTCCTCGAAGCCGCCCGCGCTGGCGACGCCCTGGACGGGGCGGCGCGTGGAGTGCAGGTACGGGGCGAGCTCCAGGCCGTCGGCGACCGAGTGGCCGAGGCCGGTCGCGGTCTCGGCGTACCCGAGCACGACGGCGCGCCGCGCCGCCTCGTCACCGAGCAGACCCCGTACTCGTACGCCCAGTTCGTGGCCGGAGCGCCACACCACGGTGGGGCTCTGCGGCACGTGCTTGCCCAGCACGTTCGACACGAGCAGATGCGCGCGCTTGGGGTTGCGCCGCAGCGCGAGCCCGAGCAGCCCGGTCAGCTCCTGGTCCCCGGTCAGCTCGACCCCGAGCCGCTCGGCGACCCACGTACCCGACCACTCCACTGTTCGTCCGTCCCTCGGGTCCACGTCGGTCATGCGGTGAGGCATGCCGTTGGTCATGCGGTCAGTCATGCGGCGGGCAGTCCCGCCGTCAGCAGCTCGACGAAGCCGACGTCCTCGCGGGCCACACCGAACGCCTCGGCGCGCTGCAACGTCCGCTCGGCCCAGGCGCGGTGCGGCTTCACCTCGTTCATCTTGTTCGTGTACGCGGACCTGAGGACCCCGCCGCCGCCCCGCTCGGGCCGCAGGATGTCCGCCGCGTCGCTGTACTCCTCGTGGCTGACGACGGACAGCGCGTGGACGGGCAGTACGTGCGAGGGGTGGATGCAGGTCTTGCCGAGCAGGCCGTTGGCCCGGTCCAGCTCGATCTCGCGCAGCAGGCCGTCCAGATCGTGCTCGATGAGTGCCTGGCGCAACGGTTCGGCGCCCTCTTCGAGGAAGGGGCTGCGCCGTAGTTGCGGCTTGAACATCCGCTCCTGATGGCGGAAGTACTCCCAGACCGGGCCGGTCACCGTGAAGCCGGTGCCGTCGGCCCTCCCGAGGAGATTGACCACTTCACCGATGACGGAGGCCACGATCTGGACGTCGTACGCCGTCATGTCCGGGGGTCTGCGCAGTCCGTACGCGGAGCAGAAGTCGGTGACGCCGAGGCGCAGCGCGAGGACGCGGTCGCGGTACTTGTCGACGGTGCGGGATATCCCGGCGAGGGTCTCGGTGCGCGTCTCCAGGTGGAGCAGCTCGGGCGACTCCAGGACCGGCATGGCGAAAAGCCGCCGCCCCGTGGCCGCCTCGGCCGCGGTCAGGGCCTCCAGGAACGGAACGCCCCGCTCCTCGGTGAACTTCGGCAGAACGAATCCGGACAGCAGTTCCACGGCGGGGCCGAGACGGCGTACGAGATCGGCTATCTGGTCGGGCGTCCGGACGCGGATGAACAGCAGGGGCGGCTCGACCCCGGGCCGCCCGTGGAGGTCGGCGAACTGTCGCACCAGGTTGTCCTCGGCCCCGGACACCTCCGCGTCGTCGATCGAGTCCTCCAGGCACAGGACCATGGAGACGACGCCGCGGCCGGCCTGCTTGAGGACGTCGTCGGCGAGGGACGGCCGGGTTGCGGGGCTGTAGAGCGTGGCGCCGAGCGCCGCCGCGAGCATGCGGGGCGCGGAGTCCGCGGTGAAGGCCGTCGGCTCCTGATGGAACAGACGTTCCCGCACCGCAGGGGCGATGTGCCCGAAATGACGCATAAGTCTCCCCCGTGGTGCCTGGCCGTTCGACGTGATGTGGCCGGTAATAGTACGTACAAACCTGTGTCAAGAGTTCCCGGCTGCAATGAAATTCTGGTAACCCATGCATGTCGGGCGGTGTGTTCCGGGCCCGCGCGAGGCCGACGATCTCGGCACCCCACGTTGTCCCGGCGCTGAGCGGGAAGGCAGGATGACCGCATGACGCACGCGATGCTCAAGGGGGCGAACGTCCCGCTCGACGCCACGGCTGTGCGCGCCGTGCTCCGCTGGTCCCCGGGGCAGGGCGTGCCGGACGTGGACGCCTCGGCGCTCCTGCTCGGCCCGGACGGACGGGTCCGCTCGGACGAGGACTTCGTCTTCTACAACCAGCCGCGACACCCTTCGGGGAAGGTCTGGCGGCTCGGCAAGAAGCGGGTTCCCGAGGGCCTGACCGACACCGTGCAGGCGGACCTCTCCGGCATCGCGCCCGAGGTCTCCCGGGTACTCCTGGTCGCCTCCGCCGACGACATCACGTTCGAGAACGTCCCGGCGCTGCGCATGTTCGTCTACGACGCCGCCTCCGACGGCTCGGAACCGGTGGCGCACTTCGACATCAAGCCGGAGACCGGCGCCGAGACCGCGCTGATCTGCGGCGAGCTGTACCGGCGCGGTGACGGCTGGCGGCTGCGCGCGGTCGGCGAGGGCTATTCGAACGGTCTGGTGGGCCTCGCGACGGACTTCGGCATCTCGGTCGACGAGTCCGCCGAACCGGCCACGGCCGAGCCCGCGCCCGCCCCGCAGCCCGCCGCCCCGTCCTTCCCGCTGCCGCCCCAGCAGCCTCCTGGCTACGGCTACCCGCCGACCCCGGCCACCCAGCCCGCCCCGCCGTCGCAGCCCGCCTACGGCTACCCGCAGCCGGTGGCGGCGGTGGCCGTGCCGGATCCGGCCTTCCGGCTCCCGCCGCAGGGTCCGCAGTTCATCGGCCGGTGAGCGCGGCGGGCTAACGGCCTGCCACCTTCGACTTGTAGCCGCGGCCCCACTGGAGCCCCCACCCGTACAGGCGGTCCAGCTCGGCCTGGAACCCGTACACGAACTTCACCTCGCGCCGCACGACCAGATCGCCCTTGACGTTCTCGATGGAGATGACGGCGCACGAGCGGGCCTGCGGCGCCCGCTCGTCAAGGTGGATCTCGATCCGCGGCCCGTTGCTCGGGTACAGCGTCACCACCGCGTGCGTACGGTCGAACGCCGGCGTCTGGTCGTAGATGTAGACGAACACCAGTAGTCGCTTGATGGCGTCGCGGTGATCGAGATTGACGTAGATGGTCTCACCGGACGCCGAGCCGAACCGGTCGTCCCCGCTGAGCTTCACGTACGGCGGCTCGTTGAGCGCCCCGAAGAGACTGCCCAGCGGCTGCACGACCCCCTTCTCGCCGTCGACCAGCTCGTACAGGCAGCCGAGGTCCAGGTCGACGTTGACCATGGACTGGGTGTGCGCCTGGACGACGTCGGGCTTGAACATGCTGAACGGGTGCCGCAGCAGGCTGTTCTTCTCCGGCCCGCCGATGTCCGAGGTCCGCATCCGCCAGGAGAGGTTGACCCGCAGATTGCCGGTGGCCGCGCCCTGCTTCGAGAGCGAGACGACCGGGTGCCGCTTGGTCAGCTCGATGGTGTTGGTCGCCGCCGTGCCCGAATCGAACTCGAACTGCGCGGAACCCCCGCGCCAAAGCCTGTCCCAGAAGGACATTCCGCCCCCAAATGCCGTGCCGTACGTGCATGTCTGCGTACATGCCGACGGGGCGGCCGCGGAGGACTCGTCCTCGTACGACCGCCCCGTTCACAGGGTTCCAGTAATGCCCCCGGGGTCAAACCCCGGACGAGACCTCAGTCTTGTCCGGGCTCCCGGAGTTTCCCTCCTCGGCCGCGATCCGCTTGTTGCGGCGCACCGAGGACAGGAACGACCAGGCGATGAGGACGACGCCGACCAGGCCGGTGATGACCTCGTTGATCTCGTACTGGATGGTCACCAGGAGGATCACGGCGAGCGCGCCGATCGCGTAGTGCGCGCCGTGCTCCAGGTACACGTAGTCGTCCAGCGTGCCCTGGCGGACCAGGTAGACCGTGAGCGACCGGACGTACATGGCGCCGATGCCGAGGCCGAGCGCCATCAGGACGATGTCGTTCGTGATCGCGAAGGCGCCGATGACACCGTCGAACGAGAACGACGCGTCCAGGACCTCGAGGTAGAGGAACATGAAGAACGCGGCCTTGCCGGCCATCAGGACCGCCGACTGCGGCTTGCCCTCGCGCTTGGCCTTCTCCTCGGCCTCGTGCTCGCGCTCCTCCTCTTCCTCGAGCCGGTTCTCGAAGAAGCTGGAGAGCCCGCCGACGATGAGGTACGTGATCAGACCCGCGACTCCGGCCAGCAGCACCGTCGCCTGCTTGTCGACGTGCGCGCCGCCGTGCTGGTGCGCGTTGACCGCGACGGTCATGGAGGCGACGAGGAGCAGGATCAGGGCGATGCAGACCGACAGCATGTCGACCTTGCCGAGCTTGGCGAGCGGCCGCTCGATCCAGCGCAGCCACTGGATGTCGCGCTCCTCGAAGATGAAGTCGAGGAAGATCATCATCAGGAACATGCCACCGAACGCGGCGATGGACGGGTGCGCGTCCGTCACCAGCTGCTGGTAGCGGTCGGGCTGGTTGAACGCCAGGTCGACGGCCTCGACCGGGCCCATCTTGGCGCTGATCGCGACGATCACGACCGGGAAGACCAGGCGCATGCCGAAGACGGCGATCAGCACACCGATCGTGAGGAAGATCTTCTGCCAGAAGGCACTCATCTTCTTCAGGATTCCGGCGTTGACGACCGCGTTGTCGAAGGACAGCGAGATCTCGAGGATGGCGAGGATCGCCACGACCCCGAAGGCTTCCCATCCGTCGTAGAACACCGCCGCGATCAAACCGAGCACGGTGATCGCGAACGACCAGCCGAAGGTTTTCAGAACCACTGGCTACCCCATCATGTGTACGGGTTTCCCCGTGCTGGTTGTACGGGGCTCCCCCGCTCCGTGCACGGCTTTAGCAACGCTTTATGAAACGTTGACTCCGAAGTCTAGAGCGATGCCCCGAAGCCCGGACGCGTACCCCTGGCCGACCGCACGGAACTTCCACTCCCCGCCGTACCGGTAGACCTCACCGAAGATCATGGCGGTTTCGGTGGAGGCGTCCTCGGACAGGTCGTAGCGCGCGAGCTCCTGGCCGTCCGCCTGGTTCACGACGCGGATGAACGCGTTGCTGACCTGGCCGAACGTCTGCCCTCGGTTGTCGGCGTCGTGGATCGACACCGGGAAGATGATCTTGTCGCAGGTGGCCGGCACCTTGGAGAGGTCGATCAGGATCGACTCGTCGTCGCCCTCGCCCTCACCCGTGAGGTTGTCCCCGGTGTGTTCGACGGAGCCGTCGGGGCTCTTCAGCTGGTTGTAGAAGATGAACCACTCGTCGCCCATGACCCGGCCGCCGCTGCACAGCAGCGCGCTGGCGTCGAGGTCGAAGTCGGCGCCGGTGGTCGAGCGCGCGTCCCAGCCGAGCCCGACGAGAATCTGTGTGAGGTTCGGTGCGGCCTTGGAGAGGGAGACATTGCCTCCCTTGGCGAGCGTGACGCCCATGATCCTGGTCCTCCCCGGTGTAAGGCGGTGCGGTGTCGAGCGCGTCCGGCGCCGCACTGGAGAAGTGCGGCGCCGGACGGTTGAGCGTGGTGGTGCGCTTCGGCTCAGACGTTGACGCCGAAGTCCTGCGCGATGCCGCGCAGACCCGAGGCGTAGCCCTGGCCGACGGCGCGGAACTTCCACTCCGCCCCGTTCCGGTACAGCTCACCGAAGACCATGGCGGTCTCGGTGGAGGCGTCCTCGGACAGGTCGTAACGGGCGATCTCCGCGCCGCCCGTCTGGTTCACGACGCGGATGAACGCGTTGCGCACCTGACCGAAGGACTGCTGGCGGTTCTCGGCGTCGTAGATCGAGACCGGGAACACGATCTTGTCGACATCGGCCGGGACCGTCGCGAGGTTGACCTTGACCTGCTCGTCGTCGCCCTCGCCCTCACCGGTGGTGTTGTCGCCGGTGTGCTCGACCGATCCGTCCGCGCTCTTCAGGTTGTTGAAGAACACGAAGTCCTGGTCGTTGCGGACCTTGCCCTCGGCGTTCGTGAGGATGGCGCTGGCATCGAGGTCGAAGTCCGTACCTGTGGTGGTACGAACGTCCCAACCCAGGCCCACGACGACCGCCGTGAGGCCCGGGGCCTCCTTGCTCAGCGATACGTTGCCGCCCTTGCTGAGGCTGACTCCCACGAGTCCTCCCTTGGTCTTGAGGGGCGGGGAGCCCCGTAGTGCGTCTGGCATCGGATCAACGTCTGGATCCTAGTGACGGGTTCCCGCCCCCGGCGAGGCTTCTTACAGGGTGTCGAGATACCGGTCGTCGACTCGCGGGTCGACCTACATCGACCTGCGTCGACCTACAGGGTGTCGATCGCCTTGATGTACTCGTTCAGGTCACGGGCGTCCGGCAGGGCGTTGACGACCGTCCAGCGGACGACGCCCTCCTTGTCGATGATGAAGGTGCCGCGCACCGCGCACCCCTTCTCCTCGTCGAAGACGCCGTACGCGCGCGAGGCCTCGCCGTGCGGCCAGAAGTCGCTCAGGAGCGGGTACTCCAGGCCCTCCTGCTCGGCGAAGACGCGGAGCGAGAACGGGGAGTCGTTCGAGACGGCGAGCAGCTGCACGTCGTCGTTGACGAACTTCGGCAGCTCGTCGCGCAGGGCGCAGAGCTCACCGGTGCACACCCCGGTGAAAGCGAACGGGTAGAAGAGCAGCACCACGTTCTTCTCGCCGCGGAAGTCCGAGAGCTTCACGGTTTCCCCGTGCTGATTCTTGAGCTCGAACTCCGGAGCCTTGGTGCCGACCTCGATCGCCATGGTGAAGCTTCCCTTCGATGGAGCTGTTCGGGTGGCTTCAGCCTAGTTGGCGGGGTCTGGAAGCTGTTGCGCAGGTGCCGGTGCGCCCGAGGACGCAGGGACCGGCCGGAGCCGGTCCAGCACGGCCGAGCGCGGCCCGCGGGGCGGCCGCAGACGCGCAGGCCCCTGTGGGCACGCCGAGGCGCGCCCACAGGGGCCTTGTCACTTCACTTCGGATCCCGGTCGGCCGGGACGGCTGCTACCGCTTCTTCGCCGCCGTCTTGGGGGTCACCAGCCTGCTCCCGGTCCAGTCCTTGCCCACACTGACGCCCTTGGTCTGCGAGAGACCGGCGGTGGTGGCGGCCTCCCCGATCTCGCTGGGCTCGACGTACCCGTCACGCCCGGTCTTCGGCGTCAGGAGCAGGATGTAACCGCCCTCTTCGATGTACGTGGTGGTGTCCACCAGCGCATCAGTAAGGTCCCCGTCGTCCTCACGGAACCAGAGCACCACGGCATCAGCCACGTCGTCATAGTCCTCGTCGACGAGCTCGGCGCCGATGGCGGTCTCAATGACCTCACGGAGCTCCTGATCGACGTCCTCGTCGTAGCCGATCTCCTGGACCACCATGTCGGTCTGGAAACCCAGCCTTACGGCAAGGTTCGTCTCCGCGTGGTCCGCGGTCGCGCTCACGGATTGCCTCCTGATCATGTTTACGAAGTTGTCTTCAGCATCGCGCACGCGCGAAGCGTTGGCCGTAGTCCACACGTGCGCGACGGATCGCGCAAGTACCCGGCCGCCGAGACCGCCGAAACGGTGACGTTCCGGGCCGTGTCACCGCAACTCCTGTCAAGGATTCCCGCAGGTCGGTGATGTACGCCACAGCATTCTGCCGGGTTTGCCCGCACTGCCTGGCCACCCAGCGTGACCAGGGCCGAACGGCCCCACGAAACAGATTTACGAATGGGGCGTACCGTTGCGATCTGTTCGTACCCGCACCCGGGTCGCGCCCCCGACGTTCGGTTTACCTCTCGGTAGAGATGACGATTCCGATTTCGAGGTACACGATGGACATCGGCGTACCCGACAGTGGAACAGTGGCATCACCGACAGTGAAGGAACAGCGTGGCTTCCGGATCCGATCGCAACCCGATCATCATTGGCGGTCTTCCCAGCCAGGTCCCGGACTTCGATCCCGAAGAGACCCAGGAGTGGCTCGACTCCCTTGACGCCGCAGTCGACGAACGCGGCCGCGAGCGGGCCCGCTACCTGATGCTCCGACTGATCGAGCGGGCCCGTGAGAAGCGCGTGGCCGTGCCCGAGATGCGCAGCACGGACTACATCAACACGATCGCCACCAAGGACGAGCCCTTCTTCCCCGGCAACGAGGAGATCGAGCGCAAGGTCCTCAACGCGACGCGTTGGAACGCCGCGGTGATGGTGTCCCGCGCCCAGCGCCCCGGCATCGGCGTCGGCGGTCACATCGCCACCTTCGCCTCCTCGGCGTCGCTGTACGACGTGGGCTTCAACCACTTCTTCCGCGGCAAGGACGAGGGCGACGGCGGCGACCAGATCTTCTTCCAGGGGCACGCCTCGCCGGGCATCTATGCCCGCGCCTATCTCCTGGACCGCCTCACCGAGGACCAGCTGGACGCCTTCCGGCAGGAGAAGTCGAAGGCGCCCAACGGCCTCTCCTCGTACCCGCATCCGCGCCTCATGCCGGACTTCTGGGAGTTCCCCACCGTCTCCATGGGCCTCGGCCCGCTCGGCGCGATCTTCCAGGCCCGGATGAACCGCTACATGGAGGCCCGCGGCATCGCCGACACCTCCAAGTCGCAGGTGTGGGCCTTCCTCGGCGACGGCGAGATGGACGAGCCCGAGTCCCTCGGCCAGCTCTCCATCGCCGCCCGCGAGGGCCTCGACAACCTCACCTTCGTCGTCAACTGCAACCTGCAGCGGCTCGACGGCCCGGTGCGGGGCAACGGCAAGATCATCCAGGAGCTCGAGTCCCAGTTCCGCGGCGCCGGCTGGAACGTCATCAAGCTGGTCTGGGACCGGAGTTGGGACCCGCTGCTCGCGCAGGACCGCGACGGCGTGCTGGTCAACAAGCTCAACACGACGCCCGACGGCCAGTTCCAGACCTACGCGACCGAGCCCGGCTCGTACATCCGCGACCACTTCTTCGGCGACGACCACCGGCTGCGGGCCATGGTCGAGAACATGACCGACGACCAGATCCTGCACCTGGGCCGCGGCGGTCACGACCACAAGAAGATCTTCGCCGCGTTCACGGCCGCCAAGGAGCACAAGGGCCAGCCGACGGTCATCCTGGCGCAGACGGTCAAGGGCTGGACGCTCGGCCCGAACTTCGAGGGCCGCAACGCCACGCACCAGATGAAGAAGCTGACCGTCGACGACCTCAAGGGCTTCCGCGACAGGCTGCACATTCCCATCACCGACGCGCAGCTGGAGTCCGGCGCCCCGCCGTACTACCACCCGGGCCGGGACTCGGAGGAGATCCAGTACATGCACGACCGCCGCAAGGCGCTGGGCGGGTATGTCCCGACCCGGGTCGTGCGGGCGAAGCCGCTTCAGCTCCCGGACGACAAGGCGTACGCGAGCGTGAAGAAGGGCTCGGGTCAGCAGTCGATCGCCACCACTATGGCCTTCGTCCGGCTCCTCAAGGACCTGATGCGGGACAAGGAGATCGGCCGACGCTTCGTGCTGATCGCGCCCGACGAGTACCGCACCTTCGGCATGGACTCTTTCTTCCCGAGCGCAAAGATCTACAACCCGCTCGGCCAGCAGTACGAGTCCGTCGACCGTGACCTCCTGCTCGCCTACAAGGAGTCGCCGACCGGCCAGATGCTGCACGACGGCATCTCCGAGGCGGGCTGCACCGCCTCGCTGATCGCCGCCGGCTCGGCCTACGCGACCCACGGCGAACCGCTGATCCCGGTCTACGTCTTCTACTCGATGTTCGGATTCCAGCGCACCGGCGACCAGTTCTGGCAGATGGCCGACCAGCTGTCGCGCGGCTTCGTCCTCGGTGCGACCGCGGGCCGCACGACGCTCACCGGTGAGGGCCTCCAGCACGCCGACGGCCACTCGCAGCTGCTGGCCTCGACCAACCCGGCGGCGGTCTCCTACGACCCGGCGTACGGCTACGAGATCGCCCACATCGTCAAGGACGGTCTGCGCCGGATGTACGGCCCGGACAGCGAGGACGTCTTCTACTACCTCACCGTCTACAACGAGCCGATCCAGCACCCCGCGGAGCCGGCCGACGTCGACGTCGAGGGCATCCTCAAGGGCATCCACCGCGTCGGCACCGGGACTGCGGGCGCGATCCCCGCCCAGATCCTGGCATCGGGCGTGGCCGTCCCCTGGGCGATCGAGGCACAGCAGATCCTCGCGCAGGAGTGGAACGTGCGCGCCGACGTGTGGTCCGCGACCTCGTGGAACGAACTGCGCCGCGAGGCGGTGGACGTGGAGCGCCACAACTTGTTGCACCCAGAAGAGGAGCAGCGCACGCCCTACGTCACGCAGAAGCTGTCCGGCGCGCAGGGCCCGTTCGTGGCGGTGTCCGACTGGATGCGGTCGGTGCCCGACCAGATCTCGCGCTGGGTGCCCGGCACGTACCAGTCGCTCGGTGCGGACGGCTTCGGCTTCGCGGACACGCGGGGCGCCGCGCGCCGCTTCTTCCACATCGACGCGCAGTCGATCGTGGTCGCGGTGCTCACGGAGCTCGCGCGTGAGGGCAAGATCGACCGCTCGGTCCTGAAGCAGGCCATCGACCGCTACCAGCTGCTCGACGTCACAGCCGCCGACCCGGGCGCCGCCGGGGGCGACGCGTAGCGGGGGCTTGCCCAGCAGGTGTTCTCTCCGAGGGCGGCAGGACCAATGGTTCTGCCGCCCTTCGGCATTTCCTACGATGCGCGCATGAAGGAGCATCCGGCACAGACTCGTTGGGAGCGGCGCACGCAGCGTCCGCTGCTCGCCTTCGCCCTGGCCTTCGCCGTCGCCTACGCGGTCCCCATCGTGGAGCCGGACGCGTCGAGCGCGCTGATCGAGGCGTGCACGATCGTGGAGTGGGTGGTGTGGGGCGCGTTCGCCCTCGACTACATCGTCCGTCTGGTCCTGGCGCGGGACCGCTGGCACTTCGTACGCTCGCACCCGCTCGACCTCCTTGCCGTGGTGCTTCCGCTGGCGCAGCCCCTGCGGCTGCTGCGTGTGGTGTCGACACTGCTCCTGGTCGGCCGGCGGGCCCGGATGGCCGAGCAGATAAGGCTGACGACGTATGTCGCCGGCGCTGTGGTGGGCCTGTTGATGTTCGGCTCGCTGGCCGTCCTCTCGGTGGAGCGGGACTCACCGAACGGCAACATCAAGACGCTGGGCGACGCCGTGTGGTGGTCGTTCACCACGATGACGACGGTCGGCTACGGCGATCACGCGCCGACGACCGGTATGGGCCGCGTGCTCGCGGTCGGCTTGATGCTGTCCGGCATCGCACTGCTCGGTGTGGTCACCGCCAATATCGCGGCATGGTTCATCTCCCGGTTCGAGAAGGACGACGCGGAAGAGCGTCGGCAGACGGAGGCCATCGAGGCACTCGCACGGGAGGTACGGGCGCTGCGAGCTCAGGTCGCGGTGCTGTCGGGGCAGCCCGGATCCGCGGATGTGCCGACGACGACGTCCTTCACCGGTAAGGAAGCGACGTCACTCACCAGTAAGGAAGAAGGCGGCGTACCGCACCCGAGCGCCGGTGCGGTCGCGGACGGCCCCGGGAACTCGCCCGGGGCCGTGTGGAGTTGACCGCTCGGAACGGTCAGTCGCTCGCGCTCAGAACATGCCTCCCGCAATTGTGCCGGTCGACGAGACCAGCCAGATGATCGCGAGCAGCGTGTCGATCGCGCCGAGCACGACCGCTACCAGGGCCGGCACCGACTGGGTACCGGTCCAGCGTCGGCCCATGGACAACCAGCCGCAGACGACGGCGACCGGTCCCAGCACGATCTGGAGTACGAAGAATCCCGCGATCGCGCAGATGAGGCCGATGATTCCGAGTGTCGCGCGGTCCGGCCCGCTCCGTGAGCCGGTGCGGCCACGTGAACGGGGGTGCTTGCGCGTGGTGTGTCCGAAGCCCGCCATCATCACTCCCTGAGTTAGTCCGGACTCGGGCGTGCTTCGGGTACCCCACTTCGCGCGGTCTATCGCGCGGCGCTCCGCTGTCTCCGGCATCTCTCCCGGACGTCGCCGGCATCCCTCCCCGCCCGTGTCGTCCCTGTCATCTCTCCCAGACCTTGAACGCCCGTGTCCGGTAGGGCGATTCGGGCTCCCAGGTCCCGCTGCCGGGGTACGTCTGGAACTCTCCGGTCTCCGCGCACTCCGCGGACTGGTACGTGGTGACGGGTCGACCGGTGCGGTTGGCGAGCGACGCCGCGCTGCTCCCCTCCGGCAGCGCGACACAGCTCTCGATGTCGATCCCGCTCAACTCGTAGACGTGCCGGGCTCCTTTGAATCCGGTCTTGCTCCACAGGCACAGCTCCCCCGCCGCGCAGTCGCCGAGCGTCGGTGGCGCCGCCGCACGGGCCAGTCCGGGTGTGAGCGCCACGGCGGCGAGTGCGGCTGCGGCAATGGTGATGGGCATGGACGTACGCATGTGATTCAACCCCCGTGTCATATCGACCAGTTGCGGTCGCGACTGATCGCTTGCCAGACACTCTGGCCCGGAGGATTCGGTTCCGGGAAGGGCTGTCGACGGACGTCACCCGGATAAGCGAAAGCCCCCGGAGAGTTCCCCGGGGGCTTCCCCCACACGAACGGTTTCCGCGCCTTGTCACGACTGAAGGCGCTGCGTGCGGCGCCGTGAGCTGGGGCGTCGCGGGCGTGGTCCGTCCGTTCGCGTTACCCGCGTCAGATGTGCGCGGCGCCCGCTCCCGCCTCCGCGTTGTCCCCGCGCTTGGTCAGCATCGCGACCAGCACCGCGACGACGGCGACACCGGCGGCGACCAGGCAGGCCAGACTCATGCCGGAGATGAACGTGTCGTGCGCGACGCCCGTGATCGTCTGGGCGACCCCCGCCGGAGTGCCGGGCGGTACCGGGGCGACACCGACCTGGACGGCTTCCGCCGCCTGGTCCAGCTGGCCCGGGGTGAGCGGCGGGAGCTTGGCGTCCGCCCAGTTTCCCGCGAGGTCGCTGTCGACCTTCGACGCCATCACGGCACCGAGCACCGCGGTGCCGAGGCTGCCGCCGATCTGCATCGCGGCCTGCTGGAGACCGCCGGCGACGCCGGAGAGCTCCATCGGCGCGTTGCCCACGATGACCTCCGTGGCGCCCACCATCACAGGCGCGAGGCCGAGGCCGAGCAGGCCGAACCAGACGGACATGATGCCGCTGCCGGTGCCTGCCTCCAACGTGGACATGCCGTACATCGCGATGGCGGTGCACGCCATGCCGCCGGCGAGCGGGATGCGCGGACCCACCTTCGTGATCATGGCGCCTGCCAGCGGCGAGGCGACGATCATCATGCCGGTCAGCGGCAGCAGGTGCAGGCCGCTGTCGATGGGGCTCATGCCGTGCACGTTCTGCAGGTAGAAGGTGACGAAGAACAGACCGCCCATGAACGCGATGGCCATGAGAACCATCAGGACCACACCGGCCGACAGCGGCACGGAGCGGAAGAGGCCCAGCGGGATGAGCGGCTCCGCGACGCGGGTCTCCCACAGGGCGAACAGCGCGAAGCAGAGGACCGCGGCAGCCAGGAACGTCCAGGTGAGCCCGTCGCCCCAACCCCAGGTCGGGGCCTTGATGAGGGCCCAGACGAGGCAGAACATCGCGCCGGACAGCAGCACGATGCCGAGGATGTCGAAGGACCGCGGCGCGTTCTTGGCACGGTGGTCGAGAAGGATGACGAGCCCGAGGACGAGCGCGAGGACGCCGACAGGGACGTTGATGAAGAAGACGGACTGCCAGCTGACGTGCTCCACGAGCACACCACCGAGGATCGGACCGCCCGCGGTCGAGGCGCCGATCACCATGCCCCAGATCCCGATCGCCATGTTCAGCTTCTCGGCGGGGAAGGTGGCCCGCAGCAGACCGAGCGCGGCGGGCATCAGCAGCGCACCGAACAGGCCCTGGAAGACGCGGAAGGTGACGACGAAGGCGATGCTGTCGGACAGGCCGATGGCCCCCGAGGCTGCGGCGAAACCGACCACGCCGATGAGGAACGTCTGCCGGTGACCGAACCGGTCGCCGAGCTTGCCCGCGGTGATCAGCGTGACCGCGAGGGCGAGGAAGTAGCCGTTGGTGATCCACTGGACGTCGGCGAAGCTCGCACCGAGGTCCTTCTGAATGGCCGGGTTGGCGATGGCGACGATGGTGCCGTCGAGGGCCACCATCATGACGCCGATCGCGACGGAGAAGAGCGTCAACCAGGGGTGGCCGCGCAGCCCCTTGGCCGGTGCCGGGACGGGATCGGGCTCCGGAACCCGGTCCGTCTTGTCGACAGTGGTCTGACTAGTCATACGTTCGAGGCTAGTGACAGTCCCTGACAGTTGACAAAGCATTTCACAAGTCGGTAACTGTCACGTCGCTCACACTATGCTGAGCTGCACAAACACTGAGAAAGAGGACCATGTCGGCCCAACTCAACCTGCGGGAACTCAAGAAGCAGCGCACGCGAAGCGCTTTGCTGCGCGCGGCACTTGAGCTCTTCACCGTTCAGGGCTTCGAGCGGACGACGGTCGACGAGATCGCGGAGGCCTGCGAGGTCTCCCAGCGCACCTTCTTCCGGTACTTCGCGAACAAGGAGGAGGCGGCGTTCGCCGTTCAGGAGATGGTGGAGTCCCGCTTCGTCGCCGCGCTGCGGGAACGCCCGGCGGAGGAAGGCCCGTTCGAGGCGATGCGGCACACGGTCCTCGGCACCTGGGACGCCCTCAGCCGCTCCGTGGAGGAAGTCATTCCGGTCGAACTCCACATGCGCACCTACCAGATGATCGAGTCCACGCCCTCCCTCCTGGCCGCGCACCTGCGCCGCTCGATCGAGCTGGAGGAGGAGATCGCGCGGGTGATCGCCGAACGCGAGGGGCTCGACGTGGAGAGCGACCCGCGGCCGCGCGTGGCCGTCGCCGCGTTCAGCGGAGTGATGCGCATGACGGGGCGCCTGTGGGGTGCGGGCCAGGACGCGAGCGTCGACGCCCTTCGCGTCCTCACCGAGTCGTACCTCGATCACCTGAAGCCGTCCCTGGGTGAGCGATGGCGCGACGACAGGAAGTCACGCGCGTGACGGCGACCACGTGACCCCCGTCGCACGCCCGCGCACACAGGGCGCGTCACCTCTGTACGCAGGGTGAACCTCTGACCGCGATTGAGTCCGCTTTTACCCAAATACCCCGCGGAAAACGTGATCTGCCTCACCCGTGGCACGGAGTCCCACGCGCTTCTCCTAGGGTGTCCCGCAGTGACTTCCTTCGACTCCTCCCCTCAACTCAACGTCTGGCGCGCTCTGCTCGCGCTGGCCGTCGTGTTCGTCATGCTGGCGACCACCGGCTGGACCGCCGTGCGCCAGCACCGGGGCGTCACCTCGCCGCTCCGGACCGCGCTCACCGCCTGGGAGCACGGCCGCATACACGGACATGCACTGCCCGCGCCCGACGGCTCCCCCACCCGCCTCGCGCACTTCTTCTCCTCGCTGACGCAGCACGAACGCAATCGGCTCGCCGCCCGCTATCCGCTCGTGGTCGGCAACATGAACGGCGCACCTGTGGAACTGCGCTACCGGGCCAACCGCATCGCGCTCGACCAGGCCCGCAAGGTCGAGGCCGTACGCACCCATGACAACCGTCTGTCCGCGGTCGGCCACCATGACGCTCAGCAGCGGATGCAGCGCTTCGCACTTCTGTCGGGCCCCGACCGCCACATCCTCGCCTTCGACCCCATGGGCAACGGCAGGGTCGCCGAGGTCTTCGGCGACCTCGACAAGGCGCAGCGCGTCTCCGTCGTGGTGCCGGGCGTCGACACGAACGTGCTGACCTTCCAGCGCACATTCCGCAAGTACTCGGCACCCGTGGGCATGGCCCGCTCGCTGTACGCGGCCGAGCGCCAGACCAGCCCGCACGTCCGCACAGCGGTCATCGCGTGGGCCGACTACACGGCCCCGGCCGGCCTCGGCGTGGACGCCGCGACCGCGATGCGAGCGGACGACGGTGCGGTACGGCTCAACGCCATGCTGCGCGGCCTGCCCGGTAGCTCGTCCGTCGCCCTGTACTGCCACAGCTACGGCTCCGTGGTGTGCGGAGTCGCCGCCCACCATCTGCCGTCCCGGGTCAGCGACATCGCCGTGGCCGGCAGTCCGGGCATGCGGGCCGAGAGCGCTTCCGGCCTGGGTACCCACGCGCGCGTGTGGGCCACCCGGGACAAGGACGACTGGATCCAGGACGTGCCCTACATGGAGGTAGGGGGTCTCGGTCACGGGGCGGACCCGGTCTCCTCCGGGTTCGGTGCACGTGTGGTCTCCGCAGGAGACGCCAAGGGCCACACCGGTTACTTCGAGCCGGGGACGGAAAGCCTCGACAACTTCGCGGAGATCGGAACTGGCTCGTACCGATCGGTGAGTTGCGCCGACGCCCAGGACAGCTGCCGAGAGGGTTTTTCCGGCAGTGCCTCCGCCTGACGCGCGTAGAAAGCGGCGGAACAGTGGTGCGACGCAACAGGCGACGGAGGCGCGCGTGCCGCATACGATGAGCCGCATGGGTGACGTACTGGCCGGATTTCATGCCGCCTGGGAGTTCGAGTCCGACTCCGTGCTCATCCGCTTCGAACGGGGGATCCGCACGCCGAAGCTGCTTCAGGCGCTCGGCGAGCGCCGTGTCCCTCTGGAAGCGATCGCGGCGGTGACTCTGACTCCTGGCAAGCGCGGGACTGTCGTCCTGCATGCCGTTCCCCGACCGGGGGCCGATCCGCTCATGGACGCCGCCGCGGGGCAGCTCAAGGAGGGCTGCGATCCGTACCGGCTCGTCCTGCCCGCGGAGCGGGAGACGCTCGCCGAGTACTACGCGGACGAGCTGCGCGCGCAGCTCGTCGGCGACGAGGACACCCGGTCGGACCGTTATCTCGTAGCCGCGCCGAAGGCACCCCTCCACTTCAAGGCGTACGACGGCAAGGCATCCTTCGACGGCACCTCGGTGTCCTTCCGCTGGTTCTGGACGGGGGCGTCGTCGGCGAAGTGGAAGGCCGGGGACCAGACCTTCTCCGTCGGCGATCTGAGCGGCGTCGAGTGGCGCTCGCCCGAGCTGTTCGAAGGGCATCTGCGGCTGCTGTGCCGTGACGCCTCCGAGCAGCAGCGGGGCCCGGCGGACCAGGACCCGGCGGCGGTCGTCTTCGGGCTCGGCTACGGCCCGGTGCACGAGTCGTTGCCGTTCGCCGCGTCGGTCCTCGCGGCCACGCGGACCGCGGGGGTGCCGGCAGCGGTCGGGCCGGGTCACGTCGATCCGGCGCCGTCCGCCCGTCGGGACCCGGCGGACATCGCCGAGCGCATCCGCCACCTCGGCGAGCTCCACCAGGCCGGTCTGGTCACGGACGCGGAGTTCTCGACGAAGAAGGCCGAACTGCTCGCGGAGCTGTGACTCCGGAGCCGGGCGGGGGGCTTGTGATACCTGGGTATGAGATCCGGGTGAGCACCCCGGTATGACGGCATGGACCGGTGCTTCTGCCTAGGCTGAACCGGCCATGAGCACTGCGCCGAACTCTCCCGACCCGACGCCGCGCCCGCCGGACCACAGTTCCGGTCGCGCGGGCCCTCAGCGTGGGCGCGAGCGTTCGCGCCGAACCGTGCGGGGAGCGGGCGACCGGCTCGCATCGGCGGCGTCGATGCTCACCGCCGCCATCGACGGCGACCGGTCGGAGCCGTTGCTGGCCCGTGCTCCCCGGCGTTGGATGCGGCTCCTGCCCTATGTGATCGCCCTGGGATTCACGGCGGTCCTGATCCCGGTCACGACCCAGGTCCTGACGAACGACTACGGGGTCGGTGGCGGTCTCGCCGGTGCCATCGCCGTGGCCCAGGCCGCGCCCCTGCTGCTCGCGATCAGCCGCCCGCTGACCGCCTGGTGCATCATGATCACCGCCATGGTGCTGGGCACGATCCCCTTGTTCGACGGGGATGCGCACCGGGCGTCGCCGTGGACGCCGATGGTTGTCGTCGGGTACCTGGTGCTCTGTATCGCCCTGGCCCTGCGCGAGAGCCGGCGCAGACTCGTCGGCATCTGGCTGGCCACCGTCCTCGCCAGCATCGCCATGGGTCTCTTCCGCGACTCCACCAGTCAGGACACGGGAGTTCTGCTGATCGTGCTGAGCGGCGGAGTGCTGCTTCTCGGCGCCCTGCTGCGCGAGCGCGGGGAGACCCAGCGCAAGCTCGCCGAGCAGGAGACGATCAGTGAGGCCGAGCGGACCCGCCGCACTCTGCTGGAGGAACGCGCCAGGATCGCCCGCGAGTTGCACGACGTCGTGGCGCATCACATGTCGGTGATCACCGTGCAGGCGGATTCCGCGCCGTACCGCCTACAGGGGCTGCCGGGCGAGGTGCGGGAGGAGTTCGAGTCCATCGCCGCGGGCGCGCGCGAGTCGCTGACCGAGATGCGGCGCCTCCTGGCCGTGCTGCGCAGCGAGGAGGCGCAGGGCGATCTCGCACCCCAACCCGGTCTCGCGCACCTTCAGCAGCTGGTGGACGCGACGATACGGGGCGGAGTGCCGGCCGATCTGTCGCACCCGGAGCTGACCCTGATCGGTGAACTGGTCGATGTGCCCCCGGCGGTGGATCTCTCCGCCTACCGCATCGTGCAGGAGGCGCTGGCGAACGTCGTACGCCACGCACCGGGCGCACGGGCGGAGATCTCCATCGGCCTCGACGACGACGCCCTTCTGGTGATCGTGGTCAACGGACCGGCCAGGGAGCCGGTGTCCCCGCTCGAGACGGCGGGCACGGGACACGGGCTGGTGGGCATGAGCGAACGCGTACGGTTGGTCGGCGGCACGCTGGACGTGGGACCGCTTCCCGGCGGAGGCTTCCGCGTCGCAGCCCGGCTCCCGCTGACCGTGCCCGACTCCCCCACGGCGTAAGGAATGCGACACGCATGACCATCCGCGTGATCATCGTCGACGACCAGAGCATGGTCCGGGCCGGCTTCGCAGCGCTGTTGTCCGCGCAGAGCGACATCGACGTCGTGGGCGAGGCCCCGGACGGCAAGCAGGGCGTCGAGGTGAGCCGGTCCACTCATCCGGACGTCGTCCTCATGGACGTGCGGATGCCGGAGATGGACGGGCTCGCCGCGACCCAGGAGTTGCTGAACCCGCCGCCGGGCGTATCGCACCGTCCCAAGGTTCTGATGCTCACGACGTTCGACGTGGACGACTATGTGTACGCGGCCCTGCGGGCGGGCGCGTCCGGTTTCCTGCTCAAGGACGCGCCGCCCGCCGATCTGATCGCCGCCGTGCGCGTGGTCGCGGCGGGTGAGGCACTGCTCGCGCCGACCGTCACCAAGCGGCTCATCGCGGACTTCACACAGGCCCAGCCGGTGCGCCGCAAGGAGCACTCGCCGAAGTTGAAGAGCCTGACACCGCGTGAGCTCGAAGTGCTCGAGCTGATCGCGCGGGGACTGTCCAACCAGGAGATCGCGCAGAAGCTGGTCCTGGCCGAACAGACGGTGAAGACCCACATCGGCCGCGTCCTGGCGAAGATCGGGCTGCGCGACCGCGCCCAGGCCGTGATCTTCGCGTACGAGTCCGGGCTCGTCACCCCCGGCGGGCAGTAGCATCCCCGCGCTGTGACCAACGCCCGTGGTATCACCGCGTCTTACCAGCTCAGCGGTGTGCGGCTCCGTCACCCCCTACTGCGGTATCAGATACGGATACCCAGGTATCACCCGTGAATTGGCTCCCCGGTGTGACGTGCTGCCCGAGGCCGTCTCCCTACCTTTCCCTCGTCACACCAACAGACGGAGGGGAGACGGGCGATGGGCCTTGGCTCTTGGAAGCGACGCGGTCGCCGCACCTTGGTCGCCGCCGCACTCACGACGGCGATCGTGTCGGGCACGGCGGGGTGGGCGACGGGCCATGAGCAGCGTCCGCTCACCGGCCCTCCGCCCGGTACCGGATCCTGGCGCGCCGACGACTCGCTGGGGGCCGCGCTCCCCGATCCCGCGAGATCGAATCCCGCTCAAGTCGCCGCCTTCTTCGCCGACTTGAGCGCATATCAGCGGACCGATCTGGCGGCTCGCCATCCGACGGTCGTCGGCAATCTGGACGGCGCCCCGATCGCCCTGCGTTACCAGGCGAACGCGATGGCTCTACGCGCCGAGGAGGCACGCGCCCGTGCCGACGCGCGGAACCGCTCGCTGACGCCACAGGCCCGCGCGACCGCTCAGGCACTGGCCGAGCGCTGCACCGAACTACTCGCCCCTGACCGCCGGATACTCGCCTTCGACCCGCGAGGGCGCGGCCAAGTAGCCGAAGTCCACGGCGACTTGCGCGGTGCTCGACATGTCTCCGTGATCGTGCCCGGGTCGGACATCGACCTGGGGTCGTTCGACCGGACGAAGGACGTCTACGGAACACCCACCGGAATGGCCCGCTCCCTGCACTCCGCCACGGGTGAGCACACCGCCGTGATCGCATGGGCCGGGTACACCACGCCGCTGGGGCTCGGCCCCGATGCCGCCACGGGCCGGCTGGCCGAGGCGGGAGCACCACGCCTCGCCCGGTTCGTGCAGGGCCTCACCGCTGCCGGGGTCCCGGATCCGGCCGTCTTCTGCCACAGCTACGGATCGGTGGTCTGCGGACTCGCGGCACAGCGACTGCCCGCGTCGGACCTGGTGGTCCTCGGTTCACCCGGAATGCGCGCGGACAGCGTGGCCGACCTGCACACGCGGGCCCGGGTATGGGCGGCGCGGGACGACAGCGACTGGATCGCGAAGGTCCCGAACGTCGAACTCTTCGGCCTGGGCCACGGCGTCGATCCCACCGACCGCGCCTTCGGTGCCCGACGGGTGCCCGCCGAGCGCGCTGAGGGCCACACCGGATATTTCGCACCAGGCACGGACTCGCTGCGCGCGTTCGCCGCCATCGCCACCGGAGCATCGTCATGACTCTCACCACCTTGCGCGCCCGCGTGTCCTCGGCCATGTCGCGGATCGACGCGAAGACCCCCGCTCACCGTGACCGGGCCGTGGACGGGCTGCGCGCTCTGGCCCTGCTCGCCGTGCCGACCGGCCACTGGCTCCTCGGTGGTTTCACCGTGGATTCTCAGGGCGCCCTGCACAACGCGAGTCCGCTGTCCGCCTTCGGCTTCTTCGCGCCGCTGAGCTGGGTGCTACAGATGCTCGGCGTCTTCTTCCTCGTCGGCGGGTACGCGTCGGTCCTGTCGTACCGGCGGGCCCAGGAGCGCGGTGTCTCCACAGGGGGCTGGTTGCGGGGCAGGATCGCCCGGCTCGGCCGACCCGTCCTCGGGGTCACCGCGGTCTGGGCCGCGATGATTCCGCTCCTTTACGCCCTGGGGATACCGGCGACGACCTTGCGGACCGGGTCCACGCTGGTCATCCAGCCACTGTGGTTCGTCGGCATCTACACGGTGATGACCGCGCTCACCCCGTGGTGCATCCGGGCGGCACACCGGCTCGGTGCCTGGGCTGCCGCACCGCTGCTCGGTTCGGTCGCCGCCGTCGACTTCCTGCGGTACGGGCCGCCCTCGTCCGTCATGCCGTCCTGGCTGAGCCTGCTGAATCTGCTGCCGGGCTGGATGTTCGCCTACCAACTGGGCGTCTGCTGGGGCGAGAAGAGGCTGGGCCGCCGGGGCGCCTGGGTACTGCTCGTGGGAGGAACGGCCTTGTTCGCGCTGCTGCTGCTCGCCTTCCACTACCCGACATCGATGGTCGGTGTGCCCGGTGAGGCACGGACGAACTCGCACCCGCCGTCGCTGCTGGTCCTCGCGTTGGCGGCCGCGCAGAGCGGCGCCGCGATTCTGCTGCGGGACCGGATCGGTCGCCTGCTGCGGCGGCCCGCCCTGTGGGCGCCGGTGGTGGTGATCAACCTGTCGGCGATGACGATCCTGTGCTGGCATCAGACCGCCATGCTCGCGGCGGCGGTCCCGGCCTCGTTCGCCGGGGCGATACCGGGGCTGACGGCAGCGCCGGACACGCTCGCCTGGACGGCCACTCGGCTCGCCTGGTTGCCGCTCTTCGCGGCGCTGCTCGTCCTGATAGGTCGCTATGCGCGCGGCTTCGAGTCGCCGTGGCGGCGTGCGAGCCGGGGGCGCGGCGTGCTGGCGGGGCTGCTCGCCGCGGGGTTCACGGCGTTCGCCCTGGGGCTCGCGTGAGGGCCTGGGCGACCCGCGCCGCCGTGGAGGTTGACCCGCTGCGGGGCGGACGCCCGGTCCGGCGCCGGGCAGGAGGCGCCGGCCGGGGCGTCGCCGGCACGGCTACTGTTCGCGGCCCGCCGAGGTGAAGCTCATGTCGGCGTAGCGGTCGCCGGACACCTGTGAGGCGATCGGCTCCAGCAGCGTCAACTCCTCGTCGGCGAGGACGACATGGGTCGCCGCGGTGTTCTCCTCGATCCGGGTGCGCTTGCGAGTGCCGGGGATGGGGACGACGGCGAGGCCGAACGCCTGCGCCTGCCGCTGCACCCAGGCCAGTGCGATCTGGCCGAGGGAGGCGCCATGGGCGTCGGCGACCTGGCGGACCGGTTCGAGCAGGGCCGCGTTGGCGGCGGCGTTGTCCCCGGTGAACCGGGGCTGCTGGCGGCGGAAGTCGTCGTCAGCGAGCTCCTTGTCGGCGCTGACGAAGGAGCCCGTGAGGAAACCACGACCGAGAGGGGAGTACGGAACGAGGGCGACGCCGAGTTCGGCGGCCGTGGGCACCACCGCGCGTTCGATGTCACGGCTGAACAGCGACCACTCGGACTGGACCGCCGCGATGGGGTGGACGGCGTGGGCGGCGCGGAGTTCGTCGGCGGTGACCTCGCTGAGGCCGAGGTGCTTGACCTTGCCGGCGGCGACGAGTTCGGCCATCACGCCGACCGTCTCCTCGATGGGGACCTTCGGGTCACGGCGGTGCATGTAGTACAGGTCGACCGAGTCGACGCCCAGCCGCTGGAGGCTGGCGTCGATGCAGGTCCGAATGTAGGCGGGGTCGTTGCTGATGACGCGCTTGTACGGGTCGCTCGGGTCGAGCCCGATGGCGAACTTGGTGGCCAGGACGATCTCGTCACGGTGCGCCTTGACGAAAGGAGCAAGAAACTTCTCGTTCTCACCGGCGGCGTAGGCGTCGGCGGTGTCGTACAGGGTGACGCCGAGTTCCAGGGCCCGCTCCAGGGTGGCCCTGGCCTCGTCGGCGTCCGTCGGTCCGTAGGCCCAGCTCATCCCCATGCAGCCGAGGCCCTGAATGCCCACCACGGGCCCGTTGCTTCCCAACTCAACAGTGGAGATGCGCTGCCGCTCGCCCGGCTGCGGCGTCCGTTGCGTGCTGTTCATGCGGTTCACGCCCTCTCAGGCGCCTGGCGGGCGCCCGCATAGAAATTGATCTTGTGATCGAGCACGGCCAGAGTGTCCTGGAGTTCGGCCATCCGGTTCAGGACGTCGCGGCGGGTCGACTCGAGGAGTTCTTTGCGCTCCTCGAAGGTGTGCTCGCCCAGGCGCACGAGTTCGGCGTAGCGGACCATGTGGGCCACCGGCATCCCGGTGAGCCGCAGCTTGCCGACGAAGGCGAGCCAGTCCAGATCACGGTTGGTGTAGCGGCGCTGGCCGGTGTGCGAGCGGTCGACGTCGGGCATCAGGCCGATCCGCTCGTACCAGCGCAAGGTGTGCGCGGTCAGCCCGGTGAAGGCGACGACCTCGCTGATGGTGTAGCGGTCCTGGCCGTCCGGACGCGGGTGCGCTTCGGGCGCGGCGGAGCAGGCGTCGACCTTGGTCCGGGCAGGTGCGGGCGTGGTCTCCATCACCGTCATGGGCCCCACGCTAGAACCTTGGAGTGCACTCCAAGCAAGCACATCGTGGGGATTTCCGGGCGACAGCGGCGTGGCCCCCTCGTTACGGTGCGGATCATGACTCCCGTACGCCGTGCCGTCCCCGGGGACGCCGACGAGCTGGTCCGGCTGCGCAAGATCATGCTGGACTCCATGAGCCCGAGCGCCGATGTGGCCTGGCAGCCGGCCACGGCCGATGCCCTGCGCCGCCATCTCGCCGATCCGGCGGGCGAGTTGACGGCTTTCGTGGTCGACGATCCGGACGTCCCCGGAAGTCTCGCCGCGTGCGCGACGGGGGCGCTCCACCACGGCCTGGGCAGCCCGGGCAACCCCCTCGGCACGTCCGGGCACGTCTTCAACGTGTGCACCGGGCCGGGGCATCGGCGCCGGGGCTATTCGCGGGCGTGCATGGAGGCGCTCCTCGACTGGTTCCGGGAGCGCGGCGTCCGCTGGATCGATCTGCACGCGACGGAGGCGGGCGAGCCGCTGTACGCCTCCCTCGGGTTCGCCCGCACCCCCGCGCCCTCGATGAGGCTGACGCTCTAGGCTCGTAGGCATGCAGAGCCTCGCGATGATCGAGAACTGGCCGGTACCGACCGCCGCAGCAGCCGTCGTCCGTGCGGACGGCACGGTCCTGGGGACGCGGGGACCCACGGCGCACCGCTTCCCGTTGGCCTCGGTCACCAAGCCGCTCGCGGCGTACGCGGCGCTCGTCGCGTACGAGGAGGGTGCCATCGAACTCGACGAGTCGGCCGGACCGGCGGGTTCCACAGTGCGGCACCTGCTGGCCCACACCAGTGGTCTCGCCTTCGACGAGCACCGGACGACGTCCGAGCCGGGGGCGCGCCGGCTGTACTCGAACGCCGGCTTCGAGGTGCTCGGGGACCACATCGCGAAGGCGACCGACATCCCGTTCGCCGAGTATCTGCGCCAGGCCGTGTTCGAGCCGCTCGGGATGGCCGCGACCACGCTGGACGGCTCGCCCGCCAAGGACGGGGTGTCCACGGTGGACGACCTGGTGCGGTTCGCCGCGGAGGTGCAGGCACCGCGACTGCTCGACCCGCGGACCGTGGCCGAGGCGATGACGGTGCAGTACCCGGGCACGAAGGGGGTGCTGCCGGGGTACGGGCATCAGAACCCGAACGACTGGGGGCTCGGCTTCGAGATCCGGGACCACAAGTCGCCGCACTGGACGGGCGGTTCGTCGTCGCCGCGGACGTTCGGGCACTTCGGGCAGTCCGGCACGTTCCTGTGGGTGGACCCGGACGCGGGAGTGGCCTGCGTGGCCCTGACGGACCGGGCGTTCGGGCCGTGGGCGGCCGAGGTGTGGCCGCCGTTCACCGACGCGGTGCGCGCCGAGGTCTGATCCGACAGCCCTGAACGCAGGGCGCCAGGCTCTGGGCGGCAGGCTCTGGGCGCTGGACTCTGGGCTCGCCTACCGCCGCATGCCCCAGAACCCGCGGAACTCCAAGACCCCCCGGAACCCCCGGAACCCCCTGTGCCTCCGCCGGGTCACCTGCTCATCTCCCAGATGAGCAGGTGGGCTTCCTCCGTGGTCGATGCCTCCAGGTTCGCCTCGTCCGTGATGCGGGCGGCGTCGCCCGGCCCCAATCGCGCGTCGCCCAAGCGCACTTCACCCCGCACGACGTGCAGGTAGACGTACGGCGCCACCGGCAGCGCCGTGCGCTCACCTCCGGTCAGGCGGCGGACGTGGAGCATCGCGCCCGCGGCGGGGACGTCGTACGGGGTCGAGTCGGCGATGCCGTGCACCACTTCGTACAGCGGATCGCCGCCCGGGTCGATGGGGGCCAGCCACATCTGGAGGAAGGTGAGGGGCTCGGTGCTGTCGTTGCGCTCGGTGTGCCGGACGCCGCCGCCGGAGCTGAGGCGCTGGACGTCGCCGGGCCGCACCACGGACTCGTGGCCGGCGGAGTCGCGGTGGGTGAGTTCGCCGGTGACGACCCACGTGATGATCTCGGTGTGGCTGTGCGGGTGCTCGTCGAAGCCGGCGCCCGGGGCCAGGTGCTCCTCGTTGCAGGCGAGGATCGCGCCGAAGCGCAGGTTGTCCGGGTCGTAGTGCGGGCCGAAGGAGAAGGCGTGGAGGGACTCGATCCCTGCCTCGGGTTCGCCCCCGGGATAGCGGTCGCCGGAGCGACGTACATCAATCACCCGGTACACGGTAGCCGCCGGGTCCGGGACTTGGCCGGGGTCGGCTAGGACCCTCCACTCCGCTGAGCCGCCCTGATAAGGCAGTCTTGTCCCCGTGCCCCAATCGGAATCAGCGCAGCCCTCAGAGAACGAACCGGCGGACCGTCGCCCGGATGCCCTCGCGGCCTCCCACCCGCACTCGGCGACCCTGAAGCGTCTGGAGAAGTCGTCCGGGTCGCTCGCCGCGCAGGCGATCACGCGCATGGACGAGACGCTGTCCTGGTACCGGGCCATGCCGCCGGAGAACCGGTCGTGGATCGGCCTGGTGGCACAGGCGGGTATCGCCGCGTTCACCGAGTGGTTCCGGCACCCCGACGCCCCGCAGGCCATCTCGACCGATGTGTTCGGCACGGCGCCGCGGGAGCTGACGCGGGCGATCACCTTGCGTCAGACCGTGGAGATGGTGCGCACCACGATCGAGGTCATGGAGTCGGCCATCGACGAGGTGGCGGCGCCCGGCGACGAGAGCGTGCTGCGTGAGGCGCTGCTGGTGTACGCACGGGAGATCGCGTTCGCGACCGCTCAGGTGTACGCGCAGGCGGCGGAGGCGCGGGGCGCGTGGGACGCGCGGCTCGAGTCCCTCGTGGTGAACGCGGTCCTGTCCGGGGAGGCCGACGAGGGTGCGGTCAGCCGGGCCGCGGCGCTCGGCTGGAACTCGCCGGAGCATGTCTGCGTGGTGCTCGGCACGGCCCCCGACGGCGACAGCGAGCTGACCGTGGAGGCGATCAGGCGGGCCTCGCGCCACGCCAAGCTCCAGGTCCTGACCGGAGTGCTCGGCAACCGGCTCGTGGTGATCGCGGGCGGCAGCGACAATCCGCTGGCGGTGGCGAAGTCGCTGATCGGGCCGTTCGCCGCGGGGTCCGTGGTCGCGGGGCCCGTGGTGCCGGACCTGCTCGCCGCCACGCGGTCCGCCCAGGCGGCGGCCGCCGGGCTCAAGGCCTGCGGCGCCTGGCAGGACGCTCCGCGGCCGGTGCTGGCGGACGATCTGCTTCCGGAGCGGGCGATCGCCGGAGACCCGTCCGCGCGGGAGCAGTTGGTGGAGGAGATCTACAGACCGCTGGAGGAGGCGGGCTCGGCGCTTCTGGAGACGCTCAGCGTCTATCTGGAACAGGCGAGCAGCCTCGAAGGCGCGGCCCGGATGCTCTTTGTGCACCCGAACACCGTCCGCTACCGGCTCCGACGTGTGACCGACGTCACCGGGTGGTCGCCATCCGATGTCCGGTCGGCGTTCACCTTGCGCATCGCGCTGATCCTGGGGCGTCTGGCCGACGCGGATCCTCAGTCGTAGGCTTTTGTCGGGGGTCTACAATTCCCCCTTCGGTTCTTCGTCCCTGTCCCCACGGGCGGCCCGCACCGTCCACAAGAGAGAGTGTGAGAGTGCTCGTACTCGTCGCTCCCGGCCAAGGCGCCCAGACGCCCGGCTTCCTGACTCCCTGGCTCGAACTCCCCGGCGCCGCCGACCGCGTCGCCGCGTGGTCCGACGCCATCGGACTCGACCTTGCCCACTACGGCACGCAGGCCGACGCGGACGCGATCCGTGACACGGCCGTGGCCCAGCCGCTCCTTGTCGCGGCCGGGCTCCTGTCCGCGGCCGCCCTCGGCGACGTGGCGCCGGGCGCGGTGGCGGGGCACAGCGTCGGTGAGATCACCGCTGCGGCGTTCGCGGGCGTGCTCGACGACTCCGCGGCTCTTCAGCTCGTGCGCAAGCGCGGTCTGGCCATGGCCGAGGCCGCGGCGATCACGCAGACCGGCATGTCGGCGCTGCTCGGCGGCGACCCCGAGGTCACCGTGGCGCACCTGGAGAAGCTCGGGCTGACCCCGGCGAACGTGAACGGGGCGGGCCAGATCGTGGCCGCCGGCACGCTCGAGGAGCTGGCCGCGCTCGAGGCCGACAAGCCCGAGGGTGTGCGCCGCGTGGTGCCGCTGAAGGTGGCCGGCGCGTTCCACACCCGGCACATGGCCCCCGCCGTGGCGAAGCTGGAGGAGGCCGCCGCCGCGCTGGCCCCGGCCCACCCCACGGTCACGTACGTGTCGAACAAGGACGGCAGAACGGTCGCGACCGGCGCCGAGGTCGTCTCCCGGCTGGTGGGCCAGGTCGCGAACCCGGTCCGCTGGGACCTGTGCATGGAGACGTTCCAGGAGCTCGGCGCGACCGCGCTCATCGAGGTGTGCCCGGGCGGCACCCTCACCGGTATCGCCAAGCGGGCGCTGCCGGGTGTGAAGACCCTCGCCCTGAAGACCCCCGACGACCTCGACGCAGCCCGCGCCCTGATCGCCGAAGCCACTCAAGCAACGGCCTGACAAGGAGATCCGAGCAGCATGTCGAAGATCAAGCCCAGCAAGGGTGCCCCGTACGCGCGCATCCTCGGCGTCGGTGGCTACCGGCCGACGCGGGTCGTGCCGAACGAGGTGATCCTCGAGAAGATCGACTCGTCCGACGAGTGGATCCGTTCGCGCTCCGGTATCTCCACCCGTCACTGGGCGAACGACGAAGAGACCGTCGCGATGATGTCCATCGAGGCGTCCGGCAAGGCCATCGCCGACGCGGGCATCCAGGCCGAGCAGATCGGCGCCGTGGTCGTGTCGACCGTCTCGCACTTCGCGCAGACGCCGGCCATCGCGACGGAGATCGCGGACAAGCTGGGGACGCAGAAGGCCGCCGCGTTCGACATCTCGGCGGGCTGTGCCGGCTTCGGTTACGGCCTGACTCTCGCCAAGGGCATGATCGTCGAGGGCAGCGCGGAGTACGTGCTCGTCATCGGCGTGGAGCGGCTGTCGGACCTGACCGACCTGGAGGACCGCGCGACGGCCTTCCTGTTCGGTGACGGCGCCGGTGCCGTGGTCGTCGGTCCGTCCGCCGAGCCCGCGATCGGCCCCACCGTGTGGGGCTCGGAGGGCGACAAGGCCGGGACGATCAAGCAGACCGTGCCGTGGGACGTGTTCCGCATCGGCGACGTGTCGCAGCTGCCCCTGGACTCCGAGGGCAACGTCAAGTTCCCTGCGATCACGCAGGAGGGCCAGGCGGTGTTCCGCTGGGCCGTGTTCGAGATGGCGAAGGTCGCCCAGCAGGCACTGGACGCGGCCGGGATCAGCCCGGACGACCTGGATGTCTTCATTCCTCACCAGGCCAACGAGCGAATCATCGACTCGATGGTGAAGACTCTGAAACTGCCGGAGCACGTCACGGTCGCCCGCGACGTGCGCACCACCGGCAACACGTCGGCCGCCTCGATTCCGCTCGCGATGGAGCGGCTTCTGGCGACCGGCGAGGCGAAGAGCGGCGACACCGCGCTCGTCATCGGCTTCGGGGCGGGTCTCGTATACGCCGCCACGGTCGTTACCCTCCCCTAGGCATCCTGTGCGGATCACCTGATCCGCACAGCTGCCACTCACCTGCCGCTCCGCGGCGGGCGCCACACCCTCTGGATACACACCGAAGGAGCGCCACAATGGCCGCCACTCAGGAAGAGATCGTCGCCGGTCTCGCCGAGATCGTGAACGAGATCGCCGGCATCCCGGTCGAGGACGTCCAGCTGGACAAGTCCTTCACCGACGACCTGGACGTCGACTCGCTGTCCATGGTCGAGGTCGTCGTCGCCGCCGAAGAGCGCTTCGACGTCAAGATCCCGGACGACGACGTCAAGAACCTCAAGACCGTCGGCGACGCCACGAAGTACATCCTCGACCACCAGGCCTGAGCCACCGGCTTCAGTCCCTAAGGTCAGTCGCTCCGCCACCCGGCGGTGGCGCCGCTGAATCCCTCGCATCCGTTGGAGAAAGAATTCCTGTGAGCTCGACCAATCGCACCGTGGTCGTCACCGGTATCGGCGCAACCACACCGCTGGGTGGCGACGCGACATCCACCTGGGAGGGTCTGGTCGCCGGACGTTCCGGTGTCACGCCCCTCGAGCAGGAGTGGGCCGCCGACCAGGCGGTCCGTATCGCGGCGCAGATCGCCGTGGATCCGGGCGAGGTCATTCCTCGTCCTCAGGCCCGCAAGCTGGACCGCTCCGCGCAGTTCGCGCTGATCGCCGCCAAGGAAGCCTGGGCCGACGCCGGTTTCACCGACAAGGCCGGTGACGATCCGGCCGTCGACCCCGACCGTCTGGGCGCCGTCATCGCGTCCGGCATCGGCGGTGTGACCACGCTGCTCGACCAGTACGACGTGCTGAAGGAGAAGGGCGTTCGCCGCGTCTCCCCGCACACCGTGCCGATGCTGATGCCCAACGGCCCGTCGGCCAACGTGGGCCTGGCCGTGAACGCCCGCGCGGGTGTGCACACCCCGGTCTCCGCCTGCGCGTCGGGCGCCGAGGCCATCGGCTACGGCATCGAGATGATCCGCACCGGCCGCGCCGACGTCGTCGTCTGCGGTGGCACCGAGGCGGCCATCCACCCGCTGCCCATCGCCGCGTTCGGCAACATGATGGCGATGTCCAAGAACAACGACGACCCACAGGGTGCCTCGCGCCCCTACGACACCGGCCGGGACGGCTTCGTCCTCGGTGAGGGTGCCGGCGTCGTCGTCCTGGAGTCCGCCGAGCACGCCGCACGGCGTGGCGCCCGCGTCTACGCGGAGGCCGTCGGCCAGGGCATCTCCGCCGACAGCCACGACATCGTGCAGCCGGAGCCGGAGGGCCGCGGTATCGCGCAGGCCCTTCAGCACCTGCTCGACAACACCGACCTGGACCCGGCCGAGATCGTGCACGTGAACGCGCACGCGACGTCGACGCCCGCCGGTGACGTGGCCGAGCTGAAGGCGCTGCGCAAGGTCTTCGGTGACGACACCGACCACATGGCGGTCTCCGCCACGAAGTCCATGACGGGTCACCTGCTGGGTGGCGCCGGTGGCGTCGAGAGCGTCGCTTCGGTGCTCGCGCTGTACCACCGGGTCGCTCCGCCGACGATCAACGTGGAGAACCTGGACCCCGAGGCCGAGGCCAACGCGGACATCGTCCGTGGCGAGGCGCGCAAGCTGCCCGTCGAGGGCCGGATCGCCGCGCTGAACGACTCGTTCGGCTTCGGTGGGCACAACGTCGTCCTGGCCTTCCGGACGGTCTGACACGCCCCGACGCTCCGCTGAACACGGCAGTGGGCCCGCTCCGGTAACCCGGGGCGGGCCCACTGCCGTTCGCAGAGGCGTCAGACCACTCGTCAGACCACCTGATGGAGCCAGCGGACCGGGGCGCCCTCGCCCGCGTAGCGGAAAGGCTCCAGTTCGTCGTCCCAGGGCTTGCCGAGGAGTCTGGCGAGTTCTGCTTCCAGGTTCGTCTCGCCGGCCTTGGAGCGGGCGAGAGCGGCGCGCAGACGGTCCTCGGGGATGAGGATGTCGCCGTGGATGCCGGTGACGGCGTGGAAGATGCCGAGTTCGGGGGTGGCGCTGTAGCGCTCGCCCTCGGCGGCGGCACAGGGTTCGGCCGTCACCTCGAAGCGCAGCAGTTGCCAGCCGCGCAGCGCGGAGGCCAACTGGGACGCGGTGCCCACCTCGCCCCGCCACGAGAACTCGGATCTCCAGGTGCCCGGCGCCGCCGGCTGCCTGATCCAGTCGAGGCTGACGCGCGCGCCTAGGACGCCCGCGACCGCCCATTCGACGTGCGGGCACAGCGCGCGCGGCGCGGAGTGCACGTACAGAACTCCACGTGTCGTCACCGGGACCTCCAGTGTGGGTCGAGGTTCGCCTTCCCCAGCGGCCTCGCGCCCGTGCCGAGCCTTCTTCCCTCTGAGCCCGACCCATGAGGTTCAGACAAAAAGGGACACATCTGACGTGTTGTAATTTAGCGGAACCGGTACAGCGGGGTCTCACTGGGTCGACCGGGGACCCCGGGGCGAGGCTATCGCGCAGCGGTGCAAGGAGTGTGACGTACTGTCGGTCCCGAGGCCGACAAACACCGACCTTTCACCCGACAGGGCCACGGCATATGACGGAGGGGACACGGGATGCGGGAGCGAAGCCACCGGTCGACCGCCGTTCGGGCGGCCGTCGCCGGTGCGGTGGTCGCGGTGCTCGGGGTCGCGGGGCTGACGGCCTGTGACGCCTCCGGTGACAACTCCCCCGGTCCCGGCGGTTCGACAGCGGCCACGAAGCCGTCGCCGAAGCCCACTCCGACGTGGGACACGAGTCCGCGTTCCGTCGCCGCCGTGGGCGATTCGATCACGCGGGGGTTCGACGCCTGCTCCGTGCTGTCGGACTGCCCCGAGGTCTCGTGGGCGACCGGTTCCGACGCGCAGGTCAAGAGTCTCGCCGTACGGCTGCTCGGCAAGAGCCGTGCCGCGTCGCACAGTTGGAACTACGCGCAGACGGGGGCGCGGATGGCCGATCTGCCGGAGCAGATGCGGCGGGCGGCGGAGCGCGGGCCGGGGCTCGTGACGGTGATGGCCGGGGCCAATGACGCGTGCCGGACGACCGCGGCGGCGATGACGCCCGTGGCCGACTTCCGGGCCGACTTCGAGGAGTCCCTGCGGCAGTTGCGGCGTACGGCGCCGAAGGCGCAGGTGTACGTGATGAGCGTGCCGGACCTGAAGCGGCTGTGGTCCGAGGGGCGGGCGAATCCGCTGGGCAAGCAGGTGTGGAAGCTGGGCATCTGCTCGTCGATGCTGGCCGATCCGGACGCCGTCGACAGTGCGGCCACCGCGCGGCGCGACGCCGTGCAGGAGCGCGTGGTGGCGTACAACAAGGTGCTGAAGGACGTCTGCGCGAAGGACAAGCGGTGCCGTGACGACGACGGCGCGGTCTTCGGATACCGGTTCGGGCAGACGCAGTTGAGTCACTGGGACTGGTTCCACCCGAGTGTGAACGGGCAGGCGCGGCTGGCCGAGCTCGCCTATCGCGCGGTGACCGCGAAGGATCCGGCCGCCTGAGTGTCACAGGGCGGGCGTAGGGTCTCGATCATGCGCAGCGAACTCTTCGACGCCCTCCCCGACGGCACCGACGTCCACCGCTGGATCCTGGAGCGGGACGGGGTGCGGGTCCGTGTCCTGACGTACGGCGGCATCGTGCAGACCGTCGAGACGCCCGACCGGGAGGGGACCGAGGGGCAGATCGTGCTCGGGTTCCCCGATCTCGCCGGCTATCTCGCGCACCCGGGTCCTTACCTGGGCGCGCTGGTGGGGCGGTACGCGAACCGGATCGCGGGCGGCCGGTTCCCGCTCGACGACCGGACTTATCACCTCGCGCAGAACGACGGATCGAACTCGCTGCACGGCGGTGAGCGCGGCTTCGACAAGCGGGTGTGGGGCGCGGAGGCCGTCGGCGAGCACGCGGTGCGGCTGAGCCGGGTCTCGCCGCACGGCGAGGAGGGGTTCCCGGGGCGTCTCGAGGTGTCGGCGACGTACGCGCTGGAGGAGGGCGGGGCGCTGCGGATCTCGTACGAGGCCGTGACCGACGCGCCGACGGTCGTGAACCTCACGAACCACACGTACTGGAATCTCGGCGGGGCCGGTGCCGGGGACGCGGCCGGTGGGCACGAGGTGCGCATCGACGCCGGGCGGGTGACCGCCGTGGACGAGAACCTGATTCCGACCGGTGAGCTGAGCCCGGTCGAGGGGACGCGGTTCGACTTCCGGGAGAGCCGGAAGGCCGGGCCCGGGTACGACCACAACTATGTGCTCGACAAGGGCGTCACCGGCGAGGCCGTGACGGTGGCGGAGGTGCGCGACCCGGTGTCGGGGCGGACGTTGAGCGTGGCCACGACCGAGCCGGGGTTGCAGTTCTACACCGCGGACCACTTCGACGCCGATGTGCCGTTCGCGCCCGGTGACGGGATCGCGCTGGAGACGCAGCACTTCCCGGACTCGCCGAACCGGCCGGAGTTCCCGAGCACCGTGCTGCGGCCCGGCGAGGTGTACCGGTCGCAGACGGTGTACGGGTTCGGTGTCCGCCCGTAAAGAGCCGTCGGAGGTGTGAGGACGGCAAAGGGGCGGCGGGGTCAGGTGCCGCCGCCCCTGGTCGTGGGGCCGCCGGTCAGACGGTGAGCGTCGTGCTCACGCGGTGGTCGGTGAGCGAGCGGCCGGCCGACAGCTCGTAGGAACCGGCCTGGTGGGACCAGGACCTGGTGTGCTCGTCCCAGATCTCGAAGGCGCGGCGCGGGAGTTCGACGACGGCTTCGACGCTCTCGCCGGGGGCCGCGCCGACGCCCGCGAATCCGGCGAGCCAGCGCTCGGGGCGGGCCGCGTCGGGCTCGGTCGGCGACAGGTAGAGCTGGACGACCTCGCGGCCGGGGCGTTCGCCGGTGTTGCGGACGCGGATCGTCGCCGTGGTGCCGGTGACCTCGATCGACTCGTACGTCCAGTCGGTGTAGCCGAGGCCGTGGCCGAAGGGGTACGCGGGGGTGGCGCCGGCCTTGTCCCAGGCGCGGTAGCCGATGAACACGCCCTCGGTGTAGGCGAGTTCGCCGTCGGTCGGGGTGACCTGGGTGACCGGGGCGTCGGTGAGCGAGCCCCAGGTGGTGGGCAGTCGGCCGCCGGGCTCCTCGGCGCCGAACAGGACGTCGGCGAGCGCGTCGCCGCCCTCCTGGCCGGGGAACCAGCTGAGCAGCACGGCAGCCACGTCATCCCGCCACGGGAGTTCCACCGGGGAGCCGGAGTTGACGACCACGACGGTGTTCGGGTTGGCGGCGGCGACGGCGCGCACCACGTCGTCCTGGCGGCCCGGGAGTCGCAGGTCGGTGCGGTCGAAGCCCTCGGACTCGACGCGCTCCGTCGTGGCGACCACGACGACGGCGACCTCGGCGTCGCGCGCGGCCTCGACGGCCTCGGCGATCAGGGCGTCCTCGTCGCGGCGGGGGCCGAGGTGCGTGAAGGTGAACATCACGGCGGGCAGCGGCATGGCGAGGGACTTGTCGAGGGGGTGCAGGAGGGAGACCTCGACGGGCACGCCCTCGGTCAGCGCCACCTTGCCGCGCTCCAGCGGGGCGCCGAAGAACGCCTCGAAGGGGTCGGACTCGTCGCCCATCGGCTGGACACCGTCGTAGAGGACGGTGCCGTCGACGGTGAGGGTGAAGGCGCCGAGGCCGCGCGTGCCGAAGGCGTGGTCGCCGCTCTCGCGCGGGGTGAAGGTGCCCGTGATCTCGATGCTGTGCAGCGCCTCGTGGGTGACGCCGTCGGGCAGGTCGTCGCCCATCCACTGGAGCTGGCCGCTGGGCAGGGAGCCCTCGCCGATGACGGTGCCGTCGGCGTCCCGGCAGACCGCGCGCAGCTCGAACCCCTTGTCGGCGGGGCCGAGTTCGTCGCTCGGGTCGGCGCCGACGGCGTACGTGAGGGAGGTCGCGGCCGCGCTCAGGCCGTCGAGCGGGGAGACGATGCGGGAGGGGAAGACGGTGGCGGAGCCGCCGCCGAGGACGCGGGCGTCGCGGGCGGCGGCGCCGATCAGGGCGATCCGGGTGTCGGAACGCAGCGGCAGCACACCGGAGTTGCGGACGAGGACGAACGCGCGGCGGGCGATCTCGCGGGCCAGCGCCTCGCCGTCGATCTCCGCGGGCACCTCGGTGACGACGGGCTCGGCGCCGTCGAGGATGCCGACGCGGGCGGCGAGCCGCAGCACGTTGCGCACGGCGTCGTCGACCTCGGACTCCTCGGCCTCGCCCGCGCGGACCGCCGCGGCGAGCGCCGGGCCGTAGACCGTCTGCGGTCCCGGCATGGCGACGTCGAGGCCGCCCTTGAGGTCGCCGGTCGTCGAGCGGGCGGCCATCCAGTCGGAGACGTTGAAGCCGTCGAAGCCCCATTCGCCGCGCAGGACCTCGTTCACGAGGTAGCGGTGCTCGGTCATCGTCGTGCCGTTGACGGTGTTGTAGGCGGTCATGATGCCCCACGGGTGGGCGTTGGCGACGATGGCCTCGAAGGGGGCCAGGTAGAGCTCGCGCAGGACGCGTTCGCTGAGCAGGTTGTTCACGGTGAAGCGGTCGGTCTCGGCGTCGTTGGCGACGAAGTGCTTGACCGTGGTGCCGACGCCGCCGGACTGGACGCCCCGGACGTATCCGGTGCCGATGGCGCCGGTGAGGTACGGGTCCTCGCTGTACGCCTCGAAGTGGCGGCCGCCGAGCGGGGAGCGGTGCAGGTTCACGGTCGGCGCGAGGAGGACGTGGACGCCCTTGCGGCGGGCTTCCTGGGCGAGCAACTCCCCCGCCCTGCGCGCGAGTTCCGGGTCCCAGGTGGCGGCGAGCGCGGTCGGGGACGGCAGGGCGATCGACGGGTCGTCCGCGGTCCAGCGCACGCCGCGCACCCCGATCGGGCCGTCGGACATGACCAGGGACGCCAGGCCGATCTCGGGGATCTCCGGCAGCGACCACATGTCCTGGCCCGCGAGGAGTCGCGCCTTGGTGTCGAGGTCGAGCTTGCCGAGGGCGGCCTCCACCACCGCCTCGCGGGCCCGCGCCCTCTCGCCGTCCACCTGGTCCGTGCGGTTCGCCTGGTTCGCCATGCCGGCGCCTCCTCGTCGAGGTCGTCACCTCCGGGTCCGGGCGGGGTGCCCGTCGGAGCACGTCCATCCTGCACCCGATACCTGTAGAGCGGTAGGTTTTGTTATCTGGACGTTATAAACGATGGCGGCCGCACCTCGTCGATGTCGTACGGTGACCGCATGAGCAGCACCAGAAGCGCCAGGAGCGAGGAGCGGCGGGCCGAGATCCTGCGGGCCACGCTCGAAGTGATCGCCGAGCGCGGCTACCGGGGCGCGAGCCTGGCGGCCGTCGCCGAGCGGGTGGGGCTCACCCAGCAGGGGCTGCTGCACCACTTCCCGACCAAGGAGGCGCTGCTCGTCGCCGTCCTGGAGGAGCGGGACCAGTGGGACGCGGTGCCGAACAGCCAGTGGCGGCTCGATCTGCTCGGCTCACTGGTGGAGTACAACGCGATGCGGCCGGCCATCGTCCAGACGTTCTCGGCGCTGCTCGGGGAGTCGGTGACCGAGGGGCACCCGGCGCGCGACTTCTTCACGCGGCGCTACGTCGGCGTACGGGAGTCGATGGTGGACGTGCTGCGCACGGAGTACGGGGACCGACTGCCCGGCGGGCTCACCCCGGAGCGGGCCGCGCCCCTGCTCGTGGCCGTGATGGACGGGCTCCAGTACCAGTGGCTGCTCGACCCGGAGGCCGTGGACATGCCGGGTGCGTTCCGCGATTTCCTCGAACTGCTCGGCGGCGGCGGGCAGTCGACGGACGCGAGCACGGGCGAGGGTACGGACGCAGATACGGATACGGATACGGGTACGGGTACGGGTCCTACTGGTTCCAGGTGACCGCGAGGGCCTTGCTCACCGCGCAGACCGCCGCGAAGACGGCCGCCCAGACGTACGCGCCGGAGAGGGCGAGGGCGGCGACCCCCGCGCCGAACCAGAGCACTTCGAACGCGACGCGGGTCGCCCCGTGGGTCTTGTAGCGGGCCCTCGGGGAGCCGAAGAGGGACCACGTCGTGATCATCACCGCCAGCCCGGCGAGGCCGAGCAGCCAGGCCGCCGCCGTGGGGACGTCCCGGGTGAAGCCGTAGGCGCCGACGGCGCCGAGCGCGACCAGTTCCACGGCGAAGAGCACGCCCAGATTCAGCGCCTTCACGACGTGAGACCTCGCGGGGTTTCGTCGGCCCCCGCGATGTGGGGTGCCGGGTGCGGGTGTGGCGCGGTCGTCGGCGCGGCCCCCCGCGCCTCCGGGTCGCCTTCCAGGTCGCGGACCATCAAGGTCGCCCCCGCCACCGCCCCCGGCATCAGGAACACCGCCACGAACGGGACGAGGAAGGACACCGCGAGCGGCGCCCCGAAGCCCCAGGCCAGGCCCTTGCGGGACCTCAACAGGGTGAGCCGGTCGCGGAGTTGGACGCCTCGGCGCTGGAGGGCCACCGCCGTCAGCTCCTCCGTCAGGAAGAAGCCCGTGACGAAGAAACCGAGCACCGGGATGACCGTCTGGCCGACGAAGGGGACGAAGCCGAGCGCGAAGAGGAGCAGGCCCCACAGCGCCGCGCGGGCCAGGATGCGCAGGCTGTCGCGGGCGGAGATCCACAGCTCGCGCCAGAGCGGGAGGCCCGACTCGGGGACCTCACCGCCGCTCTCCGCCCGGTCGACCTCCTCGGACAGCGACTCGTAGAAGGGCTGGCCGATCAGGAGGGTGACCGCGGTGAACGTGAGGACCGCGAGGAGCAGGGCGAGCGCGAAGAGGACCGCCGTCAAGAAGCCGCGGAAGAGGCCGGACCACGGGGACGACCAGTCGTCGGCGAACGGGGTCACCCAGGTGATGGCGTCGTCGCCCCAGACCCCGAGGCAGACCAGCGCCACCGCGTACAGGACGAGGGTGATCAGGCCGGGCAGCAGACTCCAGCCGTACCGCTTGCCGTGCTGGGCAACCCAGCGCTGCCCCTTCATCAAATAGCCGAAGCCCGCCCCGAGATCACGCATGGCGCAAACCTTACGGGACGGGTCCGACACCCGAAAAAGGTCAGACGGAAAGCGTGACCGTGATGTTGCCGCGGGTCGCCTTGGAGTACGGGCAGACCTGGTGGGCCTTCTCGATCAGGGCCTGCGCGGTGGCCGCGTCGGCGTTCGGGATCGAGGCCGAGATGTCGACGATGAGGCCGAAGCCCTCGTCGTTCTTGCCGATGCCGACCTTCGCGGTGAGGGTCGAGCCGGTGATGTCCACGCCCTCCTGGCGGGCGACGACGGCGAGGGCACCCTGGAAGCAGGCGCTGTAGCCGGCGGCGAAGAGCTGCTCCGGGTTGGTGCCCGCACCCGAACCGCCCTGCTCCTTGGGCGGGTTGACGACGACGTCGAGCTTGCCGTCGTCGGTGGAGACGCGGCCGTCGCGACCGTTCTCGGCGGTGGCTACGGCGGTGTAGACGACATCGGACTGCGTGATGGCCATGACCGGCTCCCTCGTTCGCTCATTTCAATAGGCGGAAGGAGGTTACCGAATCATGGAACATCACGGTGTGGCGTGGGTCACTCGCCGAGCTTGACGACCATCTTTCCGGTGTTGTCGCCGCGCAGGACGCCGAGGAACGCCTCCAGGTTGTTCTCGATGCCCTCGACGACCGTCTCGCGGTACTTCAGCTCGCCGGAGCGGATCCAGGCGCCGACCTCCTGCACGAACTGCGGCTGAAGGTCGTAGTGGTCGCCGACGAGGAAGCCCTCGATACGGCCGCGGGTCTGGATGAGGCGGGCCAGGTTGCGCGGGCCGGGAGCCGGCTCCGTGCTGTTGTAGACCGAGATCGCGCCACAGATGGCGATGCGGCCGTCGCGGTTCAGGCGGGCGATGGCCGCCTCCAGGTGGTCGCCGCCGACATTGTCGAAGTAGACGTCGATGCCGTCGGGGGCCGCCTGCTTCAGCTGCTCGTGGACGTCGCCGTTCTTGTAGTTGAAGGCCGCGTCGAAGCCGTACTCCTCGATGAGGAGCTTGACCTTGTCGTCCGAACCGGCCGAGCCGACGACGCGCGAGGCGCCCTTGAGCTTGGCGATCTGGCCGACCTGGCCGCCGACCGCGCCGGCCGCGCCGGACACGAAGACGCTGTCGCCCTCCTTGAAGGCGAGGGTGCGCAGCAGGCCCGCGTACGCCGTGAGGCCGGTCATGCCGAGCACGCCGAGGTACGTGGACAGGGGCGCGGCCTCGGGGTCGACCTTGACGGCCTGCTTCGCGTCGAACGTCGCGTACTCGCGCCAGCCGAAGAAGTGCAGGACGTGGTCGCCGACCGCGACGCCCTCGTCGTTCGAGGCGATGACGACGCCGACGGCACCGGCCTGCATGGCCTTGCCCAGCTCGTACGGGGCGACGTACGACTTCGCGGCGCTCATCCGGCCGCGCATGTACGGGTCGACCGACACGTACAGGTTCTTGACCAGCACCTGACCGGGGCCGGGCGCCTCCACGGGGACCTCGCGCAGCTCGAAGTCCTCGGGCTTGGGCCAGCCGACCGGGCGGCTGATCAAGGCCCACTCGCGGCCGGTGGCGGGGATCTGGGGGGTCTCGGCGGCCATGCGCTGAATCCTTCGTCGCAGAGGGGGAACTTCACGCGCCGCTGGGGGGAGCGTCACGGGAAGAATATTTCAGTACGTGAAACAACCATGCTCCTGAATATTTCATGATGTCAAGTAACTGGGTACCCTGAATGACATGACCAGTACCCGCCCCCGCCGTACGGACGCACTCACGCTCGAAGTCGTCGAGCTGATCGGCGCCGTCGTCGCCCGCTATCACGAGGAGTACGAGCAGGCCGCGGGGCGGCACGGGCTGACCGGGGCGCAGGCGCGGGTGCTCGGCCTGCTGGCGCTCGATCCGCTGCCGATGCGGCAGATCGCCCAGCGGCTGAAGTGCGAGCCGTCGAACATCACGGGGATCGTGGACCGCCTGGAGGCACGCGGGCTCGTGGAGCGGCGGCCCTCGCCCGGGGACCGGCGCGTGAAGGTGGCCGCGCCGACGGACGAGGGCACGCGGGTGGCCGAAAGCCTGCGGGAGTCCCTCGACTTCGCGCGCGAGCCGCTGGCCGGACTCTCGCGGGAGGAGCGCGTGGTGTTCCGGGACATGCTGCGGCGGATGCTCGGGGTGGACTGACCCCCGGGACGCCCGCCCGGTTCGCCTCGGGCTACGTGCACCACCACAGGAACCGGTCGCAGGTCGGGGACGGCGACGGGTCGGGGGCCGCGCTGGTGGCCGTCGGGCGCGGGGCCGAGGTGGTCGGACGCGCTGTCGTCGGGGAACCCTGGGGCGAGGTGGCCGCCGAGGACGTGGCGCCGGCCGGGGTGTCGTCGTGCCGCGTGGGCCGCGCCGACGGGGAGCCCTCGGTACTGCCGGGGGTCGGGGACGCCGACGTGGACGCGGCCGTCGTGGTGGTGGTGCGCGCGGTGGTCGGCGCGGCCGGATCCGCGTCCGAGCCCGAAGGCGGCGGGGACGTCGGGTCGCTCTCCAGGAGTTCCCCGTGGCGTCCGGGGCCGCCCGGGTGTCGTCGTTCCCCGCGGACTCCGTGCCGAGTTCGGCGAGGCCGAGACCGCCCGCCGCGAGAGCGAGCGCCGCTGTCGCGAGCAGGACCCGGCGTCTGCGGCGGCGGTGTGCCGTGCGGGGGCGGCGTCGGCCGCGCGGGCGGCCCGGCTCGCCGTCGGGCAGCGCCTCCGTCTCGTCGGCGGCCTCCTGCGCGGCGAGCGCTTCGGCGTACGCGCGCACGGCGTCGGCGGGGGTGCCGCACCCCGGGCAGGCCAGAGCGCCGTTGAGGTGCCTGCGGCACGGGTGGCAGTAGTCCATGACGTAGGGAGGCTAGGCGCCCGAGCGGTGACGGAAGAAGCCTGTGCTGTGAAACTTCTGTGCGGAACACTCCGTTCCGACATCACGGGAGCGGGCCTGTTCGGGCAGACCCATTGACACCTCCCCAGGGCCGTCCTTACTGTCACGCCAGCATTTCGAACGTGTGACGAAATATCGAACAGCTCAGGGGGCAACTGCCTTGCGCATCACGGGAATCAGCACGCATGTGGTCGGGACTCCGTGGCGGAATCTGACCTACGTCCAGGTGCACACCGACGAGGGCATCACGGGCGTCGGCGAGACCCGGATGCTGGGCCACACCGACGCTCTCATCGGCTACTTGAACGAGGCCAAGGCCAACCACATTCTCGGCTCCGATCCGTTCGCCGTCGAGGACCTCGTCAAGCGGATGAAGTACGGCGACTACGGCCGCGCCGGCGAGATCGTCATGTCCGGCATCGCGGTGATCGAGATGGCCTGTTGGGACATCAAGGGCAAGGCCCTCGGCGTCCCCGTCTGGCAGCTGCTGGGCGGCAAGGTCACCGACAAGGTCAAGGCGTACGCCAACGGCTGGTACACCACGGAGCGGACGCCCGAGGCGTACCACAAGGCCGCGCGCACGGTGATGGAGCGCGGCTACAAGGCGCTGAAGATCGACCCCTTCGGGACCGGCCACTTCGAGCTCGACCACGCGCAGTCGCTGTACGCGGTCTCCCTGATCGAGGCCGTCCGCGACGCCATCGGGCCCGACGCGGAGCTGATGCTGGAGATGCACGGGCGGTTCTCCCCCGCCACGGCGATCCGGCTCGCCCGCGACCTCGCGCCGTTCAAGCCCGCGTGGCTGGAGGAGCCGGTGCCGCCGGAGAACCTCAAGGCGCTGGAGAAGGTCGCCGCGAAGGTCGACATGCCGGTCGCCACCGGTGAGCGGATCCACGACCGGATCGAGTTCCGGGAGCTCTTCGAGAGCCAGGCCGTCGACATCATCCAGCCCGACGTCGGTCACATCGGCGGCATCTGGGAGACGCGGAAGCTGGCCGCAACGGCCGAGACGCACTACATGCTCGTCGCCCCGCACAACGTGGGCGGCCCGGTGCTGACCGCCGCCTCGCTCCAGGTCGGCTTCACCTCGCCGAACTTCAAGATCCTGGAGCACTTCAACGACTTCGCCGACGCCGACATCAAGAAGGTCGTCAAGGGCGCCCCGAAGGTCGTCGACGGCTACTTCGAGCTGTCGCACGAGCCGGGCCTCGGCGTCGAGTTCGACGCCGACGCGGCCGCCGAGTTCCCGCAGCAGCAGGCCCGGTTCGACCTGTGGGCCGAGGGCTGGGAGAAGCGCGACCCGACGGGCGGCTCCAAGTGAGCAGCGCCGTCGTCGTCGAGGCGCCCGGCGAGCACCGGGTCGTGGCGCACGAGCCCGCCGCGCCGGGGCCCGGCGCGGCCCGGGTGCGGGTGCACGCCGTGGGCATCTGCGGCTCCGACCGCGAGGTGTACCAGGGCAACAGGCCCGAGGGGTACGTCCGTTACCCGCTCACGCCCGGACACGAGTGGTCCGGTGTCGTGGACGCCGTGGGCGAGGGGGTGCCGGAGAGTCTGCTCGGGCGGAAGGTCGTCGGCGAGGGCTTCCGGAACTGCCAGGTGTGCGACCGGTGCCACGCGGGCGAGACAACGTTGTGCACCGCCGGGTACGAGGAGACCGGGTTCACCCAGCCGGGGGCCATGGCGGCCACGCTGACGCTGCCGGCGCGGCTGTTGCACGTACTGCCGGACGACGCCGACCTGACGGCCGCGGCGCTGCTCGAACCGGCCGCGTGCATCGCGGCCGCGGCGATCAAGGCGCAGGCGCTGCCCGGTGAGCGGGTGGCCGTGGTCGGGACCGGGACGCTCGGGATGTTCGCCGTGCAGTTCCTCGCGGCGGGGTCGCCGTCGGAGCTGCTCGTGGTGGGCTCGCGGGACGAACGGGCCGCGCTGTCACGGCAGTTCGGTGCCACCGACTTCCGCCTTCGGGGCGACGAGCTGCCGGACGACTTCGACGTGGTGATCGAGACGGCCGGGTCGGCCTCGGCCGCGCGGACCGCCGCGTCGCTGCTGCGGCGGGGCGGACGGCTCGTCCTCACCGGGATTCCGGCGGCCGGGGCCGAGGGCCTCGACCCGACGGACCTGGTGGTGCGGCAGCTGGAGGTGCGGACCGTGTTCGGGGCCGCGCCGGACGCGTGGGCCCACGCGGTGCGGGTGTTCGGGGCAGGGCTGCTCGATCCGCTGCCGCTCGTGACGCACGAGGTTCCGCTGGAGCGTTTCGCCGAGGCCATCGAGTTGGTGGGCGCCGGGGATCCGAAGGTGGGGAAGGTTCTGTTGCGTCCTTGAGTCGTGCGCGGGGGATCTGCGGCGGTCCAACCGGCCGCGGGAGCCGACCTGTTGGACCGGTTCCCGCTCGTCGTGGCAGGTCGCGCCCCGCGGCGGAGCCGCAGATCGACACCGCCCCGCACCCCTTACGGGGCGCTTTCATCCGAACCCTGTTCGAAATCTCGAACCTATGGAACGTAAGGACAACAGCGTGACCTCCTCCCCCCGTCTCCCCGGCGAACCCGCCCTCTCCGCACTCGGGCTCGGCGCACCCGCCCTCGACCCGGCCGACGCCTCCGCGCACGCGTTCCCGGACGGGGGCACCTGGCGGGTCGAGATCCCCTCCGTCGAGGGGCCCGAGGCCGTCGGGGTCGTGCTCAAGGAGGCCTCGCGGCTCGATGTGCCGATCCACCGGATCAGCCAGGGCAGCGGCGTCTGGATGCTGCGCGACGCCGAGATCGTCGAGATGGTCGAGGCGACCGCCGAGCGCGACATCGAGCTGTGCCTGTTCACCGGGCCGCGCGGCACCTGGGACACCGGCGCCTCCGTGCGCACCGACTCGCGCGGCGCGGGCCTGCGGGCCCGGGGCCACGACGCCGTCGCCGGATGCGTCGAAGACGCCGTGCGCGCCACGGAGTTGGGCGTGAAGTGCCTGCTGGTCGCCGACGAGGGCGTCCTGTGGACCCTGCACCGGGCGCGTACCCAGGGGGTCATCCCCGCCGACACCACCCTCAAGGTCTCCGCGCTGATCGGACCCGTGAATCCGGCCGCGTACGCGGTCTACGAGCAGCTCGGCGCCGACTCCCTGAACGTGCCGAGCGACCTGACGCTCCAGCACCTCACCGAGATCCGGCGGGTCTCGGCCGCGCCGATGGACATGTACGTCGAGGCCCCCGACGACCTCGGCGGGTATGTCCGGATGTACGAGATCGCCGAACTCGTGCGGCGCGGCGCTCCGTTGTATCTGAAGTTCGGGCTCGCCAAGGCTCCGGCGATCTACCCCTACGGCGCCCACCTGCGCGACGTCACCCTCGACACCGCGCGCGAGCGGGTGCGCCGCGGACGGCTCGCGCTCGACCTCCTGGAGCGGCACGGCGCCGACACCGGGATGTCACCGCTCGGGTCCCGGCTGCCCGGTGATCTCAAGCGCTTCGACACGGCCCAATAACGTTCCGGAAACACAACTTCCCAGATCCGCACAAGGCCGCGCAGAATCCGACGCAACTCTCCTCGGTCAACCCCCGCTCCTCACCAGCGACTTCGCACCGCCGACCGAGCTCTGCACTCACACATCAAGGATGATGACCATGCGAAACCGCCGAGCCGCTCTCGCAGCGATAGCCGCCTCCGCCTCCCTCGCCCTGACGCTGACCGCCTGCGGTCAAAGCAGCGAGGGCGGCAAGGACGAGGGCAAGAAGAGTGCCGAAGGATCGACGGTCGGCATCGCGATGCCGACGAAGTCCTCGGAGCGTTGGATCGCCGACGGCAACAACGTCGTGAAGTCGCTGAAGGCGAAGGGCTACAAGACGAAGCTGGTCTTCGGCGAGGACGACCCCGACCAGCAGGTCTCGCAGATCGAGAACATGATCACGCAGGGCGTCTCGGCGCTGATCGTCGCCGCGATCGACAACAAGTCGCTCAGCTCGGTGCTCCAGCAGGCCGCCGACGCCGACATCCCGGTCATCGCCTACGACCGGCTCATCCTCGACTCGAAGAACGTCAGCTATTACGCGACGTTCGACAACGAGAAGGTCGGCGAGCTCCAGGCCGGTTCGCTGGTCACCAAGCTGGGCCTCGACTCCGGCAAGAAGGGCCCGTTCAACGTCGAGCTGTTCGCCGGCTCCAACGACGACAACAACACCAAGTACTTCTTCAACGGAGCGATGAAGACGCTCCAGCCGTACATCGACAAGAAGCAGGTCGTCGTCAAGTCCGGCCAGACCAAGCTCAACCAGGTCACCACGCTGCGCTGGGACGGCGCCACCGCCCAGAAGCGCATGGACGACATCCTGACCTCGACGTACAAGGGCAGCACCCGCGTGGACGCGGTGCTCTCCCCGTACGACGGCATCTCCATCGGCATCCTCTCCGCCCTGAAGTCGGACGGCTACGGCTCCAAGTCCAAGCCGCTGCCGGCCGTCTCGGGCCAGGACGCCGAGGTCGCCTCGGTGAAGTCGATCATCGCGGACGAGCAGTACTCGACCGTCTACAAGGACACCCGTGAGCTGGCCAAGGTCGCGGTGACCATGGTCGACGACGTGCTGCACGACAAGAAGCCCGAGGTCAACGACACCAAGACGTACGACAACGGCGCCAAGGTCGTCCCCTCGTACCTGCTCAAGCCCGTCCTGGTCACCAAGGAGAACTACGAGAAGGAACTGGTCGACGGCGGTTACTACACCAAGGCCGACCTGGGCCTGTAAGTACCCCTGTCCGACCACTAGTTGAAGGGCACGACCATGGCGGGACCCGTCCTGGAAATGCGCTCGATCGTCAAGACCTTTCCCGGTGTCAAAGCGCTCTCGGACGTCACGCTGACAGTACGTCAGGGCGAGGTCCACGCCATCTGCGGTGAGAACGGCGCCGGAAAGTCCACTTTGATGAAGGTGCTCTCCGGCGTCCATCCGCACGGCACGTACGAGGGCGAGATCCTCTTCGAGGGGCAGCCCTGCGAGTTCAAGGACATCAACGCGTCCGAGAAGCGCGGCATCGTGATCATCCATCAGGAACTGGCCCTCGTGCCGTTCCTGTCGATCGCCGAGAACATGTTCCTCGGCAACGAGCACGCCACCCGCGGAATGATCGACTGGCGCGAGACCCTGCGCCACGCCACCCGGCAGCTGCGCCGGGTGGGCCTGTCCGAGAACCCCAACACCCGGATCGCCGACATCGGTGTCGGCAAGCAGCAGCTCGTGGAGATCGCCAAGGCGCTCGCCAAGGACGTGAAACTGCTGATCCTGGACGAGCCGACCGCGTCGCTCAACGACGAGGACTCCGGCAAACTCCTCGACTTGATCCTGGAGTTGAAGGAACAGGGCATCACCTCGATCATCATCTCGCACAAGCTCAACGAGATCCGGCGCGTCGCCGACTCGGTGACGATCCTGCGCGACGGCCGCACCATCGAGACCCTCGACGTGCACGCCGACGAGACCAGTGAGGACCGGATCATCTCCGGGATGGTCGGCCGCGACCTGGAGCACCGCTTCCCCGAGCGGACCCCGCACCAGGCCGAGAAGGGCGCCGCCCCGGCCCTGGAGATCCGCAACTGGACCGTGCACCACCCCATCGACCGCGAGCGCAAGGTCGTCGACGACGTCTCGCTGCACGTACGCCGCGGGGAGATCGTCGGCGTCGCGGGCCTGATGGGCGCCGGCCGCACCGAACTCGCGATGAGCGTCTTCGGGCGGACCTACGGCCGGTACGCGGGCGGCACCGTCCTCAAGGACGGCAAGGAGATCCGTACGAAGTCGGTCGCGGAGGCCGTCGGACACGGCATCGCCTACGCCACCGAGGACCGCAAGCACTACGGGCTCAACCTCATCGACACCATCAACCGCAACATCTCCCTCGCCGCGCTCGGCAAGGTCTCCAAGCGGGGTGTGGTCGACGAGCACGGCGAGCGTCAGGTCGCCGAGGAGTACCGCACGTCGATGAACATCAAGGCCCCGACGGTCTTCGAACCGGCGGGCAAGCTGTCCGGCGGCAACCAGCAGAAGGTCGTCCTCAGCAAGTGGATCTTCGCGGGTCCCGAGGTGCTGATCCTCGACGAGCCGACCCGCGGGATCGACGTCGGTGCCAAGTACGAGATCTACACGGTCATCGACAAGCTGGCCGCCGAGGGGAAGGCGGTCGTCTTCATCTCGTCCGAGCTGCCCGAACTGCTCGGCATGTGCGACCGCATCTACACGATGAGCGCGGGACGGCTGACCGGTGAGGTCACCCGCGCGGAGGCGACGCAGGAGTCCCTGATGCGCCTGATGACCAAGGACAAGAACGGGACAGAAGAGGTAACGCGATGAGCACGGACGTGATGGACAAGTCCCCGGCGCCCGCGCCGCCGGGCAAGGGCGGGACCACCGCCGAAGGCGGACTGCTGCGTCTCGTGCTCGACGGGATGCGCCGCAACATGCGCCAGTACGGCATGCTGCTCGCGCTCGGCCTGCTCGTGATCGTGTTCGCCATCTGGACCAACGGCGACCTGATCCTGCCGCGCAACGTCTCCAACCTGGTGCTGCAGAACAGCTACATCCTGATCCTCGCGATCGGCATGATGCTGGTCATCATCGCCGGGCACATCGACCTGTCGGTCGGCTCGCTGACCGCGTTCGTCGGGTCGACGGCCGCCGTCCTGATGGTCAGCCACGACGTGGCCTGGCCGATCGCCGCGATCATCTGCCTCGCGATGGGCGGCGCCGCCGGCTGCATCCAGGGCTGGCTGATCGCGTACGGAGGCATACCCTCCTTCATCGTGACGCTGGCGGGCATGCTGGTGTGGCGCGGCCTCACCGAGATCCTGCTGAAGGGCCAGACGCTCGGCCCGTTCCCCGAGGGCCTCGGCAAGCTCGGCAACGGCTTCCTGCCCGAGGTCGGCCCGAACACGAACTACCACAACCTGACCCTGCTGCTGGGCGTCGTGCTCGCCGCCGCCGTGGTGATCCAGGAGCTGCGCGACCGGCGCCGCCAGCAGGAGTTCGCGCTCGAACTGCCGCCGTTCAACCTGTTCGTCCTGAAGCTGGTCGCGATCGTCGCCGCCATCGCCGTGGTGACGATGCTGCTCGCCAGCTACAAGGGCGCCCCGATCGTCCTGCTGATCCTCGGCGTCCTGGTCGTCGGCTACGGCTACCTGATGCGCAACTCGATCTTCGGCCGGCACATCTACGCCATCGGCGGCAACCTCCCGGCGGCGAAGCTCTCCGGCGTGAAGGACAAGAAGGTCTCCTTCTACGTCTTCCTGAACATGGGCGTGCTCGCGGCCCTGGCGGGTCTGGTCGTGGCCGCCCGCCTGAACGCGGCCTCGCCGAAGGCCGGCCTCAACTTCGAGCTGGAGGCCATCGCCGCGTCGTTCATCGGCGGCGCCTCCATGAGCGGCGGTGTCGGCACCGTTCTCGGCGCGATCATCGGCGGTCTCGTCCTCGGTGTGCTGAACAACGGCATGAACCTGCTCGGCGTCGGCTCCGACTGGCAGTCGGTGATCAAGGGGCTCGCCCTGCTCGCCGCGGTCGGCTTCGACGTCTGGAACAAGCGCCGCGTCGGCTCGTAGCCGCTCGCGCGTCGATCAGGAGTCGCAACTCGTACGTCGCACGTCATCAGGCACCACTCCCCCAGCTAGGAGCGTCAGATGGACACGACCAGACGAACGGTGCTCGCGGCGGCCGCTGCCGCGGGCATCGCCGCCACCACCACCGTCGGTGGCACGGCGCACGCCGCGTCAGGAAGGAAGCCGGTGAAGGAGCCCTTCGGTAAGCTCGCCGACGGCACGAAGATCTACCGCTGGTCCCTGGAGAACGGCGGCACCCGCCTGAAGGTCCTCTCCTACGGCGGCATCGTGCAGTCGCTGGAGATCCCTGACCGCCACGGCCGCTACAAGAACGTCTCCCTCGGCTACGACAACATCGAGGACTACGTCGCGGGCACCACGTTCTTCGGCGCCACCATCGGCCGCTACGGCAACCGCATCGCGAACGGCCGCTTCACGCTCGACGGGAAGACGTACCAGCTCTCCGTGAACGACGGGGTCAACTCCCTGCACGGCGGCGCCAAGGGCTTCAACACGCGGGTGTGGGACGTGGAGGGCTTCACCTCGGGCTCCGACGTCGGCCTGAAGCTGCACTACACGTCGGTCGACGGCGAGATGGGCTACCCCGGCACGCTGCGCACCACGGTCACGTACACGCTGACCGCGCGCGGCGACTGGCGGATCGACTACACGGCCACGACGGACAAGGCGACCGTCGTGAACCTCACCAACCACACGTACTACAACCTGGCGGGTGAGGGCAGCGGCGGCATCTACGACCACGAACTGACCCTCGCCGCCTCGCGCTTCACGCCCACCGACTCGGGGCTCATCCCGACCGGTGAGCTGGCGAAGGTCGCGGGCACCCCGTTCGACTTCCGCTCCGCGAAGCCGATCGGCCGCGACATCCGGATCGCGCACCCGCAGCTGGTCACGGCCAAGGGCTTCGACCACAACTGGGTGCTCGACAAGGGGATCACCGCGAAGCCCGTGCACTTCGCGACGCTGCGCGACCCGTCGTCGGGCCGCACCCTGAAGATCGCCACCGACCAGCCCGCCGTCCAGTTCTACTCGGGCAACTTCCTCGACGGCACGCTCACCGGCCCGTCCGGGCGCACCTACCGGCAGGGCGACGGCCTCTGCCTGGAGACGCAGCACTTCCCGGACTCGCCGAACCAGCCCTCGTTCCCCTCCACCGTGCTGCGGCCCGGTGAGACCTACCGGACGACGACGGTGCACTCCTTCAGCGCCTGACCCGTCACCCCAAAACCCCCGGCCCCGCCCTGTGTCGACCACGGGCGGGGCCGGTGTCGTGTCCCGTGCGGCAATTTCCGCCCCACGCGTTGAACACGGCACCGCTCTCCCGCGTACTCCTGGGCACCCCACATCACCTATCCGGTAACGACACACAGGGAGGGAGGCGGCAGTGGCAGGCCAGGTCACCGCGCTGTTCCGCACCACGGCGGCACACAGCCCCTCGTTCGCCGAGATCGGTCGGAGCGGCGCGGCGGCCGGTCACCCCGAGCACGCGGGGCCCGTCGCGGCCCCCGTCGACTTCTGCATCCCGTGCAACCCGTACTTCCCCACCCCCGCCATGCTCGACGCGCTGCGCGGGCGGCTGCACGAGATCCTGACGTACTACCCGAGCGGCGCCGACACCATCACGGCCGAGCTGTGCCAGGTCCTCGGGCTCAATCCGCAGACCGTCGCGATGGGCAACGGCTCGACCGAACTCATCACCTGGATCGACCACCTGCTGGTGCGCGAGTCGCTCGCCGTGCCGGTGCCGACGTTCGGGCGGTGGACCGACCAGCCGATGGAGACGGGCAAACGGGTCGACATGTTCCCGCTGGCGGAGCGGGACGGATTCGCCCTGGACCCGGCGCAGTACGCCGAGTTCATCCACGCGCGCGGCTCACGGGTCGCCGTCGTCTGCAATCCGAACAACCCCGACGGCGGACTCCTCGGGCGGCGCGCCCTGCTCACCCTCGTCGACGAGCTGCGCCATCTCGATCTGATCGTGATCGACGAGTCGTTCCTCGACTTCGCGGACGCCGAGGGCGGGCAGGACCCGAGCCTCGTCCAGGAGGCGGTGCTCCGCCCGAACGTGATCGTGCTGCGCAGCCTCGGCAAGAACTTCGGGCTGCACGGCATCCGCTTCGGCTATCTCGTCGCGAACCCGGGCCTCGCCGGACGGGTGCGGGCCGCGCTGCCGAAGTGGAACCTCAACTCCTTCGCGGAGACGGTGGTGTTCATGCTGCGCGACCACCGCCCCGAGTACACCGACAGCATCCGCCAGGTGTGCCGCGACCGCCAGGACATGCGCTGGCACCTGGCCCGCCTGCCCGGTCTCACCGTCTATCCGTCGCAGGGCAACTTCCTGTACGTGCGCCTGCCCGACGGCGTCGACGGGGTCGAGGTGCGCGACCGGCTGCTCGCCGAGCACGGGGTCCTGGTGCGCGAGTGCGGCAACAAGATCGGATCTTCCAGTAGCTTCCTGCGCCTCGTGGTGCGCCCCCAGCCGGACGTCCTGCGCCTGGTGGCCGGCCTGGAGGCCCTGATGGGGCGCGGGAGGGCTGTGTCCTCTGGGGGACACCCCCAGAACCCCGCCGCCGTGCCCGAGCTGGGCGGAGGGACCACCTACAGCTCGGGCACGGCGGCGGTGGACCGGCTCATCCGGACGGCCGGGGCCTGAGCTCCGGTCAGGGGTTGCGCCAGGCGGCCGGGTCGGCGGCCAGTTCCCCGACGGCGTCCGCCAGTTGGTCGTGCGCGATGTCGGCGAGCGTGACGCCCGCCAGGAACTTGTGCGGGATCTCCTGGACGGCCGAGACGGCCTCCGCCCCGACCGGGTCGCCGCCGTCGGCGAGCTCCAGGACGGCGCGCACCGCGTAGTCGACTCGGGCCGAGATCCTCACGGGGTCATTGTCGGGGACGGCAGGGGGGCCGGTTCCTCGGTGCCGGCGGCGGGCTCCGCGGCCGGTGCGCGTCGCTCCGCGCGCCGGGTGCGCCGCGTCACGGCCACGCCGAGGGCCGCGAACGCCAGGCAGACCAGGACCAGCGGGGTCCCGGACATGCCCCACATGGCGAGGCCGGAGCCGGTGAGCAGCACGACGAGGGCCCAGCGCAGCGCGGGCCCGGAGACTCGGGTGGAGAGCAGCGCGCCCGCCAGCACACCCGGGATCGCGCCGATGAGCAGCGTTCCGGCCAGGCCGAGCGACACGTCCCCGACCAGGAAGTGGCCGAGGGCCGCGGCGCCGACCAGCGGGACGGCCTGGACGAGGTCGGTGCCGACCAGGTGGTTGGCCTTGAGCCGGGGGTGGGCGAGCATCAGCATGACGATGATCAGGGACCCGGAGCCGACCGAGGTCATCCCGACGACGAGCCCGCCGACCAGACCGATCAGGAGCGTCGGCACCGTCCTGACCCGCACGGCGGCGTCCTCGGCCGCGGCGGAGCCGAGCCCGCGGCGCCGGTCGAGCCACATCCGGGCGAGCATGCCGGTCACGGCGAGCAGCAGGGCGCCGCCGATGACGTACTTCACGCGGGTCTGGAGCTGCTCCCCGTCCCCGAAGGCCCGCAGGAGCAGGGCACCGCCGAAGGCCGCGGGCAGGGCGGTGGGCAGCAGCCGGCGGACGATGTCCCACCGGATGGTGCCCGCCTTCTGGTGCACGGCGGCGCCGAACGGCTTCATGAACAGCGACGTGGCCAGGTCACTGCCGATGGCGGCGGTCGGGTCGACCCCGAAGCACATGACCATGATCGGGGTCATCAGGGCGCCACCGCCCATGCCGGTGAGGCCCACGGCGAGCCCGACGAGGGCGCCGGCGACGACGATCGTCCACGAGAAGTCCATGGCGCCCACTGTGCCGACGTTCCCTATGGGGAAGGTATGAGGAGGGCCAGGATCTCGGATGCCGGAACGGACCCGGGCGATTCCCGCCACCAGACGCGGACGTGATGGAGTGGCCGCCGCACCGCCGCACGTCGCACCGGAAGGGACCGCCCCCGTGACCCGCACGACTCCCCCGCGCCCGCTGGACCCCGAGGCGCTCTTCCCCGGGCTGCGGGCCTACCGGCGCACGACGACGCGGCTGCATCCGCGGCCCGGGACCGCGGGGCCCGCGGAGAGTTCGGTGGGCGGGCCGCTGCTGTGGCCGGCGGACGAGCCGTGGCCGGTGTGCGCGGCCGCGCACCGCAAGAACACCGGGTACCGGCTCGCGCACGTACGCGCGTACCGCGAGCTTCTCGCGGCGGCCTGGCGCCGGGACCCCGGGCACGGGCCGACCGAGGCGGAGCGGGAGGAGCTGACGCGGCTGGGGCGGCGGGAGCGGCGCGTGCCCGGCATCGAGGACGAGGACCCGGTGCCGCTGCTCGCCGCGGCCCAGTTCTACGCCCGCGACATCCCCGATCTGCCGGCCGGTCCGGACGGTGCCGACCTGCTCCAGGTCCTGTGGTGTCCGTTCGAGGCGCACGGCCCCGAGCGGTCGATCGACGTGGTGCTGCGGTGGCGGCGGGCGGCGGACGTCACGCGGGCCCTCGCGGTCATGCCGGAGCCGCGGCTCGCCGGGCGCCGGGAGTGCGTTCCTGCCCCGTGCGTCCTCGATCCGGAGCAGGTCGTGGAGCACGAGTACGCGGATCTGCTCGACGACGCGCTGCGGGACGCCGTGGACGCCTGGGAGGACGAGCAACTCGCCCTGGAGGAGGCGGCGTTGGAGGCAGCCGAGGAGGAGCCGGGCGGGAGCTACGCCTCCTTCGCGGAGTACGAGGCCGCGATGGCCGCGCGCCCCGCGCCGCCGGAGACCTTCTCGTACCGGCATGATCTGTCCATCGCCCCGGGCTGGAAGGTCGGCGGCTACGCCTCGTGGCATCTGACCGACCCGGCCCGCGTCGACTGCTCCGTCTGCCGGACGCCGATGCGGCCGCTGCTCACCGTCGGCTCCGGCGAGTGGGACGGCACCACGAGCTGGGTGCCGCTGGAGGACCGCCATCTGATCGGCGCCCCCGGAGCGTCCACGCCGACGGAAGTACATCTGGGCCGGGACGAGATGCGCGTCTTCGTGTGCCCCGACGACCTCACGCACCCGCACCGGCTGAGCTTTCAGTAGGCACCGCGTTCCCGAGGCGCGGACGGCCTCGGCCGATCGCACCTCGGGGACGGGTCGGTGCGGGTCAGCCGAGCCGGATCACGTTCCACGACAGCGGTTCGAGGGTGGCCTTGAGCGTGCCGGCGTCCAGGGTCGTGCCGGTGCCGGCGTGCGGGGCCACACGCTCCGGGTCGGTGAGGGTGTTGCGGGCGTCCGGGTCGGCGTCGGCGAGCACCGAGTGCTCGACGACCGTCGTCAACTCAAGTGCATGCAGGGCGACTTCGAGGGGAAGCGCTTGTGTCTGGCTGCGGTTGACCGCGAAGACGGTAACCGTGCCGTCCTCGGCGCGGACGGCCGTCGCGTGCAGCAGGTCCGCGGTGCCGTGGCGCTTCGTGTCGTAGGTGGGACCCGACACGCGGACGTCGAGGACCTCGCCCCGGCCGTACTTGGCGGCGGCCGCGAACGGGAAGAACGTCGTCTGGCGCCAGGCCGCGCCGCCGGGCTCGGTCATGATCGGCGCGATGACGTTGACCAGCTGGGCCAGGCACGCGACCGTGACGCGGTCCGCGTGGCGCAGCAGCGCGATCAGGAGCGAGCCGAAGACGACCGCGTCCGTGACGGAGTAGACGTCCTCCAGGAGGCGGGGGGCCTCCGGCCAGTCCAGGGCCGAGACCTGGGCGTCGGTGCGGGACATGTACCAGACGTTCCACTCGTCGAAGGAGAGGTTGATCTTCTTCGACGACTTGAGCTTGGCGCCCACGTGGTCGCAGGTCGCGACGACGTTCTCGATGAACGACTCCATGTCGACCGCGGAGGCGAGGAACGAGTCGCGGTCGCCGTCGTGCTCCTCGTAGTAGGCGTGCAGGGAGATGTAGTCGACGAGGTCGTAGGTCTCGGTGAGGACCGTCGCCTCCCACTCGGCGAACGTGTCCATGCCCTGGCCGGAGGAGCCGCAGGCGACGAGTTCGACGTCCTTGTCTATCTGGCGCATCGCGCGGGCCGTCTCGGCCGCGATCCGCCCGTACTCCTCGGCCGTCTTGTGGCCGGTCTGCCAGGGGCCGTCCATCTCGTTGCCCAGGCACCACAGGCGGATGCCGAAGGGGTCCTTGTCGCCGTGGGCGATGCGCAGGTCGGAGAGCGCCGTGCCCTGCGGGTGGTTGGCGTACTCCTGGAGCTCGATGGCCTCGGCGACCCCGCGCGTGCCGAGGTTGACCGCCATCATCGGCTCGGCCTGCGGGCCGACCTTCTTCAGGAAGGCGATGTACTCGGACAGGCCGAACCGGTTCGACTCCGTCGTGCGCCAGGCGAGGTCGAGGCGCTTGGGGCGGTCCTCGACGGGGCCGACGGAGTCCTCCCACTTGTAGCCGGAGACGAAGTTGCCGCCGGGGTAGCGGATGGCCGTGACCCCGAGTTCACGGACCAGTTCGAGGACGTCCGTGCGCAGTCCGGCCTCGTCGGCCGTGGGGTGCTCCGGCTCGAAGATGCCGGTGTAGACGCAGCGGCCGAGGTGTTCCACGAACGAGCCGAACAGGCGCGGATCGACCTTGCCGACGGTGAACGCGGGGTCGAGGGCGAATCGGGCGGTACGAGTCATGAAGGACTGCCTCTGTGGTGTGTCGGTTGGGTCTGGCGCCCCCGGCGAGGGATCACGCCAACTTCGTTCGAAATCACGGACATTGGTCGAACCAGCGGACAAACCGTAAGGCGGGCGCGAACCGTCGTCAATGCTTCGCGCCCGCCCCGGCGCCGGTGGGCCGCGTCGTCAGGACACGGCCGGCCAGCCGTCCTTGCCCCAGCTCAGCTCGTTGAGGCCGAGCTTCGGGGTGCCGTTGTCCTCGGCGTCGTAGTAGTGGTACGCGAGGACGTCGCGCCCCTTGTCCTGGAAGACGGACTCGCCGCCGGTGCCGACGAACCGGCCGTGCCCGGCGAGGAGCAGCGAACCGCCGCCGTCCAGGAGGGCCTTGCCGTCCTTGTCGACGTACGGGCCCGTGACCGACGTCGAGCGGCCCACCCGGATCTTGTACGTGGAGTTCACACCGGAGCAGCACGCGTCGTACGAGGCGAGGAGGTAGTAGTGGCGGCCGTGCTTGACGACCGCCGGGCCCTCCACGGCGTACGGGGCGTCGGGGCGGGTGGCGAGGTGGTGGACGGTGGCCCCGGTGATCGCTTTCCCCGTGCGGGGGTCGAGCTCGACCATGCGGATGCCGGTCCAGTACGAGCCGAAGGACATCCAGAGCCTGCCGCCCGCGCGGACGATCCCCGGGTCGATGGCGTTCCAGCTGTCGCCGGTCTCCGAGGAGAAGACCTTGCCGTGGTCCGTCCAGGTGCCCGGGAGTCCGGAGTCGGAGGTCGCGACGCCGATCGCCGAGTGGTTCGTGCCCCAGGAGGAGACCGCGTAGTAGAGCCAGTATCTGCCGTCCCGGTACGAGATGTCCGGGGCCCACGGGTCGCCGGTGGCGTTGTACTCGTACCACCAGCTCGGCGGGGTGGCGAAGGCGTTGCCCTCGTCGGACCAGTCGACGCGGTTCGACGAGAGGCGGGCGCCGATGATCCCGCCGGTGGAGTAGGCGACGTAGCGGCCGTCCTTGAGCTTGACGACGGTCGGGTCGTGGATGATCTGCTGGCCGGTGATGGTCTGCGGGTCCGGGTAACTCTGCGCCGCCTGGGCCGCGTTCGGCAGGAGGGCGAGCATGCTCGCCGCGGCCGCCGCGCCGATCGCCGCGCGCACGGTCGTGGTCACTGTCCCGCCAATCCCGTGTGGGCGACGCCCGCCACGATCTGCCGCTGGAAGAAGACGAACACGATGATGAGCGGCAGGCCCGCCATCAGGCCGCCGGCCATGAGCTGGGCCCACTGGATGCCGTAGGAGTTCATGACGGTCGCGATGCCGTTCGGCATGGTCATCAGGTCGGGGTTGTTGGTGACCATGTACGGCCACAGGAAGTTGTTCCACGACGCGATGAAGGTGAAGATGCCGACCGCCGCGAGGGAGGGGCGGGCGAGCGGGACGACGATGGTGAAGAAGACCCGCCAGCGGCCCGCGCCGTCGATGAACGCGGCCTCCTCCAGCTCGCGCGGGATGCCCTGGAAGAACTTGTAGAGGATGTAGACCATGGCCGCCGGGGCGCACTGCGGCAGGATCATGCCCCAGTACGTGTCGACCATCCCCATCTGCTGGACCGTGGTGAACAGCGGGACGCCGAGGACCGCCGGGGAGACCATGAGGCCGGCCATGACGACGCCCATCAGGACGTTCTTGCCCTTGAACTCCGTGCGGGCGAAGCCGTATCCGGCGAGTGCGGCGACGGCGAGCACGATCGCGGTGACGCAGACGGAGACGACGAGCGAGTTCACGAACCAGTTGGAGACGTTGCCGGTCTCCCACAGCGCCTTCCACGCCTGGGTCGTCCACACCTTCGGCAGCCAGTGCGGCGGGATCTCGGCGGCCTCGGCCTCGGACTTGAGGGAGGTGAGCAGGGCCGCGGCGATCGGCGCCAGGAAGGCGGCGGAGACGGCCACGCCGAGCAGCGTGAGGACGATCTGGCTGGGCGTCCAGGGCCTGCGTGCCTTGCGGGACCCGACCGGTGTCTCGGTGGCGGTCATCGAGTGCCCTCCTCACGGTTGCGCAGCAGCACCATCCGCCCGAGGGCGACGGCCGCGATGATCACGAAGAAGATGATGGACATCGCGGAGGCGTAGCCCACGCGGTAGCTGGTGAAGCCCTGTTCGAGGGTGTACTGCACGAAGGAGCGGGTGGAGAGCTCGGGTCCTGGACCGAAGTCCATCATCACGACGGCCTGGTCGAAGAGCTGGAGCGAGGCCAGGATCTGGAGCGCGACGACGAGCCCCGTGATGTGGCGCAGCATCGGCAGGGTGATGTGGACCATGCGGTGCCAGGCGTTGGCGCCGTCCAGCTTCGCGGCCTCGTAGAGGTGGCCGGGGATGCCCTGGAGCGCGGCGAGGTACAGCAGGAAGGAGAAGCCGACGGTCCACCACAGGGTGGTGATGACGATGGCGAGCATCGCGTACGACTTGTCGGTCAGCCAGGGCGTCTCGATGCCGAAGGTGTGGTTGAACAGGCCGATGCCCTGCGTGAACAGCCACTGCCACATGTTGGCCGCGACCGTCGACGGCAGCAGGAACGGGGCGAAGAAGCACAGCCGCCACAGCCACTTCGCGCGCTCGATGTGGTGCGCGAGCATCGCGAGCAGGAACGCGAGGAGCGTGATGCACGGGACGACGAGGAGCGTGAAGTACGCGCTGTGTCCGAGCGCGTCCCACATGGCCTGGTCGTTCAGGGCGTCGCGGTAGTTGTCGAGGCCGACGAAGCTGGCGCCGTCGCCGGAGATGTTGGCGTCCGTGAAGCTGAGGTAGACGCCACGCAGCAGCGGCCAGATCACGAACAGCGCGAACAGCACCAGGAAGGGGGCGACGAACCAGCCCCCGTGCTGGAAGCCCTGCTTGCGGCGGACGGTGGTGCTCACGACCGCGCTCTTCGCGCGCGCCGGGGCGATGACGCTCTCAGCACTGGTCGTCGTCATGCGACCGCACCTCCCTGCGCGGCGGTCTTGCCGTCCATCGGGTTCTTCGAGGCGAGGAGCTTGCCGAGCTCCGTCTTCATGCGCCGCGCGACGGCGTCCGGCTTGGCGGAGCCCATCGTCGAGGAGACGACCATCGGACCGAGGTCCTGGGCGAGGACGCCGGTGGAGCCCGCGAACCACACCTTGGGCTCGGTGGCCTGGTGGTCCATGGCGCTCACGTACTCGTTCTGCGGGGTGAGCTTCTTGTACGCGGCCGTCGACAGGTTCGGCGTGTACGCGGGGATGTGGCCGCCGGCCGCCCACTGCTGGGCGTGCTTGACGACGTACGCGGCGAGTTCGTGCGCGCCCTCGTTGGTGGCGCCGCCGCGGTCGCCCTGGTGCGGCAGGACGAAGGAGTGCGACTCGGCGTGCGTGGCCTGCTTGCCGAAGACGGGCGGCAGCGGGGTGGCGCCGTAGTCCAGCTCGGCGCCGGAGAAGACGGGCACCGACCAGTTGCCCTCCCAGGTGAAGGGGGCGCCGTTGATGAACTGCTCGCCGGTGGGCGCGCCCGGGATCACATAGCCGTCGGTGACGTGCCGGCGGAGGAACTCCAGGACCTGGGTGGCCTTGTCGGCGTCGAAGCGGACGTCGGTGCGCTCGTCGTTGAACCACTCGCCGCCGAGCTGGGTGTAGAAGGCGACGAAGAACCACCACTGGAAGTTCTGGTCGTTGGTCCACAGGCCGATGGTCTGGAGGCCCTTCTTCTGGACCTTCTTGGCCTTCTTCAGCACGTCGAACCAGTCGGCGGTGGAGGTGGCCTGGATCATCCGGCCGTCGTCGTCGAGCAGGTCCGCCTTCTTCAGGACGTCCTTGCGGTAGAAGCAGAGCTGTACGTGGATGTCGAGCGGCAGGGCGTAGAGCTTGCCGTCGATGATGCCGCGGTTCCACAGATCGGGGTTGTAGTCCTCCTTCCGTACGCCGTACTTGGCGAGGAGGTCCATGTCCCAGGGGTCGAGGAGGCGACCCGGCGAGAAGCCCGCGACCCGGCCGAGGTGCATCACGCCGAGCTCGGGGGCGCGGTTGCCCGCGGCCGCCATGGCGAGTTTCGTGTAGAAGGGGTTGCCCCACTGGAGGGTGGAGTCCTTCACGTCGATGTCCGGATGCTCCTTACGGAAGGAGTCCAGCATCGCGATCATGTTCGCGCCGTCGCCGCCACTGAAGAGGTTCCAGTAGCGCACTCGGGTGTCCGCGCCGGAGGCCAGCGCGTCGGCGCCGGTGCCGAGCGCCGCGAAGCCGAAGCTTCCGGCGACCGTCAACCCGCCTATCCCGCCAAGGATCTGCCTGCGACTCAGGCCAGGTCGTCCCATGCCCTGCCCTTACTGTTGATGTTCGAGATTTCGGCTGCTGCCCGTAACTTCGAACGGGACCGTATGGTTGAAGCGCTTCGACCGTCAATGGGTTGGACACCGAAAAGTTTCGGTCGCGTGACGGCACGGAAAAGCCGCAGCCGCGCCCGCCCGGTGTGCGGGCGGACGCGGCTGCGGCGTGGGTGCGGCCGGGTGTGCGGCCGGCGGCGGCTATCCGAAGGCGGGCTGCGGCAGCCCTGTCCCGCGCCGGGCAGCACCAGCAGTGAACCCTCCAGCGGGGACGGTGAGTTGAGGCCCACGCGGGCCGTGGAGACGTACAGGTCCGTCAGGTCGCGGCCGCCGAACGCACACGCCGTCGGGCGGCGCACCGGCAGCGGGACGACCCGGTCCAGGGCGCCGGACGGCGTGTAGCGGCGCAGGGCTCCGCCGTCCCACAGGGCCACCCAGACGCAGCCGTCGGCGTCGACGGTGAGGCCGTCGGGGAAGCCGGCGCCCTCCTCCACGGTCGCCAACTCCCTGCGCCCGCGCACCTGTTCACTGTCCACGTCGAAGACGTCGATGCGGCGGGTCGCCGTGTCGACGTAGTACATGAGCGTGCCGTCGGGGCTCCAGCCGGTGCCGTTGGAGACGGTGACGTCGTCGAGGATCCCGGCCACCGCGCCGTCGGGCGCCAGGCGGATCAGGGTGCCGCCGCCGGGCGTCTCGTCGTACGCCATCGAGCCCGCCCAGAGCGAGCCGTCGGGGGCGACCGCCGCGTCGTTGCCGCGGCGGCCGGGGACGGGGTCGCGGTGCAGCCAGGCGAAGGCGCCCTCGGGCGAGTAACCGCCCACGCCGTCCCGGAGGTTGACCACGAGACCGCCGTCGGTGCGCGGCTTCGCGGCGCCCACGTGCTGCTCGGTGGCCAGGACCGTGCGGCGGCCGCTGCCGGGCTCGTACGTGTGGACGCGCGAGCCGAGGATGTCCACCCAGATCAGCCGGTCCTTCGCCGCGTCCCAGGTCGGGCCCTCGCCCAGTTCGGCGGTGGCGAGGACCGCCACGTCGGGCGCCGTGGTCATCGGGCCACCCCGCGGTGGCCGAGCCGCTCGGACAGGTCGGCGGCGCCCTTGGTGGCGAGCTGCGCCAGCTCGTCCTCGCGCGCGTCGCTCCAGCGGATCATCGGTACGGAGATGGAGAGGGCGGCGACGACCCGGTTGGTGCGGTCGTGGACGGGGGCGGCGACGCAGGACACGTCCGTGTTCGACTCGCGGCTCTCGACGGCCCAGCCGCGCTCGCGGATGCCGAGGAGGTGCTCGCGCAGCACGGCCGGGTCCGTGATGCTGTTCTCCGTCATGGCGAGCAGGTCGGCGTCGTCCGGGATCCGCGCGGCCAGCTCGGGCTCGGGCAGCGACGCGAGGAGCATCTTGCCGACCGAGGTGCAGTGGGCGGGCAGCCGGCGTCCGGCGGCGGAGACCATCCGCACGGCGTGCGTGGAGTCGACCTTGGCGATGTAGATGACGTCGGTGCCTTCGAGGATCGCCACGTGGACCGTCTCGTCGCAGGTCTCGGCGACGGTACGGGCGACCTGCTGGCCCTCGGCGGCGAGGTCGAGCTGCTCCGCGTACCGGCTGCCGAGCTGGTAGGGGCGTACCCCGAGCCGATAGCGGCCGGGCTGGCCCGGGACCTGGACGATGTAGGAGCGGGCGGCGAGGGTGGTGACGAGTTCGTGCACGGTGGTGCGCGGGAGCTGTAGCTTGCGGACGATGTCGGGGGCGGACAGCGTGCCGTCCCCGTCCAGGAAGAGCTCCAATATGTCCAGAGCCCGGGTCACGGCGGGTACGAGGCGTCCCACGTCCGGCCCCCCTCCAAGTCGAGATGCCGTTGTTCCGTCGACCCGTTTCCGGTGTTCGAGATTTCAACGGTCGGTCGGTATGACGAACATAGGCTAGTCATAGCCGCCTCGACCCGGCAATGGGTCTGCCGAATCCCCAGGACACGGCCTTGATCGCGGTTATACGGGACCGAGTTCGCCGCGCAACCGCCGGGCCCGCAGCACCAGCTCCAGCTCGAAGCGGCGGTCCGGGTCGTCGACCTCGTCGCCCCACAACTCGCGGATCTGGCGCAGGCGGTAGCGGACGGTCTGCGGGTGGACGCCGAGCCGGGCGGCGACCTCGGGGGCGCCGCCGCGCGTCTCCAGCCAGGCGAGCAGCGTCTCGGCCAGCCGGCGCGCGTGGGTGGGGCCGCAGTGGGCGAGGGGGGCGAGGGCGCGCCGGGTCAGGTCGTCGACGAGCTCCTCGGGCTGGAGCAGGACGAGGGCCTGGGTGTGTTCGGTGCAGCGCAGGACCCCGTCGGCGGGGAGCAGGCCGCGCTCCATGAGGGCGACGGCCGCCTCGGCCCAGCGCAGCGACTTCGCGGCCTCGGGCGGGGCGACCGGCGGCCCGATCGCGCCGGACCAGCCGGACAGGGCCCGGCGCAACAGATCGGGCCGGCCCGCCGCGTCGGGGTCGGGGATGACGAGCCGGGGCCGCTCGGCCTCCATGTCGAGCAGGACGTCCGGGCCGACCGCCGGGGCGACGGCGTCACGGGCGGGGCGCAGCAGCACGCCGACGGCGACCTGGTCGGGGACCGGCCAGCCGATGCGGGCGGCGCGCTCGGTGAGCGCCTTGACCGGGTCGGGCGGCGCCATGGCCCGCCCTTCGAGCAACAGGTCCATCAACTTGCGCTGCTGGCGCAGGCGTTCACCCTCCTTGCGGGCGGCGGCCTCGGCGTAGCCGCGCACCGACTGGTCGACGAGGCCGTCGAGGTACTCGTAACCGGACTCGGCGAGTTCGTACATCGCCGGCGGCGGGATGTGCAGCCGCTGCCCGATGTCGGCGAGGCGGCGCCAGGCCAGTTTCACGCCGAGCCGGTACATGGCCTGGAGCGAGTCGAGGCTGCGGCCGTGCAGGGACTGGCCGCGCCCGAACTCCTGGAAGACGGACGGCGGTTGGCCCTCCAGGGGGGAGGTGGTGGCGACATGGGTGAGCTGGTGCACGAAGCCCTCGATGGCGCGCCGGATGCCGACCAGGGCCATCGGCTCGCCCGACTCGTCGAGCACCAGCGGCAGATGGGGGAACTCGCGCCGGATCTCGTCGAGGATGTCCTCGGCGAGCCGGGGCGCCTCGTCCATGGCGAGCGCGGCGAACTGCTTGACCTGGAGGCGCGGCACGTCGCACCAGGCGGATCGCGTGGTGGCGGGCACGGCTCAGCGCCCCTGCCCTGGGGTCTCGTAGGTCACGAGTGGGGTGTTGGGCTGGTCGGGTGTGACGTTGATCAGGGCGAGCACGCCGATGGCGGCGGCCACGGCGAGCGCGGCGCCGGCGGCCGCGGACAGCGCGGCGGCGAGCAGTCGGTTCATCGCAGGGTCAGCCTCTCGTCCGAGATCTGGTCCCCACCCCGTACGCCCCGTACATCGGTTCATCCCCGTCAAGTCCCCAGTCTTGACAGTGCATTGACACCTCGTCAAGAGCGCGTCTACGGTTCCCGGCCCATGACCGGCAGACCACGGGCACACCGTGGTGCCCCATCCATCAGGAGTGCCGGATGAGCCGAACCACTTCCCGTACCGCCTCACCTCTTTCCCTGGTCAGCCTGGGTCTCGGCACGTTTCTGCTCGTCCTCGCGGCACTGCTCGCCTGGTACGTGGAGCCGCGCGCCGAGCGCACGCCGATCGACACCGACACGACGACCGTGTTCACCGGAACCGGGAGTTATTTCGACACCGACAAGATCGAGACGGTGCGCGGCAAGCGCCTGACGATCACCCGGCAGGTGCGCGCCGACGTCGCCGCGAGCGAGAAGAGCGGCCGGGCCGTGTGGGACGTCGTGACGTCCGTCGACACGGCGAAGTCGCTGCCCGCGGCCGATCCGCACGACGCGCTCCAGTGGACCCAGGAGCGCTGGGTCACCCACCGCGCGACCAACGCCCCGGTGCACTGCTGCGGCGAGGAGCCGACGTTCGAGGGCGAGGCGTACCTCAAGTTCCCCTTCGACGTCGAGAAGCGCACGTACACCTGGTGGGACAACACGCTGGGCGCGACCGTCCCGCTCCGCTTCAGCGGCACGAAGAAGATCCAGGGCTACGAGGGCTACCGGTTCACCGGCACCGTCGCGCCCGCCAGGACCGGCTCGCGGCTGGTGCCGGGATCGATCCTGGGGCAGCCCGAGAAGAGCCAGGTGCTGGCCGAGGAGTGGTACGCCAACCACCGTGTCGAGCTGGTCGTCGACCAGCTGACGGGCCGCGTCCTGTACGCGGCGATCGGCCCGCGCAAGACGCTGCGCACCCCCGGCGGGACGAAGGACGCGGCCGTCCTGCTGGACAGCCGGAGGATCGCGTTCACCCCCCGGACCCAGCGCGAGCAGGTCGCTCTCGCCCGGGACGACAACGACCGCCTCACGCTGCTCGGCACGACGCTGCCCATCGGTGCGGGTGCGCTGGGTGTGCTGCTCGTGGCGGCCGGGATCGTCTTCGTCGTACGGGGCAGGGGTGGCCGTGAGCAGCCCGAAGGGCCGAAGCGTCCGGATCCCGATACGTCCCCGACGACCCTGGAAACGTCCACGATGTGACGGTACGTCAGCTCAGCAAAGCCCGAAACTTGTCACGCCGGTGAGTAGCCGCGGCGAACGCCGCGGCGAAAACTGTGCCACCCCACCCCGTGCACAGTCCCCGCACATGCCCAGCACAGTACCCCCCGGTAGCCCCACCCCACGGAACCCGAAGCACCACCCCACCCCCCCCCACAGTTCCGCACCCTGAGACGAGTTGGAGCACCGATGCCCCAGCACGTGCCTTCGTCGCTGCGCACCGCGTCCCCACCCGGCGCGCAGCGGCTTCCGGCAGGTCCCCCACCACCGCGCCGGATCGTGTTCCTCGCCCACCGCGACCTGGGCAACCCGGCCGCGGGCGGGTCCGAACTGCTCGTCGACCGGCTCGCCGACGGGCTGACGCGCCAGGGTCACCAGGTGACGCTGCTGTGCGGCGGGCCGGCCGCGTACCGCGACTACCGCGTGGTGTCGGCGGGCGGCCAGGCCGGCCACTACCTGCGCGCACGCTCGGCGTTCGCCCGTCAGGTCGGCGACTGCGATCTGCTGGTCGAGGTCTGCAACGGCATGCCGTACCTGGCGCCGCTGTGGCACCACGGCCCGACGCTCTGCCTGGTCAACCACGTCCACACGGACCTGTGGCGGATGCGGCTGCGCGGGCCGCTGGCGCCCGCGGCCCACCTCGGCCGAAGACTTGAGCACTGGGCCCTGTCCGGGGTCGCCCAGCGCCGCAATCTGCTCGTCGCCGTCTCGCCGTCGACGGCGAACGCCCTGCACGGCATCGGTGTGGACCCGGCGCGCATCCGCCTCGTCCCGAACGGGGTCGAGGAGCCGGGCCCGCGCGCCGACCGGTCCCCCGAGCCGCTCTTCCTGGCGATGGGCCGGCTCGTCGAGTACAAGCGGATCGATCTGCTCCTGCGGCTGTGGGAGCGGGTGCGTCCGGTGACCGGCGGTCGCCTGGTGATCGTCGGCGACGGTCCGGAAGGCGCCCGACTGCGTCAACTGGCGGGTGCCGGAGTCGAGTTCGCGGGCCATGTCTCCGAGGCCGACAAGCACCGGCTGCTGTGCGAGGCGTGGCTGCTGCTGCACCCGTCGGCCGTCGAGGGATGGGGTCTGGTGATCACGGAGGCGGCGGCCCGCGGCACGCCAGCGGTCGGCTTCGACGTGCCCGGCGTGCGCGACTCCGTCGAGGACGGCGTCACCGGCCTGCTCGCCCACGGCGACTCGTCGTTCGCGGCGGCCTGGTGCACCCTCGCCCTGTCCACGCACCGCCGCGAGCTCATGGGCAAGGCGGCGGAGGAGCGCGCGTCGGCGTACCGCTGGGCGCACTCCGTACGGCAGTTCAGAAGCGTGGCCGCGGAGGCGGTGAGGGGCTGGGCGCCGTGACCGCGGCCGGGTTCAGGGACCCGTCGCCGCGCCGTTCCCTCACGCTCTTCCGCGCGTTCCTGCGCGAGCAGCGCGACCCCGAGGCGTGCTACGCGCTGCTCGCCAGGGACGCCGCCGACCAGGTGGAGGCGTACGGGAAGGTGGCCGGGAAGGTCGTCGTGGACGTCGGCGGCGGCAGCGGGCACTTCACCCGCGAGTTCCGGGCGCGCGGCGCCACGGGCATCCTCTTCGAGCCGGACACCGGCGAGCTGGGCCCGCGGCCGCCGGCGGCGACGGTCGTGGCGGACGGCTATCTGCTGCCGCTGGCCGACGGGTCGGCGGACGTCACGTTCTCCTCGAACGTCCTGGAGCACGTCGCCGACCGCGACACGTTCCTGAGCGAGCTCGTCCGGGTCACGCGTCCGGGCGGCCTGATCTACGTCTCGTTCACCAACTGGTTCTCACCCTGGGGCGGCCACGAGTGGGCGCCCTGGCACTACCTGGGCGCCGAGCGCGCGCAGGCCCGCTACCGGCGCCGCACGGGCAAGGCCCCCAAGCACACGCTGGGCGAGAACCTCTTCGCCCATCACATCGGGCCCACGCTGCGCCATGTCCGCGCCCGCGACGACGTGAGCGTCGTCTCGGCGCGCTCCCGCTACTGGCCGTTCCTCACCGAGGCGGTCGCGCGGGTGCCCGGGGTGCGCGAGTTCGCCACCTGGAACCTTCTCCTCATCCTCAGGCGGTGTCCCCCATGACGACCATGGTCCAGGCCCCACCCGCCGCGGCGACGAACCCGGAGCCCGGTCCGGGCCCGCGTTCGCGCCGCTGGCTGTTCACGTTCTGGGCCGTGCTGTTCGTCGCGTTCTGCGCGGTGCACCCGGGCCGGGCGACGTTCGAGACGAAGCTCGGCGTCGCGCTCGATCCGTGGCGGTTCATCGCGGACCTGGGCCAGTTGTGGCACGACAGAGCCGGGTTCGGCGGGATCGCGGACCAGTACATCGGCTACGCGTTCCCGATGCTGCCGTTCTACGGCCTGACCGATCTGCTGCACGTTCCGGTGTGGCTGGCGGAACGGCTGTGGCTGTCGATCGTCGTGACGGTCGCGTTCTGGGGCGCGCTGCGGCTGATGGAACGGCTGGGCGTCGGCACGCCGCGCAGCCGCCTGCTCGGCGCGGTCGCGTACGCGCTGTGGCCGACGTTCACGATCGTCGTCGGGTCGACCTCGGCGGCGGCCCTGCCGGGAGCCTTCCTTCCCTGGGTGCTGCTCCCGCTGACCAACCCCCTGACGTCCGGCCGCATCTCGGCGGTCCGGTCGGCGCTCCTCATTCCGTTCATGGGCGGTGTGAACGCGTCGTCGACCCTCGCCTCGCTCGTGCCGGTCGGCCTGTACCTCCTGTCCCGGCCGCCCTCCCCCCGTAAGCGGCAGCAGATCGCCTGGTGGATCCCGGCCGTGATCCTGGCGACGGCCTGGTGGGTGATCCCGCTGCTGCTGCTCGGCATCCACGGCGAGAACTTCCTTCCGTACGTGGAGAGCGCGCGGACCACGACCGAGACGATGTCGGCGACGGAGACCCTGCGCGGCGCCGGCAACTGGGTGGCCTATCTGCATCTCGGCGACGCCTGGCTCCCGGCGGGCTGGACCGTGGCGACCGCCGCCGTCACGATCGTCTGCTCGGCGCTCGCGGCCGCGCTCGGCCTCGCGGGCCTGGCCCGCCGCGACGTGCCGGAGCGCCGCTGGCTGCTGCTCACCGTCATGACGGCGGCCCTCATCACCCTCGCCGGGTACGGGGGTTCGCTCGGCGCCCCCTTCCACGGCACGGTGCAGTCGTGGCTGGACGGGGGCCTCGCCCCGTTCCGCAACGTCTACAAGTTCGAGACGGGCCTCGCGCTCGCCCTCGTCCTCGGTCTCGCGCACCTCGTCGGCATCGCCACGGAGTCCCGGGGCACGCGCCCGCTGCGCGTCCGCGGGCACGCCCCGCTGATCGCCGCGATCCTGATCCTGCCGGGCCTGGCGTGGCCGTACCTCAACGGCTCGATCCTGCAACCGGGTTCGTTCCAGAAGCTCCCCACGTACTGGGAGACGACCGCCGACTGGCTGCACACGTACTCGCCCGACTCGCGCGCCCTGGTGGTCCCCGCGACGGCCCACGGCATCTACACCTGGGGCTCGCCCATCGACCAGCCGCTCGACGTCCTCGCGGACTCCCGGTGGGCGCAGCGCGACTTCGTGCCGTTCGGCACGGCGGGCAACCGGCGCGCGCTCGACGCGGTCGAGCAGGCCCTGATGTCGGGCGTCGAAGTCCCGGGCCTCCAGGACTTCCTGAGCCGCGCGGGCCTCTACTACGTCGTGGTCCGCAACGACCTCGATCCGGACCAGTTCGGCTACGTCCCCACGGCCACGGTCAAGCGCACCCTCAGCGAGTCCGGCTTCCACCGCGTCACCGGCTTCGGGCCGATGATCACCGGCGGCCGTATCGCCGAGGACACGCCGACGCAGGTCGAGGGCCTGTACCCGCGCACCCGCTCCGTCGAGATCTACGCGCCCGCCACCGCCACCCAGCGCCCCGGCCAGGCCGGACTGCTGCCGGTGCGCAACACGGCGGAGGTCAGCGGCGGCCCCGAGTCGCTCCTGCCGCTCTCCGCCGACCCGTCCTTCCGCGACCGCCCGACCGTGCTGACCGGCGACAACCACCCCGGCATCGGAACTCCCGCCCTGCGTACGGCGGTCGACGGGCTGCGGCGCGCCGACACCCGGTTCGGCCTGGTCAACACCAACACCTCGTACCCGTACACCCCGAAGGAACGCAACAGCCCCGACGCCGCGCAGAACCCGGGCGAGGAGCCGAAGCAGCTGCTGCCCACCAAGGGCGGCGGCCACCAGACGACGGCCCGCATCGAGGGCGCGCGCTCGGTCACGGCGTCGTCCAGCGGCAACTGGCTGCTGTACCTCCCCCAGTTCGACCCGGTGAACGCGTTCGACGGCGACCCGGACACGGCGTGGGCCGAGGGCAGCCCGGACTCGGCGAACGGCGAGTGGCTGCGCATCGACTTCGACGGGCCGACCGACCTGCCCACCACGCTCGCCGTCACCCCGCTCCCGCAGGACGGCGTACGGGCGGCGCCCACCCGCATCCGTATCGAGACGGACAAGGGCTCGGCCACCGCCACCCTCCAGCCGGACGGCGAGCGGCAGCGCGTCGACTCGCCCGGCGGTACGGCGAAGTGGCTGAAGGTGACGATCCTCGACACCCAGCGCGTCCGCCCCGGTGTGACCGGCGCCGGCTTCTCCGACATCGAGATCCCGGGCGTCGAGGCGACCCGCTCGCTCGTCCTGCCCGCCGACTCCACGCGGGCCGACCGGTTCACCTTCCACCGCGCCACGGGCGACGGCGCCCTGACCCTCACCGACACGGAGTCCGACCTCGACCGTGTCTTCACCACCGAGTCCTCCGGCCGCTACACGTTCGAGGCGACGGCCACCCCGACCCCCACCGCGGCCCTCGACAAGCTCCTCTACGACGTGGCTCCCGACCAGCGCCGCGCGATCACGGCGACGGCCGATTCCACGGCGCGGATCGGCACGAACACCTCGGCCCGCAATCTGACCGACGGCGACCTGACCACGGCGTGGATCGCCGGCGACGACCCGACGATCCACCTGCGCTGGCCGGACAAGCAGCCGGTCTCCACCCTCGTCCTGCCCGCGGCCGGCGGCCTGTCCACCCGGCCCGAGAAGATCGAGATCAGCAGCCCCGACGGCGCGGCGGTCGCCGGCGTCGACGAGAACGGGGTCGCCCACTTCGACCCGATCACCACCGACCGCCTCGACGTCACCGTCACGAGGACGGCGCCGCTCAAGGTCTACAACCCGATCGCGGACGAGGACCTCCAGCTCCCGGTCGGCCTGACCGAGGCCTACATCCCGACGCTCGACAAGTACCGCGTCCAACAGCCCACTCCGGAGCGGGAGTTCAAGCTCCCCTGCGGAAAGGGCCCGGCGGTCACGATCGACGGCACCCGCCACCGCACCTCCGCGCGGGGCACGCTCCGCGACCTCACCGAGCGCCGCCCGGTCGACGTCACCCTGTGCGACACGCTCACCCTCCCGGCCGGCGAGCACACCCTCACCTCGTCCGGCGGCGGCGCGCTGGCCCTCACGGACATCGGCCTCACCCGCTCCGCGACGGACGCGGACGAGAGGACGACGCCCACCACCCGGGACCTGAGCATCCAGGACTGGCGGGGCGACCGCCGCCAGGTCCACGTCGGGGCGGGCGAGGCCACCTACCTGACCACCTACGAGAACGCCAACGACGGCTGGAAGGCCACCCTGAACGGCAAGGAGCTCACGTCCCTGCGCCTGGACGGCTGGCAGCAGGCGTGGCTGGTCCCCGGTGGCGCGAGCGGCACGGTCAAGCTGTCGTACGAGCCGGCCGGGACGTACGACATCGGGCTGATCGCGGCGGGCGTGGCCCTGCTCGCCCTGGGCGCCCTGGCCCTGTGGCGCCGCGAACCGCCCGAGCACCCCGAGCTCCCCGCGGAGCCACCGGCGCCCGGCTGGATCCTCGGCACGGTCGTCCTCACCCTCGTCGGGATCGTGATCGCGGGCCCGTGGGCGGCGCTCGTCCCGGCCCTGGCCCTGCTCGCGTGGAAACGCCACGCGCTGCTCGTACCGATCGCGTTCCTGGCGATGACGGCGGCGGGCGTCATCGCGGCGACGGGCGCGGGCCATCCGGTCCGCGAGGGGCAGGGCGCGTACAGCACGGCGGCCCAACTCCTGGCTCTGATCGCCTTGTTCGCGGCCCTGGTCACGCCCTACGCCACACGAACCCGCACCGATCAAGCCTCTCCGGACGCCGTGCGAGCCCCTCCGACGATCGAGGAGCGGAGTCCGGGACAGAGCACCGCGACCCGCACCCCCACGCGGGGAACCGCCTCCGGACAGGGCAAGAACGCCGACGACGGGACCGCCCCATGACAACCCTGGACACCCCCCGGACCCGCGCCCCCCGCAGGGTCCCGTTCCCCACCGTCGACGAGATCGCCCGGCACTGCCTCCAGGGCGAGGAACCCGAGACGGTGCACATCGAGGTCCACCTCACGGGCCGCCTCGACCCGGACCGCCTGACGACCGCGTTCACCGAGGCGCTGCGCCGCCATCCGCGCATCCTGATGCGGGAGGCGCACCGGCCCTGGTACGCGCGGCGTTACGAGTGGGAGCTGACCGGCGACCCGGACGTGCCGCCCGTGGCGTTCCCCGAGGCCACGCCCGACGCCCTCAAGGAGGCCCGCGTCCGGGCGCTCGCCGAGGCCCCGCCGCTCACCGCGTCGCCCCCGATCCGCCTGGAGGCGGTCGCGGACCCCGCGTCGGAGTCGGGCGCCACGGTCCTCTTCCTCACCATCAACCACACGGCTCTCGACGGTCCCGCGTGCCTGCGCGTCCTCGCCACCGCCGCGGAACTGTACGGCGGCCGCGACAACGCGCCCCCGCCGACGCAGCCCCCGCCCGCCGCGACCACGCCGCCCCCGACCTCCCCTCGACCTGGTCGCGGCCGGCCCGCGTCGCGCACGGCACACCCGAGCCGCGCCCCGGCAACGGCCTCCTGGTCTGCGAGCTGCCGGTGCCGCGCCGCCCCAAGGGCGCCCCCTACACGGTGAACGACCAGCTCATGGTGGCCACGGCCCGGACCCTCGCCGACTGGAACGAGGAGCACGGCACGGCCCCGAGCCGGCGCAGGCCGCTGCGCATCACGATGCCGGTGGACGACCGGCCCCGGGACGCGTCGATGCCCATCGGCAACGGCACCCGGCTGGTCGAGGTGCCCTTCACCCCGGCCGATCTGCGCCTGCCGACGCCCCGCCTGCTGCACCTCACGTCCACCCGCACCACCGCCCTGAAGTCCGTGCCACGACCCCAACTCGGCCATGGCGCCGCTCTGTTGACGGCGCCGTACGCGCCGGTCGCCTGGCGGGCGGCCGCCACCCGCGCCCTGCGCACGGCGGCCGCGCCCTGGACATCGACGACCCTGCTCAGCAACATCGGCCGCATCCCGTACCCGCTGGACTTCGGGGACGGCGGCCGGGCGAGCGCCGTGTGGTTCTCGGCGCCCGCCCGGATGCCGCGCGGCCTGACCTTCACCACCGCGTCCACGGCGGGCCGTCTGCACCTGGCCCTGCGCTGGTCGCGCACGCTCCTCGGCCACGGTGACGGGGCGCACCTGCGCGACCTGTTCGAGCACCACCTCCGCACGACCCAGGAGGAAGCCGAGGAGGCACCATGACGAGCACGCTCCCCGGGCTGCGGGACTTCTACGAGAACCCCGCCGTCCCGGTCGCCTCGGGCACCCCGCGCACCCTGCGCCAGACCCGCGTCCTCGCGACCGCGCTGACCGGGACCCGGGCCGCCACGGTCCTCGACGTGGGCTGCGGCGACGGCTCGGCGGCGGCGGTCGCCGCCCGGCTGCTGCCCGGCCACCGGCTGATCGGCGTCGACTGGTCGCAGGACGCCCTGCGCCGCGCGGCGCCCCGCGTCCCGCACGTGGTACGGGGCGAACTCACCGACCACGGGCTGCCGTTCAGGGACGGCGCCGCCGACGCGGTCCTGCTCTCCGAGGTCGTCGAGCACCTCGTCGACCCGGACGCGGCGCTCGACGAGATCCGCCGCGTGCTGCGCCCCGGCGGCCATCTGATGCTCTCCACACCGAACCTGGCCGCCTGGTACAACCGCGCGCTGCTCCTCGCCGGAGTCCAGCCGGTCTTCTCCGAGGTGAGCCTGCGCGCGATCCACGGCCGCCCGGGGACGGAGGTCGTCGGCCATCTGCGCCTCTACACGGCGCGTGCGCTGCGCGAGTTCGTCGCCGCGTCCGGCTTCGAGGTCGTCCGCCTGACCGGGGCGCCCTTCCACGGAGTGCCCCGTGCGCTGCGCCCCCTGGACCGGCTCGCCTGCGCGGCACCCGCCCTGGCCTCGATCCTCCTGCTGCACGCCCGAAGGACGTGACCGGCGATGCCCGCCGTGGCATGGGGAGTCGGCGCGGCGCTCCTCGCGAACACCCTGTACAGCGTCGGCTTCGTCCTGGAGAAACGTGCCCTCACCCGGCTGCCCGAAGTGAGCGTGCGCCGCCCGGCCCACCTCCTGCGCCAGGTGGTCACGAGCCCGCTGTGGCTCGCCGGTTCGATCGCCCTGGCCTCGGGGTTCGGCGCCCAGCTCGCCGTCTACCGGACGCTGCCCATCGCGGCGGCGCAGGGCATCTTCGTCTCGGGTCTGGTGCTGCTCCTGCTGCTGTCCTCGCGCCTCCTGGGCGAGCGCACCAGCGGCCGCGAGCGGTACGCGATCGGGGCGATCCTGGCGGCGCTGCTCATGGTGGTGCTCTCGCTGCGCGACGCCGGACAGGGCCAGGAGGCGATCGGCGGCCGGGCCCCGGCACCGCTGATCCTCACGGTCTGCGTCCCGTCGCTCGCCGCGGGCCTGTTCCTGTACGCGTCCGCGGAACGCAGGGCCCGCCACCGGCACCGGCTGCCGACCACGGGCGTCGAGTACGGCGTCGCGGTGGGCCTGCTCTACGGGGTGAGCTCACTGGCGATCAAGGGCGTGTCCGGGGTGCTCCCCGACGTGCCCGCCCTGTTCACGTCCCCCTACCCGTACCTCCTGCTGTGCACCGGGGCGTGCGGCCTCGTCATGTCGCAGGCGGCGCTGCAACGCTGCCGGGCCTCGCTGATCGTGCCGGTGTGCACGACGGTGACCTGCCTGTTCACCGCCGTACTCGGCACCCTCGCGTTCGGCGAGTCACTGCCGCACGAACCGCTGCGGCTCGCGCTGCGCGTGGCGGGCACGGCCCTCGCGGTGGCCGTGCTCCTGCTGATGCCGAAGCACGACCCACCCCCCGCCTCCGCGTCCTCGTCCGACCCTCACCCCACCGGAGTTGCCGCCCCATGACCCCCGACGACCCGCTGCTGAAGATCCTGGCCTGCCCGCTCGACAAAGGCCCGCTGCTGCTCGTGCCCGACGACGGCGCGCACGGCCAGGCCCTCTACAACCCGCGCCTGCACCGCCGCTACCCGATCGTCGACGGCATCCCGCAACTGCTGCCCTCCTCCGGCGAGCAGCTCCCCGAGGACGTCCACGAACAGCTCCTCAAACAGGTGGAGCAGGCGGGCCGGGCGACCCCATGACGACGCTCGCCGCCCGCCTCGCCCCCTACCTCCCGGCCCGGCTGACCGCCGCGGCGGCCCGTGCCCTGTACCCGCGCTTCGAACCGGAGCTGGCCCGCCTGGCCGACATGTCCCCGGCGGGCGGCACGTTCCGCACGGCGGTCGACGTCGGGGGCTGGTACGGGCCCTGGACCCACCGCCTCGCGGCCCGCGCCCGGCACGTCGTCACCCTCGAACCGGTCCCGCACCTCGCCCGTACGCTCACCGCCTCCGCACCCTCGAACGTCAAGGTCGTCCGGGCCGCGGCCAGCGACCGGCCGGGGACGGCGCCGCTGTGGCAGCCGCCGCACGACGAGCGCGGCGAACGCGGCGTCTCGTCCCTGGTCCGCCGCGCGGACCTGCACGCGGAGACCGGCCACCAGGTCACCTGCGTCACGCTCGACGAACTCGCCCTGCGCGAGGTCGACCTGATGAAGATCGACGTGGACGGGGCCGAGCTACAGGTGCTGCGCGGCGCGAGCGCGCTGATCGCCCGCGACCGCCCGGCCCTCTTCATCGAGCTGGAGACCCGTATCCAGCCGATCGCGCCGGTCGTCGGCCATCTGCGGGCGCGGGGCTACGAGGGCTGGGTCCTGCCGGCGGACAGCTGGCTCCCGCTGCCCCGCTTCGACCTGGCGGCCCACCAGCGGGGCACGGCCCACATCGCGTCCCAGGGTCTCCTGCGCCGGGCCCTGACCCCGTCCGCCCGCCGCCCGCGCTATGTGAACTCGGTCCTCTTCCTTCCCGACGGGCGGGTCCCCGGCCGGGTGCGCGACCATGGGCGGCATGCCCCGTCGCCCGCCCACCGGACCCGCTGAACCGTTCACGCCGCTCCACTTCCAGCTGGTGCTGCTGCGCCGCATGGCCGACCACAATCCGCACCTGGTCGAGACGGCCCGCGCCGACCTCGGGGTGTCCGTCGCCGACCTGCGCGAGGCCAATCGCCGCTGGCAGGCGATGCTGCGCGCGCGGGGCGGCCGCTCGGCGGTCTCCCGCTACCGCGCGATCCTCGGCGCCCCCGAACAGCGCCTGACGCGCCGGATCGGCGACATGGAGTGCGAGGCCCTCCTGTGGCCGGTCCCGCTCTGGCCCGACCTCCGCTTCGAGGTGCTGCTGTCCCCCACGGGCGCGGTCTGGAACGAGTGGCTGATCCGCGCCCCGGGCGCCCCCGGACCCGCCCTGCGCACCCTCGACGATCTGACGCCCTGGTCCTGCACGGTCGACGAGGCGGCTCGCGCGTTCCCTCCGGCCCGCCCGCTGGAGGGCTCGGCCCCGACGAGGTGGGGCCTGGCGTTCACGGCGCCGGACGCGGCGGGGGCGGGGCGTGCGGTGCGCGCGGAGTTCACCTGGGGGCTGCTCCAGCGGTGGTCCCCGGCCTGAGGGACCCGGCGTCGGCGCGGCCTCACATCCGGGATCGCAGCACGTCGACCTCGCAGCCCGGCGCGAACGGGTCGAAGCCGTGCTCGGCCAGCCAGCGCACGGCGAGCAGGCTGCGCAGCGACCACCAGGCGTGGATCACGTCGAGGTCGACGTCGGTACCGTACCCGGCGATGACGTCGTCCAGGTGTTCCTCGTGCCCGAGCGTGAAGGTGGCGAGGTCGTACAGGGCATCGCCCCGACCCGCCTCGGACCAGTCGATGATGCCGGTGACCTCGTCGCCGTCGAGGAAGACGTGCGCGATCTGGAGGTCGCCGTGGGTGAACGCGGGCGTCCACGGCCGCAGCGCGGCCTCGGCGGCCCGGCGGTTGCGGGCGACCAGGCCGACGGGCAGGAGACCGCTCGCCACGAGCCGCCCGCACTCGTCGTCGAGTTCCGCCGTCAGCGCGGCGGCACTGCGGCCCGCCCGGCCCGGCCGGGGCGGCAGCGGCGCGTCGTGCAGCTTCCGCAGGGCGGCGCCCGCCGCGGCCCACGCCGCCGACGACCCGGTCGCCGGCCCGCCGAGGCGGCCGAGTGTCGCGCCCGGGACCGCGGTGATCGCGAGCACGGGCGGCTTGCGCCACAGGACCTTGGGGGTCGGCACCGGCGCGAGGGACATCGCCTCGACCTCGGCGTCGATCCGCGCCTGATCGGCGTCCACCTTCAGGAACACGTCGCCCACGCGCAGGGTCGCGCGCTCGGAGTGGGCGACGACGACTTGGACCTCATCCATGGGAGCCATCGTCGACCACTCTCCCGGCCGGTGCGCCGGAATTCCCTTCCCTCGGAGGGAGGTCGCGCGTTACGGTGCGCCGATGTCCACGATCAGGAAGATCCAAGTCACCTTCGACTGCGCGGAACCGGAGCGCGTCGCCCGGTTCTGGTGCGAGGTGTTGGGGTACGTCCCGCCGGAGCCGCCGGAGGGGTTCGCGAGCTGGGACGAGTACAACCTCTCCCTGCCCGAGGAGAAGCGGGACGCGTGGTTCGTCGCCAGTGACCCCACCGGGGAGGGGCCGCGCCTCTACTTCCAGCGCGTACCGGAGGGCAAGGTCGCGAAGAACCGGGTGCACCTCGATGTCCGGGCCGGCACCGGGCTCGTCGGGGAGGAGCGCCTGGCCGCGCTCCAGGCCGAGTGCGACCGGCTGATCAAGCTCGGCGCCACGCACCTGTACACGCTCCTCGCCGACGAGGAGAACGAGTCGTGCATCACCATGCAGGACGTCGAGGGCAACGAGTTCTGCCTCGACTAGGGACGTGCGATCCGGTAGGCACGTGCCGTCGGATCGGCAGGCACGTGCCTTGCGGCGCGGTCGTCCGTGGGGGCGGCGGGGTTCAGCCCGCCGCCTTCACCATCGCCTCCGCGACCACCGGCACGGACCCCGGGTGCACGGCGCCCAGGAACAGGTTCGGTTCGACGAGTTCCAGCTCCATCACGCAGGGCCGGCCGTCCGCACCGTCGACCAGGTCGACCCGGGCGTAGAGCAGCTGCTCGGGGCCGCCCGGTACCGCCGCCAACGCCCGCGCCGCGACATCGAACTCGGCCTCGGTCGGGTTCCACGGCTCCAGGGACGGGTGGGCGACCTTGCGGGCGTCGAAGGCGACGCCCGGGGCGAGGACGGCGCCCTTGCGGATGGAGTGCAGGAAGCGGCCGCCGTAGAAGAGGACCGCCCGCTCGCCATCGACGTCGATGCCGTCCACGTACGGCTGCACCATCGCGGTCAGACCTTCGGCGTGCATACGGGCCAACTGCCGCAGCGCGACGTCCCGTTCGGCGGGGGTGTAGCGGGCGGCGTACCGGGCGCCCGCGCCCGTCGTCGGCTTGATGACGTAGTCCCGGTCGGTGGGCAGCTCGGGGACGTCGCCGGGGGCCACGTAGGTGGTCGGGACCGTGGGGACGCCGTGCCGGGAGAGTTCGCCGAGGTAGCGCTTGTCGGTGTTCCAGCGGATCACGTCGACGGGGTTGGCGAGCCGGGTGACGGTGGAGCAGCGCACGGCCCACTCCAGGAACTCCGCGCGCCGCCAGCTGTAGTCCCACGTGGACCGGAGCACGGCGAGGTCGAAGGAGCCCCACACGACGTCGGGATCGTCCCAGGACACCACGGCCGCCTCCGCTCCGGCGCGCCCCAACTCCTCGGCGAGCAGTGCCAGATCGCGGTCGACGGGCTGCTCGGGGCCGGGCCGGTAGGTGACCAGGGCGATGCGCGGCATACGGAACTACTCCTCGATGGTGCCGGTTCGGTCGGTCTCGCCGACGGGTGACGTGACCATGGTCCGAGGCTAACGCGACGCCCGTCCAGGCATGTCCCGCCGGCCCCCCGCCGCGAGCACCGCCATCACCGCGGCGGCCCCCACCGCCACGGCGAACCCGCCGTGCGCGCCGCCCGTGTCCACCACCCGCCCCGCGACGGCCGCCGCCCCGGCCGAGCCCGCCGCGCTCGCGGAGTTGCCCCACGTGAACGCCTGGGTGAGGACGGCGCGCGGTACCGACGCCTCCGTGCGGACGGAGGCGAGGATCAGCAGGACCGGTACCGCGAGGCCGGTCAGGGCGAGGGTGGCGCCGATCGCGAGGGGCGCGTCGAGGAAGGTCAGCGGCAGGCCGAGCAGGCACAGTCCGGCCGCGGCGGCGGTCTGCCCGCGCCGCGGCGGCACTCCGCCGCCCCAGGCCCCGTACGCCCAACCGCCCAGCAGGTTGGTGCAGTTGGAGGCGGCGTAGAGGGGCGCCGCGATGTCCGGCGTGCCGCGCCCGGTCGCGTACGCGGCGACGGACACCTGCATGGCGCCGAAGAACACCCCGAGGACGAGGCCGAGCGCGGCCTGGCGCAGGAACGCGGGGCGGAGCAGGGCGCGTCCGGCGTGCCGGCGTTCGGCGTGGCCGGTGGGGGCGGCGCGGTGCGGCGCTGCGCGACGAGGGCGAGTCCGCCGCCGACCACGAGGGCGGCGGCGAGCAGCACCCCGGCGTCCGGCCGGCCGGCCGCGCCGAGCACGCTCACCAGGGCCGGGCCCGCCAGGTAGGAGACGCCGTTGGCGAGGGCCTCCAGCGCGAAGGCGGTGGGCAGTGCGGCGGCGCGTCCGCCGGACAGCAGCGCGGACCAGCGGGCCGCGGACAAGGCGCTGAGCTGGGGCAGCGTGGCGCCGATGAGCGCCCCGGCGACCAGGTCGGGGGCGGCGCCGGTGAGCAGCAGTGCCACCGAGACGGCGTGCGCGGCCAGCGCGGCGGGCACCACGCGTTCCTGCCCGAACCGGTCGACCAGGCGGCCGAGTTGAGGGCCGACCAGGGCGTCGGCGACGGCGAACCCGCCGGTGACGAGGCCCGCGGCGGCGTACGACCCGGTGCGCGCGTGCACGAGCCAGACGAGCGCGATCCCGGTCATGGCGATGCCCACGCGCCCGACGGCGGCGGGTACGAAGAAGGCGGCGGCGCCCGAAGTGCGCAGCAGTGAGCGGTAGGTGGCCGGAGCCGAAGACACGGAGCGTCCCCTTCGCCGCCCGGCGGGACGCGCCACACGGGGCCGTCGGCGTCCGGATGGGCCGACCCGTGGCTGCGACTGAAGCCGTCCAGTGGTGGCGTGGAGCGGGGACGCGCGCCCTACGCCGACTTCTTCACCGGGCAGATGTCATAAGGAAGTTGGGAGTCGAGAGCGTAGACGAAGAGGCCGCGTAAGCGAACACCGGAAGCGAACAAGGGAGCAGTTGTTCCCTGGAACAGGTGATCGTCGCTCCAGAGTTTGCATGCGGCGCCCGAGAACAACGATGCTTACGGGGCGCAAGCAACGGGCTGCAGACCGTAGCGAACGCATCGCGATGCAGTGCACGTCCCACACACATGCAACACCGCTAGGAGAACGCGCCACCATGAACCTCATCACCGACATCCTCGCCGGCCTCGTCCACTTCGTCGGCTGGCTGGTGTAACGGCGTCGGACGCCGAAGGCGCCGTCTCCCCCGGTCCCACGGGGAGGCGGCGCCGTGGCGTTTCCGGAACCGGTCAGGCGGCGGCCCGTAGCTCCCGCAGCCGCGGCGCGACCTCCAGGTGCGCCCGGCTCCCCGAGAGGATGAACTCGTCGATGCCCGACTCCGCGTAGCCGCTGAGCCGTTGGACCACCTCGTCCACCGCGTCGCGGTCCGTGAGCGGGACCCGCAGGGCGAGCCGCAGGGACGGATTGCGGTCGCGCACCCGGGCGACCTGCGCGGCGACGGCCGCCGGGTCCTCGCCCGGTTCGCTCCACAGGATGTGGACGTCCGCGCGGCGCACGGCGACGTCCTCGGCGGCCGGCGAGGCGCCGCCGAAGTACAGCGGCACCTTGTACGCGACGGCGGGGTCGGCCAGTTGGGCGCCCTCGACCTGGACGTGCGCGCCCTGGAAGTCGATGCGCTTGCCGTCGAGGAGGTCGCGCAGCGCGGCCATCACCTCGTCCGTGCGGCCGTACCGCTGGTCGTGCGTGGGCCGATCGCCGTGCGGCCGCCGACCGTCGGAGTCCGTGTCCGTGCCGGTGATCACGTTCAGGCCGAGCCGGCCGCCCGCGAACCTGCGGAAGGCGTCGGCCTGTTGGGCGAGGACCGTGGGGCTCGCGAAGCCCGCGCGACAGCTGATCAGGAAGCTGATGCGTTCCGTTCGGCGACACAGCGCGGGAGCGAGCGTCCACGGGTCGGTACAGCCGGGTCCGACCGGGGTCAGGAGCGAGCCGAAGCCCGCCTCTTCGGCGGCGCGGGCCACCCGCACGAGGCGTCCGGGGTCCCGGCCGTCCCCGCCGGTGGGCAGGAGCCAGTGCAGCAAAGGATGATTCTCGGGCATGGGAGGGCACCTCGGGCTGGGTCGACTGCGCGGCGGCTGTGCTCGGGAAACGGCGAGGTCAGGTGGACTGACAGAGCGCGGTGGAGACACGCAGGAGATCCACGTGCCGACGCGAGACGAGGACGAGGCCCATGCCCGCATCCTGTCCGCGCACGGCCTGTCACGACAACCCATGTCCCGCATCACGGACATCCACATCTCATCAGACGGACAGAGGTCCGGCGCGGAGACCTCGCTCCGCACCGGACCCCGGCCCGTGGAACCTCAGCTCACGAGGGCTGCTTCACCCCCACCGCGCGCAGCAGCTCCTGCGTGACGCTCGCCCCCTTGTCGTCCTTGGCCGACGCCCGCAGCGAGACGGACTTCGCGCCGCGCGGCACGTCGAGCGTGCCCGTCCAGGAGGCCCGGCCGCCGGTCAGCGCGACCTTCGACCAGCTCGTGCCGCCGTCGTACGAGACCTGGAGCGAGCCGCCGCCGATGGTGCCCGTCCCCACGGCCTCCGCCACGTACCGGGCGTACAGGCCGATCGGGACGCGGGAGCCCGCGCGGAGGTCGCCCGCGAGGTCGGTGTCGAGGTCGAAGCCGAGGTTGATCAGCGGCAGGAACACCTCGTCGTCGGTGGCGGGCCGTGCGGAGCGCACCGTCCACTCGGTGTGCCCGGTGCTGCCGAGCCGCCACTTCGCCGGGTCGAGCGCGGTGTCGGTGACGACCCGGTACGGCTTCTCGGCCGGGTCGGCCTCCCACACGTATCCGGCGGAGCCCGTCCTGCGGCCCTGGCTGACGCCGTCGGCGAAGACCTCGGTGTACTGGGTCATGCCGCTCTCGCTGCTGTACGCGTCACCGAACCCGGTGTGGTCGGGCCCGGAGTCGCCCCAGCCGGGGACGTTGAACTGGATCTGCTCGCCGCGCCGCTGCTGCCCCCAGCCGAGCCCGGTGCCCAGCCACGGGTGCCAGACCGGCTTGAACCAGTTCAACGGCGTGTGCCGGCCGGTCCGGTACGTGACGAGGCCGCCGCGCTCCTCCAGGTCGGAGCCGAGCTGGACGGACTCGTGCCACCGCTGGCCGCCGGGCTCCATGGACACGTAGTCGGTGCGCCGGCCCGGGAAGTCGTACCGCTCCTGGAAGCCGATCCCGATCGCGAAGGCGTCGGTGAGCGAGTAGCGGAACTCGCTGCCCTCGGTCTTCCTGGCTCCGTAGTACGTGGTGTCGACGGCGGCGAGGTCGTCGCTGTCGGGGGCGTAGGCGAGGCCGCGGTCAGGGATGCCGCCCGGGTAGCCCTTGGACAGGTCGTAGACGTATGTGGCGTTGTCCGTGCCGGTCAGGTCGAGGCGGCCGCCGCGGCGCGCGAGGGCGAGCAGCCGGCCGAAGTCGGCGTTGGTGACGCTCGCGATCTGGATCGGTCGGGCCGAGCCGTCGTCCTCGTCGTAGAAGCTGGTGTTGAGGCGGCCGCGGGTGTCGTCGGTCAGGAACAGGGCCTTGGCGCCCGCGTCCTGCGCAGCCTGGGCGATCTCGGCGGGGGTGCGGGCGCCGTCGACGTGGACGAGGGCGCCCTTGCCCTTGAGGTTCTTGCCCGCGTAGTCGGCGGGGGCACCGGCCCCGGCATCGACGAGGGCGAGGCTGCTGCGGCCCTCGATGAGCGTGGAGCCGGGCTGCTCCCAGACCTCGCTCAGACCGGCGGCGTCGATGCGCGGCTGGGCCTCGCGCCAGACGGTGCGGTACTCGTACGTGCCGTCGGTGACCTTCCCAGTGGGCGCGGCGAACAGCGAGTCGTACCGGACGGGGACCTGGACGGCGCCCATGATGTCGGCGCCGCCGGCGACCCGTGCGTACTCCATGATCGCCTGGTGCGGGTCGGTGTCGCGCGGCAGCCGGGTGGCGAGTTCGCGCAGCTTCGTGCCGTCGAGGGTGACCTCGCGGTCCTGGTCCAGGACGACCTCGGGGGCGGCGAGGTAGCCGAGCCCGAGCGAGTCGGCGCCGTGGCTGCCCGGCACGTCGAGGAACGTGTCGAGGCTGTACGTGCCCGGCTTCAGGCGCAGTCGGACGGTTCCGGAGTCCCCGACGGCGGCCGGGTACGACTCGGATCCCTCGGCGAGCTGCTGGTAGACGAGGTTCGCGGCGGTCGGCGCGCCGGAGCGGTCCTTCACGTGGACGGTGAGCGTGTAACGCTCCTCTTCCTTGACGAGTCCGTACGCGGTGTGCGCGACGACGGTTCCGCCCGAACTGGCCACGATCTGACCGCTGTTGATACCGACCGCGGCCTTGGCTCCGTCACCGGTGACGGTCGTGGCGGCGGTGCCGTGCGCGGGCACGGTCAGCCTGCTGTCGGCGAGCGCGGCGACACCGGCGCCGCCGCCCTGCACGGCGAGGTCCAACTCCACATCCGTGTCACCGGAGTTGGAGTAGGTGAGGGTCCGGGTGACCGGCTCGTTGCTCTCGTACGGCCAGGTGTAGGAGCCGAGGTCGGCGCTGCCGGTGGCGGTGATCTTCGCGGTGACGGCGTCGGGCACGGACACCCGCCCGGCCCCCACCTCGTAGCCGGTGGCGTCGAGCCGCTCGCTCGACGACATCAGCGCGTCCTTGAGCCGGGCGCCCGTCCAGTCCGGGTGCTTCTGGGCGAGCAGCGCGGCGACGCCCGCGACGTGCGGCGTCGCCATCGACGTACCGCTCATGGTGGTGTACGCGCCGGAGCCCTCGGTCAGCGAGGAGCGGGCCGCGAGGATGTCGACGCCGGGTGCGGAGACATCGGGCTTGAGGCCGTTGTCTCCGGTGCGCGGGCCCTGGCTGGAGAAGTCGGCGCGCCGGTCGTCGGCGTCGACCGCGCCGACGGTCAGCGCGGCGTCGGCGGCGCCGGGCGAGCCGATGGTGTACGCGCCGTACGCGTTGCCCGCGGCGACCACGAAGAGTGCGCCGGTCTCCTGGGACAGGGAGTTGACGGCGGCGGCCATCGGGTCGGTGCCGTCGCTCCCGGTGTCCGAGCCGAGGCTCATCGAGACGACCTTGGCCTTGACGTCCTTGGCGGCCCACTCCATCCCGGCGATGATCTGCGACTCGCTGCCGTAGCCCTCGTTGTCGAGGACCTTGCCGACGGCGAGGGTGGCGTCGGGGGCGACGCCCTTCTCCTTGCCGTCGGAGGCGGCGCCGGATCCGCCGACGGTCGAGGTGACGTGGGTGCCGTGGCCGTGCCGGTCGGCGACCTCCTCGCCGTCGATGAAGGACTTCGACTCGGTGACCCGCGACGCGAGGTCGGGGTGCGCGGGGTCGTAGCCGGTGTCGAGGACGGCGACCTTCACGCCCTTGCCGGTGAGCCCGGCCTCCCAGGCGCTCGGGGTGCCGATCTGGGCGTTGGACTGCTCCATGTCGCCCTCGACGCGGCCGTCGAGCCAGATCTTCCCGATCCCGTCGGCGAACCCGCTCTTGCCGGTGGTGGCCGCGTTCCAGAACGTACGGCCCTTGTCCGCGTCCAGGGCGGCGCCGCCGATGCTGCCCAGCGCGCGGGTGCGGTCGGCGCCCGCGGGGTGGCGGCGGCGCCGCGGGCGGCCTTGTTCCGATAGGTGACGATCAGCGGGGTCGCGGCGGCCTTCTTGTCCGCGAGCCCCTGCCGTATCAGCCCGCTGACGTCGAAGAGGCGGGCGTCGAGGGTGCCCGCTTCGAGATAGGGCCGCGCCTCGTCGGGCACCACGCTCACCTCGCCGCCCGACACCTGCGTCCTGACGGCACCGGTCGCGCCCTTCGCCCGGTCGACGGTGACGGTCCGCCGGCCGCCGCCCAGTTCGGTGACGGTCACCTTGTCGCCGGTCACCAGGGTCACGGTGTGCGCGGCGCGCGCGGCCCGCGTGGTCGTCGGCGCCGGTGCCGTCGACGCGTCCGGTACGGCGGCCTGGGTCCCTCCGGCGGGCAGCAGCGCGAACGCGACACCGGCCGACAGCAGGGCCGCGCCACGTCTCGCGGCAGGTCCTCTGGTCATCGTTGCCTCTCTTCGTAGCCCTCGGTGCGGGGGTGGTACCGAGTACGCAGAAGACTCTCAAGAGGCGCATGTGGCGCGGAAGTTGATGTCCACGGCGGGAACCCGCCCTGGCGCTTTCCCGCCGACGAACGCCACAATGGCCCCAGGCACGACGGGACAGCACCAGCACGGAACGTACGGGTACGGGGGCGGCACGTGGACAGCGCGGACGGTACGGACGGCATGGACGGCCTGGTGGAGTTCAAGGTCGACGGGACGGGGACACCGATCCTGTTCGAGGTGGCCGGCGACGAGGAGACGGGCGCCCGCATGGTGGCCCGCGGCGGCGGCCCCGTCCAGGCGACGGCCACCTTCGAGACGGCCCTGGACTCGGTCCGCTCGGCCGCCCAGTCGGCCCTGCGCGTCCTGCGCGACGGCCCGCTCTCCCCCGACGGCGTGGAGATCGAGTTCGGCGTGAAGCTGTCGGCGGAGGCGGGGGCGTTCATCACGAAGGGGACGGCGGAGGGCCACCTGGTGGTCAAGCTCAGCTGGTCGCGCGAGACGCCGCAGGACCCGGCCGCGGGAGCTCCGTCCGGCTCATGAGCGACGCACAGTGGGTGGCCCGCGTCGAGTGCGCGGGCCGGATCGTCGGCTCCGGCTTCCTGGTCGCCGGGCGCACGGTCCTGACCTGCGCCCATGTCGTCGCGGGCGGCGCCGACGTGACCGTCTCCTTCCCGCACAGACCGGCCGACGCGCCGGTCGCGGCGCGGGTCCTGGTCGGCGGCGGCTGGCGGGGCGACGCCACCACCCACGGCGACCTGGCCGTGCTCGAACTGGCCCGCGAGGTGGACCTCGCCCCGGCCAGGCTCGCCCACGAGGCGACCGCGTACGGCGGACAGAACGGCCCGGCGCCGACGCTGCTCGCCTACGGCTTCCCGAAGAAGTACGACGAGGGGACGATCGCCGAGTACCGCACCAAGGGCTCGATCAGGGTGCTCGACGAGTGGGTCGAACTGGTGGCGCTCGACAGCCACGGACAGCCCCTCGACCACGGTTTCAGCGGCGCCGCGCTGGCCGTCGCGGGCACCAACCGGGTCGTCGGCATGGTCACCTCCGCCACCGGCGGCGCCGATGTGCTGACCGGCCGGATGATGCCGCTGTCCGTGATGGCCCGCTACTGGCCGGACCTCGCCCTGTACCTGCCGGGCGCGGCCCGGCTGACCGCGCTCGTCGAGCGGGTGCGGCGCCTGGGCCTCGACTGCAACCCGGAGCGCCTCTACCGGTACGCGGCGGGCGCGTTCGATCCGCCGGTGCCGCCGCACGGCCTCAACTCCCTGGAGGCGGCGGCGATGTACGCCCTGGACGCGCCGGACGCCGAGGTCGCCGAGCGGCTCGCGGACCGGCTCACCGAGCTCGTCACCGCGGCCCCGGAGCGCCCTCGCCCGGCCCGCCGCACCACCGCCTGGTCACCGGTCCTGTTCACGGTCGAGCACACCGGCGCGGGCGAGGACGAGGTGCGCGTGGAGGTGTCCGCGTACCACGAGGGACACCGGCATCTGGTCGAGGAGCCGCGCACGGTGCCGGTCGCCGAGGTCGGTGGGTACGTGGCGTCCGTCATCGACGCGGCGATGGACCATCTGCCCGACGAGACCGACGAGTTGGTCGCCTTCCAGCTGCCGCGCCGCCATCTGAACTGGCCGGTCGCGCACTGGCCGGCGAGCGCCGACAACTCCACCCCGATGGGCTGCGCCTACCCGGTCGTGGTGACCGCGACGGCCCGCAGGGGCGGTGGCAGCCGTCGGCGTCTCGTCCGCCGCTGGCAGGAGAGCGGCGACCGGCCCACGGCGGGTGTGCACCGCGTCGGCTGCTCCGGCGGCACGCCCAGCCAGTGGGATCTGGCCCGTGCGGACGTGGTGGGGTTCGCCGCCCCGCCGGCCGGGGAGGGCGGCCCGCACGACGCGGCGCTGGCCAAGCCGGTACCGGCGCTGCTGTGGCCGCGCGCCGGCTGCGACGGCGGTCACCGGCCGGACGAGACCTGCCCGGGGGCCGCGTTCCTGGACGCGGTGGGCCCGTACGTGTCCCAGGTGAGCCTCGCCGAACTGCCGCGCCACATCATGGAGTTGCGGGAGCGGGCGAGCGGCCGGGCGGAACACTGGGCGGGCGACGTCCAACTCCTGTGGGACGCTCCGCACTGTTTCCCCGCACCACCCAGGACGCACGCCCACTGCCCGGTGGCCTGACGGCCCGCACGGGACGACGGGACCGACAGAACGGAAAGCGAGAGGTTCATGCCCGAGTGGCCCGTGTACCGCGGCACGAACGAACCGCACGACGGTATCGACCGGCTGCCCGCGCCCCCGCCGTGGCGGGCCTTCGACGGGGGCCCGCTCCTCCCGGTCCCCGACGAGAGCGAGGACCTGGCGGCGGTCTCACCCGACCGCGTGCACCGCGCCCACACCTACCGGCCCACCGCCGAGAGCGTGGACCTGGTCAACGCGGCGCTCTTCCTGCGCCGCCCCCTGCTCGTCACCGGCCCGCCCGGCACCGGCAAGTCGTCCCTCGCGTACGCCGTGGCACGGGAGTTGGGGCTCGGCCCGGTGCTGCGCTGGAACATCACGAGCCGCTCCGCGCTCGCCGACGGCCTGTACCGCTACGACCCGCTGTCGCGCCTGTACGCGGCCCGCGCCACGGACCGGGTGAAGGTGGAGGACCATCTCCACCTCGGCCCGCTGGGCACCGCGCTGCTGCCTCACGAGCGGCCGCGCGCCCTGCTCGTCGACGAGATCGACAAGAGCGACCTCGACCTGCCCAACGACCTCCTGAACGTCCTGGAGGAGGGGCAGTTCGAGATCCCGGAGCTGCTGCGCGCGGGCGGCACCGCCGAGGTGCGGGCCGACGGCACGGACACGAAGGTGCCGGTGCGGGGCGGGCGGGTGCGCTGCCGGGCGTTCCCGTTCGTGGTGCTGACCAGCAACGGCGAGCGGGAGTTCCCCGCGGCGTTCCTGCGCCGCTGCGTCACGCTGAACCTGCGCCGCCCCGACGAGGCGCAGCTCGCCGCGATCGTCCGCGCCCATCTCGGCGAACCCGACGCCGAGGCCCGCCAGTTGATCTCCCGCTTCCTGTCCCGCGCGAACGCGGGCGAACTCGCCACCGACCAGTTGCTCAACGCCCTGTATCTCACCGGCACGGCGGGCCTGGACGCCGATTCCCGCGAGGCGCTGGCCCTGCGTCTGATGCCGGGGCTGCGGCAGCCGGCGCCGGACCACGATGCGCACTGAGCTGGGCCGGCTCGCCGCCGCCCTCACCACCGCGGCGGAGGGCACCGAACCGACACCGGTGGAACTCGCGGAACTTCTGTGGCTGGCACGGGAGTTGGAGCGGATCGAGCGGCCGGTGCAGGACACGGCGCGTCCGGAGCAGGAGACGGCGCGGGGTGGATCCGTACGGGAGAAGGCCGGGCCGCGACGGCAGGAGCGGCCGCCCGCGGAGTGCCCGGCAGACCCCGAACCCGGACGGCCCGCCGCGCCCCACCCCCTCCGCCGCCCGCCCCACCGCGCCCCGCGCCCGCCCGCGTCACGCTCTACGTCCAGCGGGAGGAGCCGCCCACCCCCGGCACCCTCCTCGCTCCCACCCCGCCGATGCTGCGCCACCCGCTGGACCTCCAGCGCGCCCTGCGCCCACTGGGCCGCCGCGTCCCCTCGCCCACCGGCGCCCGCGTCATCGACGAGCACGCCACCGCGGACCGCATCGCACGCCTGGGCGGCGGCCCCGACGCCTGGCTGCCGGTGCTGCGCCCGGCACCGGAACGCTGGCTGCGCCTGGCCCTCGTGCACGACACGGGCCCGACCATGCCGATCTGGCACCCCCTGCTGCGGGAACTGCACACCGCCCTCACCCAGTCGGGCCTCTTCCGCACCGTCAGCGTGCACCCGGCCACACCCGACGGCCGCGTCCAGCGCCTCTCGCCGCCCGCGGACGGCCGCACCGTCGTCCTCCTGCTCAGCGACTGCACCGGCCCGCAGTGGCACCCCGGCGACGCGGGCACCCGCTGGCTCGACACCCTGCACCGGCTGGCGCGCCGCGCCCCGCTCGCCGTGCTCCAGCCGCTGCCCGAGCGCCTGTGGCGCACCACAGCGCTGCCCGCCACCGCGGGGCGCCTCGCCTCCCCGCACCCGGCGGCGCCGTCCGCGGCGCTGCGCTTCACGCCGTACGACACCGAGGAGCGGGCCCCGCGCGGAGCGCTCGCGGTGCCGGTCTTGGAGGCGGAGCCGCGCTGGCTCGCCCACTGGTCCCGGCTCACCGGCGCGCCCGGCGGCGCCGACGTGCCGGGCGCGGCGGCCTGGCTGACGCGCGAACCGGCGGAGTCGGCGCGGCCGGCCCGCGCGCTCGCCGCGTCCCCGGAGGAGCTCGTCCTGGATTTCCGTGCCACCGCGTCCCCGGAGGCGTTCCGGCTCGCCGGGCATCTGGCGGTCGGCGCCCCGCACCTGCCCGTGATGCGCCTGATCCAGGCCACTCTGGAGCGCCGTCCGCGCCCCTCGCACCTGGCCGAGGTCATCCTCTCCGGCATGCTCACGCAGGACGCGGGCCCGCCGGGCTCCTACGCCTTCCGGCCGGGCGTCCGCGCGTTGCTGCTGCGCACGCTGCCGCGCTCGGCGCGCGGCCGTACGACCCTGTTCCTCGCCGAGCGCGGGGCCCTGATCGACGACCGGGCGGGCGCGGCACCGGGCGACTTCGCGGCGTCGACGCGGGGCGCGCGCGAGGACGCGGTGGCGGCCGTGACCGAGGAGAGCGTGCGGCGGCTCGGCGGCCGCTATCTCCTCGACCGGGCGATCGGGGCGCGCGGGTCCGTCTGGCTGGCCCGCGACCTCGACCAGGGCGGCACGGTGATCGTGGAGCGGTTCGCGACCTCCGACCCCGCCGCCTTCCGGCGGGTCGCCGGCAGACTGACCGGACTCGACCACCCGAACGTGGCCCGGGTCCTGGACCACGGGTTCACGGACGGGGACGCGTACGTCGTCATGGAGCATCTGGACGGGATCCCGCTGGACGCGCTGCTGCGCACACCCCGGCTGATCGCACGTCGGCGGGACCGGCTGGCGCAGGATCTCGCCCGCGGGGTCCGGGCGCTGCACGACGCGGGCGTCACGCTCGGCGAACTGCTCCCGTCCCGCGTCCTGCTGCTGCCGGACGGCACCACCAAGCTGACCCGGTTCTGGTACGGCCCGCACAGCGCGTACGAACTGCGGCAGGATCTGCTCGAACTCGGGCGGCTGCTCGCCTCGTTCGACATCGTGCCGCACGTGGCCCTCGCCCTGGCCGGACCCGACGCGCACGCGGCCGATCGGGCCCTGTTCGACCTGGCCGAGGGGCAGTTGGCGAACAGCCCCGACCCCCTGCCCCCGGAGCGCTCCTTCCAGCTTCTCGGCGCCCCGAGGATCACCCTGCCGAACGGCGACCTCGCCACTCCGGGGCCGCGCCAGCAGGCTTTCCTGTGCGCCCTGTTGAGTGACCCCGGACGCGTCGTCCCGCTGGCGGCGATCGCGCATGCCCTCTGGGGCGACGAGCCGCCCTCCGACGCCGGCAACCAGATCGCCGCCTGGGCGAGGCGATCGGCCGACGACGACGTGGCCCTGATCGCCAAGACCCGGACCGGGTACGCCGTCCACATCAGCGCCGACCACCTCGACGTGGACGTACTGGCGAGCCGGGAGGTCGATGTCGCGACGGCTGTCGCGGCCGGGGACACGGAGGCCGCCCGCGCGCACGCCACCGCCGCCCTCGACCTCTTCTACGGAACGCCTCTCGACGGGGTCCCCGGCCCCGGCGCCGCACAGATCCGCGCCCACCTCGAAGAGCGGCGCTTCGCCCTGCGCCGCCAACTCGTCGAGCTGGACCTGGACTCCGGCGATCTGGACCGCGCCGAGGCGGCCCTGGTGGCGCTCCTGGTCGAGAACCCCGGCCGGGCGGACCTGCTGCGGATGCACGCACGGACCCGCGGACGCCTCGGCACTCCACCCGCCGCGCCCTCCGGCGGGCGCCTGGCGCACGCCTCCGCCCTGTTCTCGGCACAGGACGCGCGGCCCGGACAAGTGGAGTCGCTGGCAGCCGAGTTGACGGCGGTCGCGGGCCTCGGCCCCGACACGTACCGGATGTCCACCACCACCCCGACGGTCTGCGAGGTCGTCCTGACCGATGCCGCGGCGACGGATCTGCTGCTGGCCACGACGGTGGAGCACCTCACGCGCCTGGTCGCCGAGACGCCCGTCGACGGCCGGGTGAGCGTCACGTTCTGGCCGATGGGCTCCCGCATCCCGATCGTCGCGAGCCACCTCCCGGCCCCCGTGGAGGTCACGGCATCCCTCGACCTGGTGCCGCGCGAGCGCGCCCTGGCCCTCGGCATGCGCCCGCTGAGTCCGCTCGGCGGTGCGCCGGACGTCTGGAAGCACCAGCTCCTGGCCCGCAGCACGGTGGAGCAACTCGGCTGGGTGATCGACGACGTGACGCGGGAGTGGACCAGCACACCGCTGCGCCACGCGCTCGTCGACTCCCTCAATACGGCGCTGCGGAGCGCGGGCCTCACCCCGCGCCTCGACGCGTCCAGTCCCGGTCCCGTACTCGCCTCCGCGGCCCTGCGCGTCCCGGACGGCCGCCGCGCCCTCCTGGAGGCCGTCGTCCGGTACGCGCCGACGAGCGTCGCCCGCGTCGAGGAGGCCCTCGCACACCAGGGCGCGGCCTTCCCGCCCGGCCTGCTCACGGCGGCGCTGACGGAGACCCGGGAGCTGAACACTCCCGCCCAGCTCACCTTGTGCGCGCGCCTGTTGCACGATCTCCTGGACATCCACATGGTGTCGCCGGTCGACGCCGGGGAACTGGCGGAGGCGACGCTGGGGCATCCGGACGGGCTGTCCTTCCTCTGCCACCTGGTCGACCATCTCGCGGGCACCGAGGCGGCCACGGAGTTCGTGCGCCGGGTCGGTTCGGGCCTGCCGGTTCCGCACTCCCGCGACTCCGTGCCGAGCGCGCTCGACGACCGCTTCCGCCTGGCCGAGGCCCTGCGGTCACGCCCCATGCTGGACACGCGGGCCCGGCGCCGCGGCCTCGCCGACGCGCTGGCCGCCGAACTGGGCCGCCCCGTCGCACTCGCCGGCCCCCGGCGCGCCGACGCCCTCGCCCTCGCCCACGCCGCCCTCAACCATCCGACCGGCAGGCAGACGCTGAACATGCTCGTCGAGCGCCTGCGTCTGCTGGCCCCTCCCGCGAGCCCGGCCCCACCCGACTCCTTCGCCCGCGGCCCGCTCCCCCTCCCCGGTGACGGCGTCGACCTCACCCCGAACACCGTCCCGGTCTACGTCCGCCCCGACGGCAGTCTCACCCTGACCGCTCCCCAACGCTCCGAGTTCAGCTGGGAGTTCTACGAGATCGACCTGACCCAGTACACGTACGACCTGGACGAGGTCCTGCTCGGCGCCCGCGTCGACGTCCGCGTCGCCGATCCGGTGGAGGTCGCGCTCGCCCCTGACCTGGACCTGCCCACGCTCCTCGCGGAACGTCTGACCCAGGCCCTGCACGGGGGCGACCGGGCGGCGGCCGAGGAGGAACTCGACCGCCGCCCGCTGCCCGGCTACACGGTCCGCTGGCGCCTCCCGAAGACCGTGCCGGAACGAGGACCGGAGCCCGCCGCTCCCGCACCGGCCCACGCGTCCGGAACGGCCCGCATCCTCAACGAGGTCCTCACGACCGCCGAGGCCTACCTCCTCGGCTTCGACGGACTCCTGCTCGATCTGCACACGCAACGGCACAACGACACGGCCGCGCTGGCCAACTACTCGGCCGGCCTCCTCGCCCACCGCGGACGCCTCGACGGTCCCGCCGCGTCCGACAGACTCCCCGTCACCTCGTCGCTCGACTCTCGTCCCCTTGATGTCCTGCGCTTCTTCGCGGACGACGCCGCGCTGTCGCGCGCCCTGCGCGAACGCCTGGAAGAGCTGGAACTGAGCGCCCTGCGCACCGCCCGCCCGCACCGCGACGCGGACCTCCTCGTGCGCGCCCTGAACGCCACGGGGCGCCCGGTCTCCGTCGTCTCCGACGTGGCCCCGCACGTCATCTCGACCTACCTGCAAGGCCGTTCACCGGCCTTACGGGCCGCCGTGCACGGCCGCTCCGACGACCCGGACTACCTGATGCCCCACCCCGACGTCCTGCACCGCGCCCTGCACCTGCTGGGTGTCCCCACCCAGCACGGCGTCCTGATCGGCTCGTCCCCCGCCGAGCTTCGGGCGGCCCGTGCCATCGACCTCCCCTTCGTCGGCTACGCCGCGACGTCCCGCGACGCCGCACGCCTCACGGAGGACGGCGCCCTCCTCGTCGTACGGCACCTGTCCGAACTGGTCGACGCGGCACGCGGCATCAGGCGCTGAGGACCGCCTAGAGCAGCCCGGTGCCCAGCCACCCCGCCACCGCCGCGAGCACGAGCAGCACCACGTTCAGCCCGATCACCCGGGCCTCGCCGCGCAGCAGGTGCAGCGTCGCCCCGCCGAGCTGGACCAGCACGAGCCCCGCCGCCGCGGCCACCGCGAGGCCCACCGCGATGCCGGTCAGCGGCGGCAGGACGAGACCGAGGGCGCCGAGTATCTCCAGGGCGCCGATGGCCCGTACGTACGGCATGGGTACCTGGTCGACCCAGGCCATCATCGGCCGTAGCTCCTCCTGCCCCTGCACCACCTTCTTTCCGCCCGCGTAGGCGTAGAACAGGGCGAGCAGAGCGGCGACGATCCAGTACGCGACGTGCATGACGGCCTCCCCGGCCAATGGTTACGAACCGTAAGTTGCCCCATGATGAGTGACCGGCGGGAGGCCTACAAAAGGCACACGGATGTGCGTCAGGCACACAGGACGGTCGAGGAGACACCGTGGACGAGTACCAGCACACGTGCATGATCAGGGGAGACGGCGGGCGGGCGATCCGCGCGATCCTGGACCGGATCTGCGACAAGTGGACGATGCTGATCGTGGCCACGCTCGACGACGGCCGGATGCGCTTCACCGAACTGAAGGAGCACATCCCCGGCATCTCGCAGCGGATGCTCACCCTGACCCTGCGCCATCTCGAACGCGACGGCCTCGTCTCCCGCACCGCCTACGCGGAGGTGCCGCCCCGCGTCGAGTACGAGCTCACCGCCCTCGGCAAGAGCCTCATCCCGCCCGCCCTGACGCTCGCGGGCTGGGCCATCGAGCACAACGGCGAGATCCTGGCCAGCAGAGAGACGTACGCCGCCCGTCAGAAGTGAGGCGACGCGGGCCGGCGGCGGCCCCGGCCGGTCCGGTCATGGGATTTTTCACCCGCCCGGCCCCGCCCCGCCCGGCCCATCCCAGCGCGCGCTCCGCGGACCCGGCCCGCACGATGCCAGGAGGACCGCGGATCCGTGGTCCACCCACGGTCTGCGCTCTCGGGAGGATCTGCCATGACCGTCAGTCTGGAGCAGTTGCGCCGCTGCCACTTCGCCGTCGATCTGGGTGCCGCGCGCACCCGCGTCTACGTGAAGGGCTCCGGCCTCGTCGTCGACGAGCCGAGCGCGGCGGCGATCAACACCCGCACCGGCGCCCTGATCGCGGTCGGCGAGTTCGCGGAGAAGATGACGGGGCGCACCCCTTCCTACATCCGCGTCGTACGGCCCGTCTCCGGCGGCACCGTCGTCGACATCGAGATGGCCCAGCGGATGCTGCGCCACCTACTCGGCGAGAAGCTCCGCCGCACCCTGCGCCGCAAGCCCCGGCTGCGCGCGGCGGCCTGCACCCCGCACGACGCCGACCCGCTCGCCCAGCGCGCCGCCGTGGAGACCCTGGTCGGCCTCGGCGCGCGCCGCGTCGAACTGGTCGACACCCTGATCGCCGCGGCCGTCGGCTGCGGGCTGCCGGTGGAGCAGCCCGAGGCCACGATGATCATCGTCTGTGGCGCGGCCACGACACAGATCGCCGTCCTCTCGCTGGGGGCGATCGTCACCGCGGACCGGGTGCCGGTCGGCGGCGACGCCATCGACCACGCGGTGGTGCAACACCTGCGCCAGCAGCACGAGTTGATGCTCCCCTCGCAGTCCGTACGGCCTCTGCAGCTCGCCCTGAGCGGCAACGGCCTGACCCCGCACGGCCCGGAGCAGACCGAGATCCACGGCCGCGACGTGGCGACCGGCCTGGCCCGCTCCGTGCACGTCGACACCTCCGCCGTGCGCCGCGCGATCCACACGCCGCTGACCGCCGTCCTCGACGGCATCGGCAAGGTGCTGCGGGACTGCCCGCCGGACCTCGTCGCCGACCTCGCGGACCGCGGCATCATGATGGTCGGCGGCAGCGCGCTGCTCCCGGGCCTCGACCAGATGCTGCGCGACGCGACGGGCATGCCGGTGCACATCGCCGAACGCCCCGACGTGTGCGCGGTGCAGGGCCTGGGCGCGATGATGGAGGGCAGGATCCAGCCGCTGGTCCTCGACCCGCTGACCGGCTGACCCGGCCGATCCGCCGACCGGCCGCAGCGAACGCACGGGGACGCCTGGAACCATGACCGCAGCACCGCGCGACCCCGGCGTCCCGGCCGGCCTCTCCGTCCTCCTGGAGGCCGTGCTCAGCGTCGGCACCGACCTCGAACTACGGGCCACGCTCCAGCACCTGGTGGACAGTGCCGCCGCCCTGACCTGCGCCGAGCACGGCGTGCTCGGCGTCTTCGACCCGGGGCACGGCACCGTCGTCGAGGAGGTCGTGACCGGGGAGGCGCGGCCGGACGCGCCGCCCGACGAGGCCGCCGACTCGGTCGTGCACCAACCGGACGTCCTCGCCGTCCCCATCCACGTACAACAGACGGTCTTCGGGCGGCTGCGCCTCACCGGCAAGCGCTCCCCGGGCGGCTTCACCGACGACGACCTCGATCTGCTGCGGCTGCTCGCCACGCAGGCGGGCATCGCCATCGGCAACGCCCGCCTGTACGAGACCGCCAAGCAGCGCGAGCGCTGGATCGAGGGCGCCGCCGCCGTCACCACGGCGCTGCTCACCGGCCGCGCGGGCGACGCCCTGACCACGGTCGCCGAACGGGCCAGGCTGCTCGCCGACGCGGCGGCCGGCGTCGTCCTCCAGCCCACGGAGGCCGGCGGCATGGAGATCGTCGCCGCGTCCACGACGGACGACCCGCACGGACTGCTCGGTACGACGATCCTGCCCGGCAGCGCCGTCCTCGCCCAGCTCCTCACCGGGGAGCCGGTGTTCATCGAGGACTCGGCGACGGACCCGCGAATGACGACGGACGTCCGCTCCCGCTTCGGGCCGAGCATGATGCTCCCGCTCCAGGCCGCGGGAAAACTGATCGGCACGCTCGCCCTGCCGCGCGCCCGCGGCGCCCGCCCCTACACGTCGGTCGACCACCTCCTGGCGACCCAGTTCGCCTCGCAGGCGGCGCTCGCGCTGGTGCTGGCCGACGCGCAGGCGGGCCGCGAGCGCCTGGCCGTCTTCGAGGACCGCGACCGCATCGCCCGTGACCTGCACGACCTGGTCGTCCAGCGGCTGTTCGCGACGGGCATGATGCTGGAGTCGACACAGCGCCGCGCCCAGGTCGAGGACGTCCACGACGCGCTCACCCAGGCGATCGACGAGCTGGAGTCGACGATCCAGGAGGTCCGCACCACGATCTTCGCGTTGCAGCAGCCGCCCGCCGACGCCCCGACGACGTTCCGCGGCAGGGTGCTGCGCGAGACGGCGGGCGCTGCGGCGATCCTCGGCTTCGCCCCCTCGGTCCACTTCCACGGCGCGGTCGACGCGACCCTGGGCGACCAGGTCCAGGGCCACCTCCTGACGGCCCTGCGCCGCGCTCTGGCGGCCGCGTCGCGCCGCTCACCGATCTCCCGTATCGACGTCACGGTCGACGCGGAGGCGACCCTTCCGGACGGCCGCCCCGGCGTCCGCCTGACGGTGGCGGACGACGGCGCCCGCGACGACGGCGAGGCCACGACGACGGTGACCTGGCAGTCGCCCCCTGACGTGTGACGGCCTCGCGGCCCTAGGCTGTGCGGCCGTGGGCTGTGCGGCCCTAGGTGTATTGATCACGAGCGTTGTTGACACTGGCGGGTCTTGATCATGGCGAAGACCTCCGGTGTGGTGGAGCTGTCTAGGACTGCACCACACGGAGGTCTTCGTGTCCCACCGTAATGCCCGGCTGACCGTGCACGGCAGGCGCCTGCTGGTCGAACGTGTCGCGTCCGGCCGTCCCGTCGCCCATGTCGCCGCCGAGATGGGCATCTCGCGGGCGACCGCCCATAAATGGCTCCGGCGGTGGCGAGCCGAGGGCGGGGCGGGCCTGGCCGACCGCTCCAGCAGGCCTTTGACGACACCGCATCGGACCCCGGCGAGTATCGAGGCCGACGTCTGCCGGCTGCGGACCGACCGCAAGCTCGGGCCGGCCCGGATCGGCCCGATCCTGGGACTGCCCGCCTCGACCGTGCACCGCGTTCTGACCCGCCACCGGCTGAACCGGCTGTCCTGGATCGACCGGCCGACCGGCACCGTGATCCGCCGTTACGAACGCGACCGGCCCGGCGAACTGATCCACATCGACGTGAAGAAACTCGGCCGGATTCCCGACGGCGGCGGCCACAAGGCCCTGGGCCGCCAGGCCGGCCGCGTCACCCGCAACAACATGGGTTACGACTACATCCACTCGGCCGTCGACGACCACTCCCGCCTCGCCTACAGCGAGATCCACCCGGACGAGAAGGCCGCGACCTGCGCGGCCTTCCTCACCCGCGCGGCCGCGTTCTTCGCCGAGATGGGCATCACCCGCATCGAACGCGTGCTGACGGACAACGCCTGGGCCTACCGCAAGGGCCTGGCCTGGAAGAACGTCCTGGCCGAACTCGGCGCGAGTGGCAAGCTCACCCGCGCCTACCGGCCCCAGACCAACGGCAAGGTCGAACGCTTCAACCGCACCCTGCTCGAGGAATGGGCCTACCTGCGGCTCTACACCTCAAACGACGAACGCACCGCGGCCCTGGCAGACTTCCTGCACACCTACAACCACCACCGCAGCCACACCGCACTCGGCGGCCAGCCACCCATCACCCGCGTCAACAACCCTGCGGGTCAATACACCTAGGCCGTGCGGATTCCATCACGGGAGGGGCCGAGCGACGATGCAGGCACCGGAGTCGGCCCGCGCGAGGACCGCGGCCCTGGACACCGCCACCGCCCTCGGTCTACCGGCCACCGAGGCGCTCGTCCTCCACGACTCGAACAAACTGACCCTGCGCCTGCTCCCCTGCGACGTCGTGGCCCGCGTGGCACCGGCCGCGCACGGGGTCGCCCGGTTCGAGATCGCGCTCGCCCAGCGGCTCACCGAGGCCGGCTGCCCGGTCGCCACGCCCGCCTGTGGACCGCGCGTCCTCGAACGCGACGGCTTCGACATCACCCTGTGGACGTACTACGCGCCCACGCCCCGGCCCGAGATCCCCGCGCCCGCCTACGCCCAGGCGCTCCACCGCCTGCACAGCGGCATGCGCACCCTGGACGTCCCGACCCCGCACTACACGGACCGGATCGCCCAGGCCATGCGCCTCCTGGCGGACCCCGACCGCACCCCGGCACTCGCCGACGCGGACCGGGCACTGCTCCGCGCCACCCTCAGCGACCTGAGCCGCGTGGTGGCCGAGCACGGTGGCCCCGAGCAACTCCTGCACGGCGAGCCCCACCCGGGCAACCTGCTCGCCACGGAGAGCGGCCCACGGTTCATCGACTTCGAGACATGCTGCCGCGGCCCCGTCGCCTTCGACCTGGCCCACGCACCCGAAGAGGTCGGCGCGCACTGTCCGGGCGTCGACCAGACCGTCCTGCGCGCCTGCCGGACGCTCGTCCTCGCGATGGTCACCACCTGGCGCTGGGACCGCGACGACCGCCTCCCGAACGGCCGCCGCCTGGCCACGGAGTGGCTCGGGCGGCTCCGGGATGCGGCCCATGGAGTGACAAATGACCCGCCACTGTTTTAGTGACGGGTCATCAGGTTACGTACAGGCAGGTCAGAACGATTCTGCTCTACCAACCTTGGTGGGGCGGGTGGGACTCGAACCCACGGCCGACGGATTATGAGTCCGCTGCTCTAACCGGCTGAGCTACCGCCCCGTCACGGCGTGGCGCGTACAAGTGTGCGCGCCGTCTGCCGCAGCATAGCCGCTCATACGATCTCCTGCCTCGGATGGTTCGGCTCTGCACGACCTTGAGGACTCCGCAGGTACGCGGTCGGTTCCACCGCGCACGAAAAAGCCCCCCGGCGTGTTCACCGAGGGGGCTTGTTCGACAGCTCTCCCGACTGGACTCGAACCAGTAACCTGCCGATTAACAGTCGGCTGCTCTGCCAATTGAGCTACAGGAGATCGAGCTCCCCCGACTGGACTCGAACCAGTAACCTGCCGATTAACAGTCGGCTGCTCTGCCAATTGAGCTACAGGGGAATGTCTCGTTGCTTCGAACGTACCTACCTGGGTACTTGCCAGGCGGCGTGCGCTCGCTGCGACACATACATTAGCGCAAGCAGGGGGGTGCTCCGCCAATCGGTATCCCCCCTGCGATCACCGAGCCTGTCAGATACGACCTCGAACCTTGCTAGGGAAGGGTGGCCGACATGCGCTACCGGCTCACATTCATCGGCGGTCTGGCCCTGGGTTACGTGCTGGGGACGCGGGCCGGCCGCGAGCGGTACGAGAAGTTGAAGAAGACCGCACGCGAGATCTCCCAGAACCCCACGGTGCGCAACACCGCGGAGTCCGCCGCACAGCAGACCCGGACCTACGCCGGGAAGGCGTTCCACTCCGTGAGCGAGAAGGTCGAGAGCCGGGTCCCCGACTCGGTGGCCGACCGCGTCCGCTCACTGCGGGATCGCGGCGACCGGACCGAGAGCGACGACTGGGGCACCAGCAACACGTAGCGGTACGGGAGTGGCGCGCGGTACGGCAGAATTTCCGGCATGGGGATAGTCGCCGGGCTGGACAGTTCGCCCGATTTCACACGCATCGTCGTTTGTGACGCGGACACCGGGGCCGTGCTCCGGCAGGGGTACGCCCCGCATCCGCTGGAGACGGCCGAAGGGGGCGGTCGGCCCTCCGACGTGGATCCCCAGGCCTGGCTGCTGTCGCTCGGCGAAGCCGCGGGCGGCGGGCTGCTCGAAGGCGTGCAGGCCATCGGCGTCTCGGCGCAGCAGAACGCCCTGGTGCCGCTGGACGCCCAGGGCAACACCGTGCGCCCGGCCCTGGTGGGCGGCGACAAGCGGGCGCAGGCGGCCGCCGCGGACCTGATCGACCGGCTCGGCTCGCGCGAGGCGTGGGCCGAGGCCGTCGGCTGCGTGCCGCAGGCGCCGCTGCCGATCGCGAAGCTGCGCTGGCTCGCGCGGACCGAGCCGGAGAACGCGCAGCGGGTGGGCACCCTTCTACAGGCCCACGACTGGCTCGTGTGGCAGCTGCTCGGGCGCCCCGCGCGCCGGACCACCGACCGGGGCGGCGCCTCGGGCACCGGGTACTGGTCGGCGGCGAGCGGCTCGTGGCGGCCCGACCTCGTGGAGCTCGCGCTGGGGCACCAGGCGGTGCTGCCGGAGGTGCTCGGTCCCGGCGACGCCGCGGGGACGACCCCGGAGGGGTTGATCATCTCGGCCGGGACCGGGGAGACCATGGCCGCCGCGTTCGGGCTCGGGGTGCGGGCCGGCGACGCCGTCGTGTCGCTCGGGGCCTCCGGTTCCGTGATGGCCGTGCACCATGAGGCGCTGGTCGACTCCAGCGGTGCCATTACGTCGCTCGCCGACGCGACCGGCATGCATCTGCCGGTGGTGCATACGTTGAACGCGGTGCGGGCGCCCCGCGCCACCGCGGAGATGCTGGGGCTCGACGGAGGGCTCGAGGAGCTGTCCGAGCTCGCCGTGAAGTCGACACCGGGCGCCCACGGTCTCGTACTCCTGCCGTATCTGGAGGGCGAGAAGACGCCGAACCTGCCGCACACCGCGGGGACGCTGAGCGGGCTGCGGCGGGAGTCCATGCGGCCCGAGCATCTGGCGCGCGCGGCCTTCGAGGGCATGCTGTGCGGGCTCGCGGACGCGCTGGACGTGCTGCGCGGGCGGGGTGTCGAGGTGCGGCGGGTGTTCCTGCTGGGCGCGGCCGCCGAGCTGCACGCAGTACAGGGTGCGGCGCCGATGCTGTTCGGGACGCAGGTCGTGGTGCCGCAGCCCGCGGACTACGCGGCGATCGGCGCGGCGCGCCAGGCCGCGTGGGCGATGACCGGGCAGCTGCCGATGTGGCAGGGCGCGGCCACCCAGGTCTTCGAGCCGGGCGAGGAGCTGGCGGTCGGGCAGGCGGTGCGCCAGCAGTACCGGGCGGTGCGGGAGCAGATCCACCCCGGTGCGTTCGCCTGACGGTCCGCCGTAGCACCCCGTGGCCGGTCTTTGAACGCTCTTGGGTCAATCGGTTGAGGTAACGCGGGTGGAGTGTCCGACGATAGGGGTCCATGCGTCTTCGTTTCGCCCGTCGGGACGAGGACGTACCGCTCTCCCCCGTCGCCCTCCCCTGTCCACCGCTCACCCTCAGACCGCCGACCCACGAGAGACAGAGCGTGCTCATACAACTCCTGCGGACCTATCTCGGGCCGTACAAGAAACCCATCGGGCTGCTGGTGCTGCTGCAGTTCCTGCAGACCTGTGCCGCGCTGTACCTGCCCACGCTGAACGCGGACATCATCGACAACGGTGTCGTCAACGGCGACACCGGCTACATCCTGACCTTCGGCGCCCTGATGCTGGGCGTCACCGTCGTGCAGGTCGTCTGCAACACCGGCGCCGTCTACTTCGGCGCGCGCACCGCCGCCGCTCTCGGGCGGGACATGCGGGGCGGGATCTTCGACCGGGTGCAGTCGTTCTCGGCGCGTGAGGTCGGCCAGTTCGGGGCGCCCTCGCTGATCACCCGGACCACGAACGACGTGCAGCAGGTCCAGATGCTGGTGCTCATGGGCTTCACGCTCATGGTGTCGGCGCCGATCATGTGCGTCGGCGGTGTGGTCATGGCCCTGGGGCTCGACGTGCCGCTGTCCGGTGTGCTGCTCGCCGTGCTGCCGGTGATGGCGATCGTGCTGTCGCTGATCATCCGCAGGATGCGACCGCTGTTCCGGTCCATGCAGGTCAAGCTGGACACGGTGAACCGGGTGCTGCGCGAGCAGATCACCGGCAACCGCGTCATCCGCGCCTTCGTGCGCGACGACTTCGAGAAGGACCGGTTCGGCCGGGCCAACTGGGATCTGACGGAGACGTCGCTGGCCACCGGCCGGATCATGGCGCTGATGTTCCCGTTCGTCATGACGATCGTGAACGTCGCCTCGATCGCCGTCGTCTGGTTCGGCGCGCACCGGATCAACAGCGGCGGCATGCAGATCGGTGACCTGACCGCGTTCCTCGCGTATCTGATGCAGATCGTGATGAGCGTGATGATGGCCACCTTCATGTTCATGCAGGTGCCGCGCGCCGAGGTGTGCGCCGAGCGCATCCAGGAGGTCCTCGCGACCGAGTCGAGCGTCGTGCCGCCGGCCCCCGAGAACTCCGTACGGGAACTGCGGCGGCGCGGGCACCTGGAGATCCGGGGCGCCGACTTCGGCTACCCGGGCGCCGAGGAGCCCGTGCTGCGCGGGGTCGACCTGATCGCGCTGCCCGGCGAGACCACCGCGGTCATCGGCTCGACCGGCAGCGGCAAGTCGACGCTGCTCGGGCTCGTGCCGCGGCTGTACGACACCACCGCGGGCGTCGTGTACGTCGACGGCGAGGACGTCCGCGAGATCGATCCGGTCCTGATGGCGAAGACCGTCGGACTCGTCCCGCAGAAGCCGTACCTGTTCTCCGGGACCGTCGGCTCGAACCTGCGGTACGGGCATCCCGACGCGACCGACGAGGAGCTGTGGCACGCGCTGGAGGTGGCGCAGGCCAAGGACTTCGTCTCCCGCCTCGAAGGCGGGCTGGACGCGCCGATCACGCAGGGCGGGACGAACGTCTCGGGTGGTCAGCGGCAGCGGCTCGCGATCGCGCGCACGCTCGTGCAGCGGCCCGAGATCTATCTCTTCGACGACTCCTTCTCCGCGCTCGACTACGCCACCGACGCGGCGCTGCGCCGTGCGCTGGGGGCGGAGACGGCCGACTCGACCGTGGTGATCGTGGCCCAGCGGGTCGCGACGATCCGCGACGCGGACCGGATCATCGTGCTCGACGAGGGCCGGGTGGTCGGCACCGGGCGCCACCACGAGCTGATGGCCGGGAACGAGACGTACCGGGAGATCGTCCTCTCCCAGCTGACGGAAGCGGAGGCCGCCTGATGAGTGGGCCGATGGCGGCGCGGATGGCGGCCGGTGGGCCCAACGCGCGCTCGATGGACTTCAAGGGGTCGGGCAAGCGGCTCCTGAAGCGGCTCGCGGCGCATCGCGCGTCGGTGGTCGGGGTGCTGGTCGCGGTGGTGATCAGTGTGGGCCTTTCGGTGGTCGGGCCGAAGATCCTGGGGCACGCCACCGACCTGCTGTTCGGCGGGATCGTCGGCGGGCAGCTGCCGGCCGGGCAGACCAAGGAGCAGGTCATCGAGGGCCTGCGGGCCAAGGGTGACGGCGGCATGGCCGACATGCTCGGCGGCGTCGACTTCACGCCCGGCCAGGGCGTGGACTTCGGGGCGATCGGCGAGGTGCTGCTGCTCGCGCTCGCGGTGTTCGCGGTGGCGGGCGTGTCCATGATGATCGGCACGCGGCTGGCCAACCGGGCGATCAACCTGGCCGTGGCGAAGCTCCGCGGCGACATGCAGGCGAAGCTGTCGCGGCTTCCGCTGTCGTACTACGACAAGCAGAAGCGCGGCGAGGTGCTGAGCCGGGCGACGAACGACATCGACAACATCGGGCAGACGCTCCAGCAGACGATGGGGCAGATGCTCAACTCGCTGCTGACCATCGTCGGCGTCCTCGTGATGATGTTCTGGATCTCGTGGCTGCTCGCGCTGGTCGCGCTGGTGACGGTGCCGCTGTCGGTGCTCGTCGCGGCGAAGGTCGGCAAGCGGTCGCAGCCGCAGTTCGTGCAGCAGTGGAAGACCACGGGTGTGCTGAACGCGCACGTCGAGGAGATGTACACGGGCCACAACCTGGTGAAGGTGTTCGGGCGGCAGCAGGAGTCGGCCGAGCAGTTCGCCGAGCAGAACGAAGCGCTGTACGAGGCCTCGTTCAAGGCGCAGTTCAACAGCGGCATCATGCAGCCGCTGATGTTCTTCATCTCGAACCTGAACTATGTGCTGGTCGCCGTGGTCGGCGGGTTGAGGGTGGCCAGCGGGTCGCTCTCCATCGGCGACGTGCAGGCCTTCATCCAGTACTCGCGGCAGTTCTCGATGCCGCTGACGCAGGTGGCGTCGATGGCGAACCTGGTGCAGTCGGGTGTCGCGTCCGCCGAGCGGATCTTCGAACTCCTCGACGCGGAGGAGCAGTCGGCGGATCCGGTGCCGGGTGCGAAGCCGCAGAACCTGCGCGGGCACGTCGAGTTCGAGCACGTCGCCTTCCGCTACGACGAGGACAAGCCGCTCATCGAGGACCTCTCGCTGACGGCGGAGCCGGGGCACACGGTCGCGATCGTCGGGCCGACGGGCGCGGGCAAGACCACGCTCGTCAATCTGCTGCTGCGGTTCTACGACGTCACCGGGGGGCGCATCACGCTCGACGGGGTCGACATCGCGACGATGTCGCGCGACGAACTGCGGGCCGGTATCGGCATGGTGCTCCAGGACACCTGGCTGTTCGGCGGCACCATCGCGGAGAACATCGCGTACGGCGCCGCGAAGGACGTCTCGCCGGAGGAGATCGAGGAGGCGGCGCGGGCCGCGCACGCCGACCGGTTCATCCGGACGCTGCCCGACGGGTACGACACCGTGATCGACGACGAGGGCACGGGCGTCAGCGCGGGTGAGAAGCAGCTCATCACCATCGCGCGGGCCTTCCTGTCCGACCCCGTGATACTGGTCCTCGACGAGGCGACCAGCTCGGTGGACACCCGGACCGAGGTGCTCATCCAGAAGGCCATGGCGCGGCTCGCCGCCGGTCGTACGTCGTTCGTCATCGCGCACCGTCTGTCGACGATCCGCGATGCCGACACGATTCTGGTCATGGAGAACGGGGCGATCGTGGAGCAGGGCTCGCACGACGCGCTGGTCGCCTCCGGCGGGGCTTATCAGCGGTTGTACGAGGCCCAGTTCGCTCAGGCGGTCGCCGAGGTCGACTGATCGGGAAGCCCTGCCGGGGTTGCGGTCGCGGGGCTCCGCCCCGGACCTCGCGCCTCAGTCGCCGGCGGGGCTTGATCAGCTTCAGTCCAAGTAACCCCTCAGCTGGTCCGCGAAGGCGTGGTCCCTGAGTTTGTTGAGGGTCTTGGACTCGATCTGGCGGATGCGTTCCCGTGTCACCCCGAAGATGCGGCCGATCTCCTCCAGGGTGCGGGGGCGGCCGTCGGCGAGGCCGTAGCGGAGCTGGACGACCTTGCGCTCGCGCTCCCCGAGCGTCGACAGGACGGCCTCCAGGTGTTCCCTGAGCAGGAGGAACGCCGCCGATTCCACGGGGCTGGTCGCGTCGCCGTCCTCGATGAGGTCGCCGAGCGCGACGTCGTCCTCCTCGCCCACCGGGGCGTGCAGGGAGACGGGTTCCTGGGCCAGCCGCAGGACTTCGCTGACCCGCTCGTGCGGGAGGTCCAGGTGGGCCGCGACCTCTTCCGGTGTCGGTTCGTAGCCGCGTTCCTGAAGCATGCGGCGCTGCACCCGGACGACGCGGTTGATGAGTTCGACGACGTGGACCGGGACGCGGATCGTGCGGGCCTGGTCGGCGAGGGCCCGGCTCATCGCCTGGCGGATCCACCAGGTCGCGTACGTCGAGAACTTGTAGCCGCGGGCGTAGTCGAACTTCTCGACGGCCCGGATCAGGCCGAGGTTTCCCTCCTGGACCAGGTCGAGCATGGTCAGGCCGCGGCCCACGTACCGCTTGGCCACGGAGACGACCAGGCGCAGGTTCGCCTCGATGAGGCGGCGCTTGGCCATCCGGCCCATGACGACCAGTTTGTCGAGGTCGAGGGCGAGTTGGGAGTCCAGGTCGGGGGCGTGGGCGAGCTTCTCCTCGGCGAACAGGCCCGCTTCGACGCGGCGCGCGAGCTCCACCTCGTCCGCGGCGGTGAGCAGCGGGATGCGGCCGATCTCGCGCAGGTACTGGCGGAACAGGTCGGAGGACGGGCCGCTGGTGTCGGCGCGGGCGCCGCGCACGGGTTCGGGCGGTTCGACCGGTTCGGTGGCCGTGGGCTCGTCCGGCGCTTCGGGGTCCGCGGCGTCCGCCTCCGGGTGGTGCGCGGCACGACTCTGGGGCGGCACCGTGGTGAGGACGTCGCTGTCCGCCACGGCTGCCGGATCGGTGAGGGCCTGCGCTGTGCTGTCGCTCTGACTGAGGGTCTGGGTCTGCACGGGGGCGACCTCCAAGGTGATCGCTGCTGAGGCGTGCGGCCGAGGGGCGTCAGCGGCGGCCTCGCCGCTGTCCGTCCCGTACACGATGAGCGGAACCGCGGGGGTGTCGGACCCGTTGTCCGGGGTCCGGCCGCGCTCCGAGGACTCAGGCACCGCAACCCAGTGTGGAGTACGACACAGTGCCGCCACGAGGGGCGTGCGTTGACTTTTTGAGTCCGGTGCGTGACCGCGCGGTTACCGTGATGTACGGGTGCCCACTCTGCCCCGACCGATACGGCTACAAACAGCGCGTGAATGTGCGGCCGGGCGCGCGGTCCGCTCTAGAGCGCTTCCGCGCCTCGCTCGCGCAGGGCCTGCCCGTACTGCTGGAGCACCCACAACTCGTTCTGCACGGCTGCCAGTTGGGTCGGGTCGCCGCCGGAGCCGAGGCGGGTCAGGGTGCCCTGGACATCGCGGATGCGGCGGTCGACGGCGCGCCGGCGGACCCAGACGAGCTGCTCGCCCGCGTACGCCTCGTCGACGGTCTTGCGGTGGATCGCCTCGACGGCGAGCTCGGTCACCATGGCCCGCACCGCGTCGTCGGGTGCCGCGTCACGGACCCTGACCAGGTACTCGTGCGGGTCCTGGATGCCCTGCTCGGCGCCGCCCGCCTCCAGGACCGCCAGGCGTACGGCGGCGTAGGGCGCGGCCGTGAACTCGTCGATCCCGTAGGCGTCGAAGGCCGGGGAGACCAGGTGCGGGTACTGGAGGGCGAGCTTGAGGAGCTCGCGCTCGGTCGCGTAGACCGGGTTGCGCAGGGTGAGCGCGGGGCCGCCGAACGCGGGGCCCGAGGCGGCCTCCACCGGGGCCTGGCCGCGCGTGGGCGCCGGGCCCTTGCCGCCTCGGTCGCGCGCCCAGCGGGCCAGCTGCGCGACCCGCTTGACGACGAACTGGGTGTCGAGGATGCCGAGCATGCCGGCGAGCTGGACGGCGACCTCGTGCTGCGAGGCGCTGTTCTTGATACGGGCGACGACGGGCGCCGCCTCGTCGAGCGCGGCGGCGCGGCCCGCCGGGGTCTCCAGGTCGTAGCGGCCGACGATCTGGCGCAGCGCGAACTCGAAGAGCGGCGTGCGGGGTTCGACCAGGTCGGCGACCGCTTCGTCGCCCTTGGCGAGGCGCAGGTCGCACGGGTCCATGTTGTCCGGCGCGATCGCGATGTACGTCTCGGCGGCGAACTTCTGGTCGTCCTCGAAGGCGCGCAGGGCGGCCTTCTGGCCCGCCGCGTCGCCGTCGAAGGTGAAGATCACCCGGGCCGAGCCGTTGTCCATCAGGAGGCGGCGCAGGATCTTGATGTGGTCGGTGCCGAAGGCCGTGCCGCAGGTCGCGATGGCGGTGGTGACACCGGCGAGGTGGCAGGCCATGACGTCCGTGTAGCCCTCGACGACGACCGCTCGGCTGGACTTGGCGATGTCCTTCTTCGCGAGGTCGATGCCGTACAGGACCTGGGACTTCTTGTAGATCGGCGTTTCGGGCGTGTTCAGGTACTTGGGGCCGTTGTCGTCGTCGCGCAGACGGCGGGCGCCGAAGCCGACGACCTCGCCGCCGATGTCGCGGATCGGCCACATGAGGCGGCCGCGGAACCGGTCGATGGGGCCGCGGCGGCCCTCCTGGGAGATCCCGGAGAGGGTCAGCTCCTTGTCGCTGAAGCCCTTGCCGCGCAGATAGCGGGTGAGGTGGTCCCAGCCGGCCGGGCTGTAGCCGACGCCGAAGTGGGCGGCGGCGGCCTGGTCGAAGCCGCGCTCGGCGAGGAACTTGCGGCCGATCTCGGCCTCGGGCGACTCCAGCTGCTCCGCGTAGAACTGGGCGGCCGCCTTGTGCGCCTCGACGAGGCGGATCCGCTCGCCGCGCTGGTTCTGCGGGTTGTACCCGCCCTCCTCGTAGCGGAGCGTGATGCCGGCCTGGCCGGCGAGGCGCTCCACCGCTTCGGAGAACGTGAGGTGGTCGACCTTCATCACGAACGTGATGGTGTCGCCGCCCTCCTGGCAGCCGAAGCAGTGGAAGAACCCCTTGCTCGGGCTGACCTGGAAGGACGGGGACTTCTCGTCGTGGAAGGGGCACAGGCCCTTCAGGTTGCCGCCGCCCGCGTTGCGCAGTTGCAGGTACTCGGACACCACGGCGTCGATCGGGACCGCGTCCCGAACCGCCTTCACGTCCTCGTCATTGATCCTGCCTGCCACGCGGCAAGTCTACGGTCCCGCACCGACACTCCCGTTACGCCTCCAGAAGATCGTTCAGCGGGACGCTGGGGTCCGACAGGCGCTCGGCGCCGGGCCGTACGCCGGAGCGGATCAGCTCCTGGATGGGCTCCGTGACGTCCCACACATTCACGTTCATCCCGGCGAGGACCTGTCCGTCCTTGAGCCAGAAGGCGATGAACTCGCGCTTGCCCGCGTCGCCGCGGAGCACGACCTGGTCGTACGTGCCCGGGGGTGCCCAGCCCGAGTACTCCAGGCCCAGGTCGTACTGGTCGGAGAAGAAGTAGGGC